>CAYQJN010000030.1:0-20396 GCA_964417845.1 uncultured Isosphaeraceae bacterium
TGCCGCCGATCCTGGGAGGGTGGCGTCGATGTGGTGGTCGTCGTCAAGCCCCATGAGTGTGCCGCCGCCGATGCCTATGTGCGGTGGCTCGATCAAGCGGTCAGGGATGCAGCAGGGTGGCCGCGATCATGAGACGCATCTCGCTCCCTGCACGAATCATGCTGCTTGTGATCCGGGTGTACCAGGCCACGCTGAGTCCACTGGTCGGCAGACATTGCCGCTTTCAACCGACCTGCTCCTGCTATGCCGCCGAGGCGATCACACGGCATGGTGCCTGGCGAGGCGGCCGGCTGGCGATGCGTCGCCTGGCAAGGTGTCACCCCTGGGGCGGCGCCGGCTGGGACCCGGTCCCGGAGGAATCCGCGTGATCACACCTCCACCCGCCATCATTTGCATCGGACGCAATTACGCCGACCACGCTGCTGAAATGCAGGCTGAACCGCCAGACCGGCCAACGGTTTTCATGAAGAACCCAGCTTCGATTGCGGGACCGGAAGACACGATTGTGATTCCACCCATTTGCAGAGAACACGGACCGCAGGTTGACTTCGAAGGTGAACTGGCAGTCATCATCGGCCAGGATTGCCGCGATGTCCCTCGACAGGACGCGATTCTCACCGTGGCCGGATGGGCAGTGGCCAACGATGTGAGCGCCAGGTGGTGGCAGAAGAAGGGCTCCGGCGGGCAGTGGATCCGGGGCAAGAGTTTCGACACCTTCTGCCCGATGAGCATGCCGGTCCCACGCGAGCAGGTTCAGGATCTTTCGTCCCTCCGTCTGAAGACGACACTCAATGGCGAGGTCATGCAGAACGCCTCCCTGACCGAGATGTGCTTCACCCCCGCCGATCTGATCTGCGAACTCTCCCGAGGCATGACACTGTTGGCCGGAACCATCATCCTCACCGGGACACCCGGGGGCGTCGGTGCCGCCCGCACGCCCCCACGCTTTCTCAAGTGCGGCGATGTAATTCAGGTTGAGATCGACGGGATCGGGGCGATCCGGAATCCGGTTCGAGAGGCGTAAGGCGCTGCCGCAGGGCTGTTACTTGCGGTTGACGTCGACGGCTTTGTGCGCGTCCACATCCTCGATCTGCTGCGCCGTGCGTTCTGCCAGCGCGGCGCGGTAGGCCTCAATGCCAGCGGGCTCGGGCAGCAGTTCGTCCACCGTCACCTTGTCCGCGAGAGGTCCGTACGCCAGTTCCTGAGCCACAAACGGACGGATGCGATCCGACGTCCGAAGTCGCATCTCGGGTTCAAGTTCGTCGATCTGGGCCCAGATCTGAATCCGTTCATCCAATGGAATCGAGGGGTCGGTCATCACCTGGACGAAGGCGATTTCGGCCGACTGTCCAAGGACCGCCACCAGATCCCGCATGCGGGCCGTTCCAAGTTTGGTGACGTAGTCCAGATTCTCATGGGTCCGGAAGTGATTGGTCACATCGTTGGCGAACTTCAGTGCCTCTCGATAGACCTCGGGTCTCCGCTGCCCGACTCCCACCCGGAACGCGTACCGCAGCGAGGCCACCACATCGCTGGGCGCCAGGTGAGGCTGACGATCGTACTCGTCCATTGTCTGGTGCAGCACGAAGACATCCAGATCCTCACCGTACTTGTGATTCGGTGGGCTGGCCCCCCGACCAAACAGCGCATCGAGCCGATCAAGCATCGCTCTGGCACGATCCATTTCACCTTCCCGGTATGCCTCCCGAACGGCCGAGGACATGAAGTTCTCCATAAACGGCATGAAGGTCTCGCCGCCCGCACCACGCGCATCGATGTACTTGATGTAGAGCTCTTCGAACATCCGGTCGATCGTGTCGATGTATCGGGGTTCGGGGAAACGGCCTGGAATCGTCGGAGAGAACGGGTCGTACGTGATGCGTCCCGACCGCGCCAGGTCCTGCAACGAATGCAACTGCTGGCGATCGATGTTGATCGCGTTGTGGATATCAATATTCTCGACCCGGTGGTTCCCCTGTTCCGCGCCAAGCCTCGCAAAGTACAGGGCGTGTGCCTGTGGATGGCGCCAATCAAGCGGCCCGAGATCCCGCGTGTACTCGTACATTTTCGCGGGCTTCATGTTGTAGTCCTCGACGAGCGTCTTGTGCCTCAGGTGCGCCAGAAGCACATCCCACGCCTCCTGAAGCTCCTCGTCCTCCCGCAGTTCATCAAGCACGTTGAAGAGGCCCCGATCCTCCTCGCTGAGCATGGACTGGGCATCCACCTTCTGGGCCACCCATGATTGCGACCTGATGGCGTCCCACCACGCCATTCGCTGCAGGAACCTGGCATCCAACTCAAGTTCCTCAGACTCGATGAATGGCTTCAACTCGGTCTGCAGGTGATCAAGCAGTTCCTTCAGTTTCGGCGTGCGGGCCAACGCGGCTTCGATGGTTGGCGGCGCATCAGCAATCTCTCGGATCCACTCGGTCCGAGCATCCCAGTCAATGGGAGGCTCCCCCAGCAACTCATGGAACTCGCGAGCAAACTCACGCTTGTAGTACGGGTGGGCATCGTCGGAAACATCTTCGATTTTGTGCCCGAGCCAGAATGCCAGATCCTTGTACAGCAGCTGTTCGTTTGGGTTGTACCTCAGCCCCTCTTCTCGAATCAGCCTTACGCCCTTGTCGACCCAGTCCCATCGCTCCTCGGGCGTGTTGGTCATGGCGGAGATGTTGTAGGCCATGTTGTGGCCATGGAAGATCCAGACCTGCGGAAAGCGGGGCTGCAGCTTCGTAATCAACCGAGCATCTTCGAGCATGTCGTAGTACCGACCCTGCTCCTGCATCAGGTTGGCCTTGATCCACAGGTAGTCGACCACCAACCCGCGCAGCGCTCCAATCGCCGTGCCGAGCGCGACAATAGGCGGGGCATTCTCAACCGACACATCCGTATACCGAAGGTTGTTGGTCGCCGCCTGCTTCGTGATCCCCGGAAGCATGGCACCCCCCACTCCCAGCCCCACGACTGCGAATGCGACGGCACCTCCCTGAATGACCCTGTCTCGAAGCATCAGTCCCGAGTGCCCCTATTGTTCACCGCTGTAGATTGCCAACTGTCGGCGTGTGAGGATGGCCCATCCCGCCAACAGCCCGCCGCCGCCCCACGTCACGAGCATCAGCAGTGCATTGCCGAGATTGGACCAGGTGATCAGTCGGCCCTCGACCAGTTTGCCCACCGGCTGCAACTCGCCGAAGGCCCTGAAGAGGTACACCATTCCCCCGGCAACGGTTCGAATGATCCACTGAACCGACTGCTGAATCACGGCGCCGACGCCCTCTCCCGCCTCCGGACCGCTCCCATAGGCCGGCAGTGTCGTGGCGAGCCACGGGGCAATGCTCGCCGCCGCATACACGGTGAAGACCATCAGGGCCGCAACGGGGAAACTGAGCAGCGAGGCAGCACCACATGCGATGGCGCCGAGAATCGCCAGTTTGAGAATCAACATGACCAGACCGCGCAGGAAGTTGTTGCCAAAGGTCCCATCCTGATAGGCGATCTCGAGCTCATCCGCGACCCAGAAGAGCTCAAATGGCTCCATGTCACCGGGGCTCATGGCGATGGCTTCAAGGTTCACGGGGCCAAGCCAGTCGTTGCCCGAGGGGGGCGACATGTGAGTCAGATTCACGATACTCACATCCAGCGTACCGTCATCCGAAATCGCACCGGCTGGAACATCGACATGCTGTGGCACTGTGGGAATGAACGCGCCGATGACGCCCTCGCCGCGATCTTCGCCCAGCGAGAATCCAACCAGCCGACGGTCGTGCTCATCCGAAGTGCCTCCGAGAAGACGGAATCCCAGTCGAAGCGGACGCCCGATCTTCTTCGCTTCCGACAGGCCCTCGAAGTGAATCACAAGCCAGGGCGGACGCGATCGATCGAGGTTGCTCGCCACTCGCCTGCGGGCCTGATCAAACTCGTCATGCACGCGTCGGTGCAGCAGGCGACGAACGCCAACGGGCACTTCACCATCGACGTAGTCTCGATAGGACGGGTCTTCGAGAATGATCTCGTCCACGCGACCCCTGATATCTTCAAAGCTCAGTTCTTCGTACACGGGATACCGGCTGGTTGCCGCAACCAGCACGTCGTCCTTGAGCGCCTCCTTGGCTTCAAACTGGGCTTCGGTGCGAGGAATGTTGGTTGAGTCGAGGTACCGAACGTACCCGTAGGACCAGGCACCGGCGATGAGCATCAGCGTCGACCCGAGCAACACCACGCCGACCCACTTTCCGAAGAGGTACTGCACGCGGGCAAGAGGCTTTGTCACCAGGTGCCAGATGTGTCTGTCGCGAATGTCGAAGCTGATTGAGCTGCACCCGATCATCAAGACCAGAATCGCCGCCATGGCGAAGGCGAGGTCAAGGCTGCGGGCGAGATAGGCCTGCACCAACTGATCGATCGGTGCGGCTTCATCAAGAGTCAGTGGCAACAATGGCAACGCCATCAGCAGGACTACCACAAAGCCAAGCGCCAGACGGGTTCTCGTGACTTCGCAGAGCAGGGTATGTGCCACAGCCATCCAGCCCTGCCGCCCTGCCAACGCTGTCTGAAGACACCTGATCACGATGAAGTAGGTTGAGAGAAGCAACGTGATCACCACTGGCACGGCAATCCACCGGTCCCAACCGAGTGCCCAGGCCACCAGCGAACACACGCCGCCCGCAGCCAGCAGCCCAGCGACGCGGAGCACCAACCCTGACCAGATCACGGCAACACCGATGATGATCGTGATCGTCATCAACAACCACGAAAGTTCCGTCTCAAGGAGGAGCCAGCTGGGCGCCCACCCTGGAATGGCGTCACGAAGCAGTACGAAGACGATCCGCTGAACGTCCAGCGGCTGGCCGTCTTCATCAATCATGGTCTCCATGACCGCCTGAGGGCCCGAGTAGGTGGTCCCCTCGATCACAGCGGCTCCCTCGGTCCGAAGAAGCAGGCCGTACCGATCGGCCTCGTCACTGGTCATGGCCTCGGTGATGATCGCAGCGTCATGATCCCAGGAAACGCGAATCCCGATGATCGTTCCAAAGAACCCCGCGGCCGCGGCGACCACGAGCAGCGAGGCAAAAATTCGAAACAGCCGGTGCCGCTGCACTGAGTCCAGACGTCTGATGGACGCGGAGACGACGCTCATTCCTTCGGTCGCTCCGAGTCCTCTTCGGAGGAGTTCGTGAGGAGTCCTTCGATGATCGACTGATCGACCTGAGGATCCACGGGGGGAGGCGCCACGCGAGCGGCCTGCCGCGGCGGCGGCGTGTCCTGCGTCAACCGGTCCAGAACATCTTCACGGGCCCCTTCCACTTCCGCTTCGGGTTCATCTCGGAGCACGCGAGCCACGGCGGCGGGCTCCTCCGGGGTTGCCAGTTGCTCCAGCAGACCCGCGCCCTCCGCGGGCTCCTTCAGGAAGGCGGCCGTCTCGCCACCCTCGGTGGCACCGGAGGTCGCTGCCTTCGCGGCCTGAGCCTGCTCCACGATCTCCATGAAGAGATCCTCCAGCCGCTGCCGGGGGCTCTCAACCTGCTCGATGGCATCTCCAGAGTCGCGGAGCACTGCCTCGATTCGGTCGATCGTCGACTGATCAAGCCGGCCAGTTCGGATGACGGTGCGTTCCGTGTCCTGCAAGAGCGAGTCGACCGTCCCCTCGGCGTGGATGCGCCCGCCATACAACATCACCATGCGGTCGCAGACATCCTGAACGTCTCCCAACAGGTGTGAACTCAGAATGATGGTCTTACCGCGTTGACGGAGGTCCAGAATGAGCTCCTTCACCTGGCGTGTGCCGATCGGGTCAAGCCCGGACGTCGGTTCATCGAGAATCAACAACTCGGGGTCGTTGATCAGTGCCTGAGCCAGCCCGATCCGCCGCATCATTCCCTTGGAGAACTCACCAACCCGGCGGTGCGCCACGCCTGAGAGCCCGACCATATCCAGCAACTGCTCGGCGCGCCGCAGGCGATCGGCCCGGCGCAATCCAAACAGCCGCCCGTAGTAGTCCAGCGTCTCCAACGGTGTGAGATACCGATACAGATACGTTTCTTCAGGAAGAAAACCGATGTACTTCTTGACCGCCACATCCGTCGGCGGCCTTCCGAACACGGCCAGCCGACCTGCCGTCGGACGAAGCAGACCGAGAATCATTTTGATCGTCGTACTCTTGCCCGAGCCATTCGGGCCGAGCAATCCGAAGATCTCGCCGGATCGGACGTCAAGGTCGATTCGATCGACGGCCAGCGCCCGCGTTCTCATCCAGAAGTCTCGAAAGGCACGCGTCAGACCACGCGCTTCGACAATGGGTGCACCTCGGTCCGAGTGCCGCATACCTCAGCGATCCTCCCGGCGACCACGCAGGCGGCCCTGCTCGTCGATCACGAGTTGCCGCGCTGCCTTGTCACCCTTCAATTCAGAGATGTCCTGATACATGCCGACGGCCGAGCCGACCTTCTGGCCCCACGTGTCATCTTCCCGCCGATCCATATCACGTCGCCGCCGCGCGTCACGAATGTGTTGCAATCCGGAGATGTCCAGCCGTAGCGACCCAAGTCCGACCGGAACATACACAAGTTCAGCACTCGGATTACTCATGACGCGACCGCGGACGTCCAGAAGCCTGTGCGCCACGACGAGATCCGGGTGCGCTTCCCACTCTGCTCGCAACCCCGAAAACCGCCTCGCCTCACTTCCAATCGTCCGTTCAATCTCAGACCGATACCGCCTTGCGGCGCTGACTCCGCGAAACACTTCGCCACTGATGCGGCCGCTCGCCAGAAGCTCGTCAACCCGGCGCAGGACATCCTCCCGCTGGGCGTCATCCTGCCACACCTCTTCATACTCATCCACAAGCGTCTCGAGTTCGCCGTAGTGTTCGCCAGCCACGGCAATAAGCGCTTCCTGCGCCCCGAGCCTCGCCGCTTCCACGTCACGCTCCACTGACTGCCTCACCTTGGAGAAATCCTCAAAAGACTTCTGCAGATAGAGCGGCGGCTGTGGCTCCGTTTCCAGATTCACTTCAGCGATTCGAATCCCCGAATCCGCCTGATCCAAGGTGGCCTGCGCGCGCGTTCGAAGCATCTCACGAAGGCTGTCGGCCGAAAGGGTCGTGCGAAGGTCCGCAAGCGTGTGATCGGCGGCCACCGCAACCGTGGCCCGCTGGAGTGCCAACCTGACCAGGAGGTCGGCCGAGTCATCCGCCACGCGCTCCAGAAATCGCCGCGGATCGATGATCTCATACCGGGCTTCCGTCTGGATGTGCCCGATCTCGCCTCCGCTGGTCAGGAAGGAGCCCTGCCCCTCTCGATCCGGCTTGATGCGGTCCGTGGCCTTGGCCTGCCTGACTTCCCGCTCATGGCCCACCACTCCAACACCCTGAGTCGCGAAGGCGCGGCCATCATCAACCACTCGCCCGTCGGCCTGGAAGAGCACAAACTCGCCGATCGGCGGCGGCCAGTTCATCTGCAAGCCTGGCGACAGTCCTTCTGTGTCCTCGATCTTGCCCCATACGGTGGCTACACCGCTCTGGCTGGTTTCGACCGTCTTGAATCCTGAGAACAGGAAGAGCACAAAGAGCACCAGAATCGCGGCCTGAAGCAGCCGAAAACTCAGTTGAAGCGCATCAGCCAAGGAACGGTTGGCCGGATCCATCGCCTCCCGCAATTGTGCGGCATCACCGACGGTCCCCTGAACTTCCAGGCGGGCCGAGGCCTGCCGATGGCGGGGCTTTTCTGCGTGATCGGGGTGCTGCTGGTTCATCGACCGCCACCCTCTGCGTCCTTCGGGAGCGCCTGGGCGGCCGAATCCGCTTCGAGCAGGTGCCACGGCTCCGCCGCGGCGTCAATGACATAGGTCGTATTCTCCGACAGCGATTTCTCCAGCGCATCAAGCCAGAGCAGGAAGATGGCGAGCTCCTCGTCTTCGCCCATCTCCGCGAGATATCGCGCCGCCAGTTCCTCCCCTTCGGTGCGAATCTCCTGTGCCCGTTGCCCTGCGAACGCGATGATCTTCTCGGCAGCACCATTGGCGCTGGATCGAATGCGCTCAGCCTCGGCCGATCCACGAGCCCTCTCGCTATCGGCCAGCGTGTCACGGCGGGCCTGCATCCGCTGCACGACCTCGCTGGTAGTGGACTCCTTGAATGCAATCCGACTGACGCCGATCGTCACAGGGTCCACCCCTTCGGCCACCACCTGAGACATGCGGTCAAGAATGGCCTGTTCGGCCTCTTCCAATCTGCTCCCGTCACCGAGGAGTTCCGCGAAACTGAATTCAGAAATGCTCGTCATCGCATCCCGCAACTGCGTTCGAAGTGCGTCGCGCGCCGCCGCCAGATCGGGATAGGCCTGATAGAACTTCAGGGGACCGTCGCCCTCGCGGTCCACTCGCCAGAGCAAGAAGCCGCGGACCACGATCTGCTGACCATCTCTGGTCTGAACATTCTCAAGCGGAGACTCGAGAATCTGCAGTCGCGTGTCATACAAGTGCACCGCGTCTGCAAAGAATGGCAATCGGAAGTGCAACCCGGGATCTCGCACAATGCTCGACTCGTCAACCTTTCCGAATCGGCTCTGGATAGCCACCTGGTTGTAGGACACCGTGAACGTCATGCTGAAGACCACCAGCACGGCGAGAATCACGAGCCCGACAATAATGGCGCTCAACTTCTTCATGGTCACTCTTCCTCACCTTCGCCTTCTTTGAGAAGCGACTCCGAGAAGACGGTGTTGGGTGTCGCCAGTTCGCGAAGTTCGATGTTCAGATCCAATCGTTCCGGATCAACCCCCATGACGTACTTGCGCATGGGTGGGAGATACCGGCCATATAACTGCATGATCGACCGCTGTTTGAAGAGCTCGGGCGCGGCCGCCCAGGCCGCCTGCTGGCCTCGAACGCGTGTGGCCTGCCCCTGCTTGCCCAGCAGATCGACCCACCGGGCGCGTTCGGCCGCAGCGATCAACTGATACGCGGCGCCACCCCCCTTGCGGATCAGCGCTTCGGCGGTCGCGACGGCCTCATCAAGCTGCTGCTGCATCTGGGCCCGCTCATCATCGCTGGCCTTCTCCAACTGGTGCCGCAACTCATCCACCGCATCCACCGCCTGCACAACCTCATCAACAAATCGCGAGTCGCCTACCGTCGATGTCAGCGTCGTCGTCCTGGAGCGTTCAGCACGGGCCACCGTACGATCTGCCTGCTGCAGCGCCACGGGCAGGTCTTCGAATGCGCGAACGGCCTTCTCGGGCGGCGACACCATGGGCACATCCACAGAGACCACCTCAATGCCCGCATCGAGCGCATCCAGTTTCTTCTGTACCGCCGCAGCAAGCATCGCGCTCAGATCACCACGCCTGGTGGTCAACACCTCGTCCAGATTCATGGTGGCAAAGGTGCGGGTGGCCTCACCGTAGGCGATGGCCCTGAGCATGCGTTCCCTGTCCGTGAGCTTCTGACGACGGGCCCGTTCGGTGCTGCCGAAGTCGAGGTACTGAAGAAGCCCGCCACCCGCTTCGGAGGCTGACCGAACACGCCATCCGAGAATCAGGCGGGCGCGAATGATCGCCCACCGATCATCACTGGCACCTTCAATGTCAGCAGCGGCAAGATCCGCCATCAACGCCTGCGTCTCCTTCTCGCCGAGTTGGCTCGGCCGCACGATGAACTCGGCATCCTTCGCGGCACCCTCGAGCTTGGAGACTTTGGTCCAGTTGTCGTACCGCGACATTTCTGCTTCGGCAGGCGTCACCGGAAGTGTTCGCACTTCAGTGACGTTGAAGAGCGATGCGTACTCCAAAGGCCACGGCCACTTCCAGAACGCCCCCGGCGGTTGCACCTCACCGGCGGCCGTTTCGACGATGTCGCCGCCGCGAAGCCGAAGGCCCTCTTCACGGCCATCGACCACGACGAACATACTCATCGCCAGAAGCGAGAGCAGACTCAGGCCAGCCAGCCAGACTCCACTACGCAGGATGAGTTGATAGCCCCACGAGCTGGTGATATCGAAACCAAACTGATAGTTGACCGCCTCATTGAGCGATCGAACGAATGAGTCAGGGCGAGAGAGAAGGCTCAGGCCACGCGAGTCAAAACCGGCTCGCGGATACTCGCCTGCGGTTCTCGGGCGATACACGTTGAGCACGATCGCCAGCACAACCTCGGCGGCCACCAGGAACATGAAGATGGCCAGGCCCCAGGCCACACCCTCGATGACCCCGGGCAACTCGAAGAAGCGAAAAGCCACACCGACGGCCACGGCGAGCATCACCAGCGCATTGCCGACCATGACCCCGGCCCCCGCGCGGAGATTCTTCCACGCAGGGAATTCGGCCATGCCCGCCAGGAATCTGGAGAAGATAAAACTCACCACGGCAAATGACAGGGACACGGCGATCAGCCAGCCCCTATGCACGGTCAGCATGAATTCAACATCCGAGACGCCCGCCCGAGCTTCGTTCATGAAGCCCACGACCAGCCAGCCGCTGACGACCAGCGCCACAGCCATGAGGAGGCTGAAGCCGGGAAGAACCCAGCGGTAGATCAGCCGGAGCCTTCGGGCCGCCACGCCGCTTCCGCCCTCAAACATGGCGGTCTCACCAGAAGTCTGCAGCAGCTCGTCGGTCTCAAGGGCTTCCAGTCGCTCCTGGCGGTGCTGGTGGAAGACGATCAGCAGACCAACCCAGACCACCAGGCCGACAAGGGCCCAGGCGGAAGCCACAACGGTCGCCGTATCGTCCATCGAGAGCCCCAGCACCAGAAGTACGGTGCCGAAGGCCGCCTGAAGCACGAACCCGAGGGCCGAGACATTGGTCGCTCTTTGAAAGGCCAGGTGGTCGACTCTCATCCTGTACTCATGTCTCCTGCAGTGGTCCGACGAGTGGCCCCTCCGAGTACGGAGCCGAGGTTGGCCTCGGTTCAGCCAGGATGCGCAAATTATCACGATCGCTCGAACGGCGACGGGCTCGCCTTCGTCTTTGGTCAGCCCCCCGACCCCGTTGACGGATTACGATGTCCCCCCGATGTTCTCTCAACTGCTCGCCATCGCCCGCAACACCTTCTTCGAGAGCCTGCGCCAGCCCATCGTGCTGGTCGTGGTGGCAGCCGCCACATTGCTGCTGGTGCTGAGCAATCCGCTCTCAGCCTTCACCATCGGCGAAGACCAGCGGATGCTCATCGACCTCGGTCTGGCGACGGTCTTCCTCGCTGGGGCCGTGCTGGCCGCGTTTCTGGCCACCAATGTGCTGGGCCGCGAAATCTCCAACCGAACGGCCCTGACTGTCATTTCCAAGCCGGTAGGCCGGCCCGTTTTCATGATTGGAAAGTTTCTGGGCGTGGCAGCCGCGCTGATGCTGGCAGTGGTGTCGCTCACACTCGTCTTCATGCTGGTGGAACTCCACGCCGTACTCCAGACAGTCCGCGACCCAATTCACGTTCCGGTCATCGCCTTCGGCGTCGGCGGCGTCCTGATTTCGATCGCCGCGGCGCTCTGGTGCAACTACTTCTATGGAATGGCATTCACAAGCACGGTCGTCTTCCTCTCGGTCCCGATCCTCGCCGTGGCTTATCTGGTATCGCTCAACTTCGAGCCCGACTTCACGGCCAGATCGATGGCCGCCTCCTTCAAGGGCAACCTCTGGCTGGCGGCCGCTGCGTTGGGCACGTGCGTGGTCATGCTGGCGGCCATTGCCGTATCAGTCTCGACACGGCTCGGCCAACTGCTCACCCTCGCCCTCACCATCGGGCTCTTCATCCTCGGACTGCTCTCGGACTGGATCTTCGGCCGCGCGATCAGGGGCCTCGAGGCCGATTGGCTCGCCCGCGCCACGGAGGCCGGACTCACCGAACAGATTGAGGTGGTCTCCGTCATCAACCGCACCAGCGGCGAGAGCAGTGAGGTCGCTTCCACCATCGATCAGGCCACAGTCCCGCTCATGAATCTGGCTTCGAGCGGCGAGGTGTTCGGATGGGGTCTTCTCAAAGCGGGCTACGCCATCCTGCCGAACTTTCAGGTGCTGTGGCTCTCTGACGCTGTCACACAGGGCATTCGTATTCCAGCAGACTACCTGGTCAAAACGATCGTCTACGGACTGATTTACACCGCAGCAGCGCTGGCCATCGGCATCACACTGTTCCAGCGTCGCGATCTCGGGTGATGCCCGGCCCAACGCGACAGATCGTGGTCACCGGGGCGTCGGAACACAATCTTCGATCGATCGACATTTCCATTCCACGAGACGAGTTGGTCGTTGTCACCGGCGTCTCCGGATCAGGTAAGTCCTCGCTCGCCTTCGACACGATTTTCGCCGAAGGCCAGCGGAAGTACATGGAGTCCCTGACGGCCTACGCACGTCAGTTCCTGCAGCAGGCGAGGAAGCCTGACGTCGAGTCGATCGAAGGGCTCCCACCAACCATCGCCATCCATCAACGCCGCGGCGGCCATACCCCCCGCTCCACCGTGGCCACCACGACCGAAATCCACGACTACCTCCGACTGCTTTACGCCAGATGCGGCCATCCCACGTGCTGGGCCCGCGTCGGCAGGGGTGTCTGCGGCAGGCCCATCGAGCGGACCAGCAGTTCCATCATCATCGATCGACTCATGCAGTCGCGCCCGGGCACCCGGATGATCCTCTGCGCCCCCGTCATCACCGGCCGCAAGGGGTATCACCGGGACGTACTCTTGGACCTGCAGGCCGATGGCTTTGTCCGCGCCAGCGTTGACGGTTCGATCATTGACATTCGAGAAGCACTGGCGCGGGACGGCGAGAATCCGCTAAGCCTGGGCCGTCATGAAAAGCACGACATCGAGGCCGTCGTCGACCGCCTCGTCGTGCGAGGCGAAGACACCCGAGGCCGGCTGGCAGACTCCGTCGAAACCGCGCTTCGAACCGGACACGGCGTGGTGCGGGTCCTGACAGACGTGGACGGAACATGGGTGCCCGCGACGTACAGCGATCGCATGAGTTGTCCGGAACATCCAGAGTGCAGCCTCAACGAGTTGGAGCCACGCAACTTCTCATTCAACTCCCCCCAAGGCGCTTGCCCTGCCTGCGATGGCCTCGGCTCGAAACGAGATTTCGACGAGGGATTGGTCGCCCCGGTGGACGCTCCCGGGCTCGGCGAGGGCGGCATCACGCCCTGGACAAGGAACGGCCGACGTCTCAACACCTGGTACGCCAGACAGATCAGGCGTTTCTGTGAGCACACCGGGCACTCGCGATCAACACCCGTCAGTGACCTCCCCGCTGGCGACCGCCGTCTCCTGCTGCATGGGGCCAGCGCCGCCGGTGTCAAGCGATTCAAGTTTGAGGGGGTGATTCCCAATATCAGTCGCCGGTATCACGACACCGAAAGCGACGCCGTCCGCACACGCCTTCAGACGTTCATGACCCGCAGTCACTGTGATGCGTGCGGCGGTGCCAGATTGCGCGCCTCGAGCCTTGCCGTAGGCATCACGAGCGAAAGCGGAACGGCCAACATCGCTGAGTGGTGCGGCCGATCGATCACGGACGCGAGAACCTTCCTTGACGGCATCACACTCTCGACGGCGGACGCCACCATCGCCGAACCGATCCTTCGGGAGTTGCGAGCCAGACTCGGTTTCCTTGAGGCCGTCGGCCTGGACTACCTGACGCTGGACCGCGCCAGTGGAACGCTTTCGGGCGGCGAGGCGCAGCGCATCAGACTGGCCACGCAGGTCGGCTCGGGACTGGTGGGCGTGTGCTACGTGCTTGACGAGCCGACGATCGGTTTGCACCACCGTGACAATGCGAGATTGATCCAGACGCTGCGTCAGCTCACCGACATCGGCAACACGGTGGTCGTGGTGGAGCATGACGACGAGATGATCCGCGCCGCCGACCACCTGATCGACATGGGGCCCGGCGCTGGCAAGCACGGAGGCACAGTGGTCGCGGAAGGCACGGTTGATGAAGTGATCCGGAACCCGGCATCTCTCACCGGCGACTACCTCGCCGGTCGTCGAGAGGTGTCATCGGATCGGACTCCGCGAGAACTGAGTTCCAGGCGACGCATCGGCATTCGAGGCGCGGCGGCCAACAACCTCAAGAAGATCGATGTCGACATCCCCACCGGAGGGATCGTGTGTGTCACCGGTGTCTCTGGATCAGGCAAGTCCACCCTCGTCAATGATGTGCTGCTCAAGGGCGCCAGACGCCACCTGACGGGAACTGGCGAGACCCCTGGAAAGCACCGACGACTCACCGGGCTGGGGCGGATCGATCGGATTGTCGAAGTCGATCAATCGCCCATCGGCAGAACCCCCCGTTCCAACCCGATCACCTACACCGGCATCTTTGATGACATCCGAAAGCTCTTTGCTGCAACGAAGGAGTCGAAGATGCGCGGCTGGAAGCCTGGCCGGTTCAGTTTCAACGTGACCGGGGGACGGTGCGAGGCATGCCAGGGACAAGGCGTTCGGCGAATCGAAATGCACTTCCTCCCGGATGTGTTCGTGACGTGCGACACGTGTCACGGAAGTCGGTACAACCGGGAGACGCTGGAGATTACCTGGCGGGGACGCACCATTGCAGACGTGCTGGACATGACCATCGAAGACGCGTGCGGCTTCTTCGAGGCGCATCCTGCTGCCCACCGCATGCTCTCCTGCCTCAATGATGTCGGATTGGGATATGTCCAGCTCGGGCAAACCGCCCCCACGCTCTCCGGGGGCGAAGCCCAGCGCGTGAAACTGGCCAGAGAATTGGGTGTCCGTCAACAGGGCCACGTGCTCTATGTGCTCGATGAACCAACAACCGGCCTGCACATGGCCGATGTGGATCGTCTGATGCAGGTTCTGCAACGGCTCGCTGATCGCGAGCACACGCTCGTGGTCATTGAACACAATCTCGACGTCATCGCTGCAGCTGACTGGATCATCGACCTCGGGCCGGAGGGAGGCGACGGAGGCGGTGAGCTGATCGCCACCGGCCCCCCACGGGAAATTGCTGGCCGCAGCGAGAGCCACACGGGGGCTGCGCTTCGTGCGGCAGGACCCTCAGCGGTCACTCACAACGCGGCGGCCTGCTGAAGACCACCGCCCGAGCGACGACCCAGTTAAAGAGCAGGCCCGCGATGGATCCGGCCAGCGCCCCGAGCACACCTGCGATCGGCGTGACCAATTCGCCCTCGCCAAGCAACCATCGCGTCAAAAAGAAGTTGACCAGTACCGGCACGGAACATACGGCAACGAACCCGACGAACTGGCGAAGCACGGCCGTCCGACGGTCGTACCAGAATGCGAACCAGCGGTCGAAGGCGAAGTTCCAGATCATCGTCAGCGCAATCGCAACCACAATCCGAACATCTTCAGAGATCCACGAACCGAAGAGCGCGGCCAACGCCCAGAGCAGCCCGGCATAGACGAACACGCCTGAGAGGCCGACCGCTGCAAACGGAAGGAAGCTCGACCACCCTGGGAACTTCCATCGAGCGAGCCGGACGATGTGCATGAGGTACTGCAGCTGAACGCGCAACGAGAGCTTGCTCTGGCCGTGCTGACGCGTGGCAAAGTGGATCGGCACTTCGACCACATGGCGGCATCGACATTTGACGATCAGCTCAAGGCCGATCTTGTATCCAACCGGATCCAGATCCGTCGCCTTGGCCCAGGTCTCGGCGCGAATCGCGAGAAACCCGCTCATCGGATCCCGAACACTCGTGAACGGCCGAGCCATCACCGTGGCGACCCTGGAGTTGATCCACCTCAGCACCCCCCACCCGTCTTCGGTGCTGCCACCCGGCACATACCGGGACCCGACCGCGAAGTCGGCCTTTCCGGAACCCACCGCCTCTGCCATCGCTGGAATCGCCTCCGGAGGGTGCGACAGATCTGCGTCCATGACCACCAGAACGGATCCATTCGCTTCTGCCAGCCCACGGAGCACGGCTGAGCTCAGTCCTCGCTCGTCCGTTCTGGTGATCAACCTGACCCATGGGTGTCCCAGTTGACGGAGGATCTCGTCAGTCCCGTCTCCGGAGTCATCATCAACGACGATGACCTCAAGCGCGGCGCCGCCATCCCGCAACTGCCCGAGCCGCTTGATGAGTGGCGGGAGACTCTCCGCCTCTCGATAGGTCGGCACGACGACACTGATGTCGATGCCCGAACCAGATGACGTCTGAGGTGAATTCACAGGGGTCAATCGCCTTCCCGGGAAAGGATGTCTGTGCTATCGGTCGTTCCCTGCCGACACCTTCCTGTTTCTGGGCGCATTCCCACGATCAATCAAGCGCCCCCGACCTGAGCAGCGCACGGGCCAGCTCCAGATCCGCCGGCCGCGTGACCTTGATGTTCCGCGGATCCCCCTCCACAACCTGAACGGTCTGACCGGCGCGCTCCAGGACCGACGCATCGTCCGTGGTGCCCTCCACGTCCCCTGACTCGTAGGCGTCCCGGAGTACCTGCGCCGCGAAGACCTGTGGCGTCTGCGCTTCAACCAGTCGATCCCGAGGAATGGTGCGAGCCACGGGCCGCGCCTCAATGACCGGCGCCGACGACGCGCCAAGAATGGCATCCACCAGGGCATCGGCCTGCGCCACATTGGCGGCGGCCGAGGCATCGACTTCCTTGATCGTGCTGGAAAGGCCGACCCCCGGGATCACAGCGTCCAACTGCTGCGCCGCTTCGAAGAGGCGGTCGAGCATGGCGTGGCCAACGCACGGTCGAGCCGCATCGTGAACTGCAATGTGGGTCGCATCCGGCGCAACGTGTGGGATGGCCAGAGCGATCGTCTCCCAGCGGTCGGTCCTGCCTCCCTCAATCAGCAACACACCATGGAACCCCAGCACCGGGCCAAACCGATCCGAAAACGCCTCAAAGCGATCAGGAGGACCTGCCACAATGATCTGGGACACTTCCTGTCGCTTGGAGAAGGTCTCGATGGTGCGGACCAGCAGCGGACGGCCTCCCAGATCGGCGGCGAGTTTGTCGCTCCCGAACCGCGAGGACGCCCCCGCCGCAGGCACGATGACGGTGACATTCATGGGGTGTCGGTTCGCTCAGCATGGCCGATGACATAGAGCGGCGCCTCATACGACGCACCTTCGATGATCACCTTGCCAAAGAACGGCCCCTCCGTGCCCGGCCGGGGAGTCACCCTGAACTCTACCTTCGACTCCCTCCCGGAAGGTGCCTCAGACACCAGTTCAATGTCGAACGACTCACTCTCTGAGCGGGCGCCCACGAGCGTGTCTCCGGCTCCTGCGGTCCCCTTCATCCACTTCACCGGCAACGTGAAGACCCCGGCGCCGCCAGAGGGGATCCCGCCGACATTGACGCGTTGCTCAACAAAGAACCATGGACGTTCTCCCCGTGGTTCGAGCCGAATGGCCCGGTGCCTGACGGGAATCTCCATGGCGGGCGTTTCGGGATGGTCAGTTTCGACCAGCCAGAAGGCGGGGATGAGCTGACCGTCCGCGTCGAGTCCCGTGGTGTGGTCATACGCTGAAACCGACCAGTTGATGATGTGCCGCTCGGCGGCCGGTTCGTCTCGCTCAACACCGTTGACGGAGAGAACCCTGAAGGCCCCGCCCTCCGGGGCGTCGAGCGCGATGCGTCCTCTGGGGATGTAGTTCTCTGGAGTGCCCCGGTAGCGATAGGTGTCGATGTCGCGCGGCCTGGCCCGAACACCACGAATGATCTCGCCCTTGGTCGGCAGCACGATCGGTGGCCTCCCGACAACCTCCACTTTGACCGAAGAGTCCTTGGATGTTGGCGTCAGACCGGCCGTCAGGGTGGCGGGCACGTCGATGGAGGCCCCGGGCTGCAGGACCTGCGGATCCACCTGCACCTTGGTGCATGAGCATCCCCGCACCACGCCATTGAGGCGAATCGGTCGCCCATCGAGGTTGGTCAGCCGAACCACCCGCGTCACGGCCTCCTCGGGCCTCAGAAACCCGAATTCATAGGCTGCGGGCTCAATCTGAACTTCGACCGGTGCCTCCTTGAGTGCCTCGTCCACCACTGGAACAGGTGTACGCATCGGCGATGGCAACTTCTCCACCACTGGCTTGGCGCTCGCCGTCGCGGCCGGCCTGGCTGCCTGCGCGGGCCTGACTGCCTGGTCGCTGAAAACGCCACTTCCCACCGCGACCAGAATGGCCACGAGGGCCATACCGATGCAGACCTGCACGATCACGCGTGGAGAAAGGCCACCGTCCGATGTTGGCTCCGCTGACATGCGAGCAGTGTATGGATGTGCACCTTGCGATACGTGGCGTGATCGCTGATCATGCCCGCCCACGCCGGAGTGGCGGAATTGGCAGACGCGACGGATTCAAAATCCGTTTCCCGCAAGGGAGTGAGGGTTCGAGTCCCTCCTCCGGTATCCAGGTGGCACCTATACCAGGCACGTGTCATCGCCCAGATCGCAGGCCCCATGCGTCATTCAAGCATGGGGCCTCGGCAATCGGTCGCAAATCGCCGGTTTCTCTCCCCCCGCCTCAAATTCGCCGTAGCGTGGGCCGGGATGCGGGGTATGACCGGGAGTCCTTCTGGTGATCAATGAACCACAGCCACCAGCGCGAGGGGACCGCCCTCGAGCCGACTCCGCCACAGAAGTGCCAGGCCGATGTATCAGTCTCTACCTGGGCCTGCTCTCTGGCCAGGTACGGCTGGAGATTCTCAGGTCCCTCGCGGAGGGGCCCTGCACGGTGACACGCCTGGCCGAGCAACTTGGAGTAAGCGTCCCCTTGGTGAGCCACAACCTCCGAAAGCTTCTTGAAGCGGGCCTGGTCCACGTTCAGCCTCGGGCCCGAATGCGGATCTACCGCCTTGACGGCGCTCTGGCAGCGGGCATCGAGGAAGCCCTGGCGGTGTCTCTGGACCTCAGAGACGGTTGGACCCTGCGCCTGCAGGGACCGGCCCGGAGCCCAGGGAGGACATGTCCCCGACCTGTCCACCGCCGTTGCCCACAAGAGCAGACCTCACCGAACTTTGACAACTCTCCCCTTGGCGAACGGCCACCTGGGACTAGGATGTAATACTGGAGGTCCTTCGGCCGGGCCTCATAGAGCTCGGGGACGTCCGAGAACGTTTCCGCACGACCTTTCGAACTGAGAGATAGAGAGAGCGAACTGTGAATACTCAGACTGCGATCGGGACCATCGTGGCCGCCTCCTTGGCGGGATCGGTGATCGGACAGGTGTGTGACAGCGGCGCAACCCGCGTGACCGAGAATGTGGACGACACCACGATCAATGTGGGAGGATCCGTCTCCTGCACGACAGGGAGTGGAACGCCCGGGCATGTGTATGGCCGATCTCACGATCTCTCGCTTCTGGGAGGTTCCGGCGCCATGGACCTCACGTGTGTCCACTGGGGCATGGAGCAGGCCCCTGCCTCGTTGTCGTTCTCGGTTGAGGTCTACCGCGATATCGACGGCGACGCCGCCCCCGGCAGTTCCGCTGGAGACCTGGTCTCCCTCGGGAGTCCGGCCATCGTCGAATATGCGTCAGCCACGCCCGGGTTCCTGACCGCCACCTTCGACCCCCCGCTCTCGGTCGATGCGTCGGACCTGATCCTGGTCACCCTCAGCCATGGTTCCACGGACTCATTCCCGATCGTCGGTGCCAACAACGCAGGTGAGGCATCCCCAAGTTGGCTTCGCACGACGACGGGTGATTGCGGCATCGCCAACTGGATCACAACGACCGGCATCGGCTTCCCGAGTGCCCACTGGGTCGAGGCCGTCGAACTCGGCGAAGCGACCCTCCCAGACCCGTGCGACGAGCCGCTCCCGGCCTGCGCGACCGATCTGACCGGCCCTGACGGAACGCCTGACGGCACCGTGGACGTCAACGACGTCCTCGCCGTCATTGGCGGATTCGGCCAGACCGGCGACGGGACCTTCCGCCCATCGGGCGACGTGTTCCCGCTGCCCAATGGTGACTGCACCGTCTCGGTCGATGACCTGCTCGATGTCATTGCGGCATTCGGCACCTCGTGCGCCCCATCGGGCGGCTGCTGCATCGGCACCGACTGCCAGACGATGACCGAGGCCGACTGCGGCGACGCCGGCGGCTCCTATCTCGGAGATGACAGCGACTGCACCGGGTGTCAGCCCGCCGCTGATGTCACGATCAACGAAGTGCGACTTAACCAGCCTGGAGCCGACGACGATGAGTACTTTGAACTCATCGGAACGCCCGGCGGCAGCCTGGACGGCCTGACCTATCTTGTGATCGGCGATGGCACTGGTGGCGTCGGCGCCATCGAAGAAGCCGTTGCTCTCGACGGCCAGACCATCAATGCAGGCGGCTTCTTCCTCTGCGGCGAAGAGACCCTGACCCTCGCCACGCCGGACCTGGCAGCTGCCCTCAACTTCGAGAGCAGCGATCAGACAACGCACATGCTTGTCTCAGGCTTCACCGGCATGCTGGATGAC
>CAYQJN010000031.1:0-19873 GCA_964417845.1 uncultured Isosphaeraceae bacterium
CATTGACGCAGCGCTGGAATCGGCACCAGAATTCAAGTCCGAGTACACCGGCAACGCAACCGTCCGCCGTGTCGTCGATCAAGCCAGACAATTGGAGGGTCACGCGCGGCACGCCGGTGTGCATGCAGCTGGAGTCGTCGTGGCCACACAGCCGCTCGACACCATCGTTCCGTTGTGCAGGGTCAGTGGAAACGAAGAGGCAGTCACGCAATGGGACGGACCAACGTGTGAGCGTGTTGGTCTGCTCAAGATGGACTTTCTCGGCCTTCGAACCCTCTCGACTCTGGAGTTGGCCCGAGAGCTCGTTCAGACAACGCTCTGCGAAGAGGAGATTTGGCGAGCCGTCGGTCGTGAATCTGGCTCCGGCGCCCATCCGCTCGACCTTGATCGCATCCCACTCGATGACCAGCAGGTGCTCGATCTCTTCCGACGTGGGGATACGTCGGGCGTGTTTCAGTTTGAGTCCACAGGAATGCGACAGTTGCTGCGTGAGATGCAGCCGGATCGCCTTGAGGACCTCATTGCAGCCAACGCACTCTTTCGACCTGGTCCGATGGATCTCATTCCCGAATACAACGCACGTAAGCACGGGCAGCGGGACGTTCCGAACGTACACCCGATCGTTGATGAATTCACCGCCGAGACCTACGGCATCATGGTGTATCAGGAACAGGTCATGCAGATTGTGCACGGCCTTGGTGACATTCCACTCCGTCAGGCATATTCGCTCATCAAGGCGATCAGTAAGAAGAAGGTGGACGTCATTGACTCAGCCCGCGGAGGGTTCATTGATGGCGCGTCGGACAAGGGCCTGTCCCGTAAAGAAGCTGACGATCTGTTTGAGCTCATTCTGAAGTTTGCCGGGTACGGATTCAATAAGTCGCACTCGACTGGGTACGCGATCATTGCGTATCAGACTGCGTGGATGAAGACGTGGTTTCCTGTGCAGTACATGGCATCCGTGCTCACATTCGAGAGTGGCGCCAAGAAGACCGAGGACTGGGCGCCCTATCTGGAAGATTGTCGCCGCGTTCGGTTCTCTGATCACCGGGACGACACGCCACACGCCGGCATCGAGGTCCGTGGCCCGGACATCAATGAAAGCCGCCGTCGTTTCACAGTGGTGCATGACGAAGACCAGTCGGCAACCAGTTTGCAGGGTTCGATTCGTTTTGGCCTTGGAGGCATCAAGGGAGTCGGGCACAACGCCGTCGAAGCACTCATCCAGGAGCGGGACACCAACGGACCGTTCAATTCCATCTGGGACCTTTGTGAACGTGTGCCACCAGGTTCGGTCAACCGTGCCACGCTCGAAGCACTCGCGAAGGCTGGATCACTGGACTCGCTCCACGGAATGGAGCAACGGGCCGCGATGGTCGCTGGCGCAGAATCGGCGCTGCGGGCTGGACAATCACTTGCCAGAGATGCTGCTGCGGGACAGGGCAACCTCTTTGGTGGGACCGAAGAGGACACTGAGGACGAGGTCGAGCCCGCATCACTCCCTGGAGCCACACCATGGACTGAGCGCGAAGCGCTCCGCTATGAACGGGAGTTGCTCGGGTTTCACGTATCGGGCCATCCTCTCGATGAGTATGAAGGCCTGCTCCAGACATTCTGCAGCGGATCAATCGCCGACCTTGGGGACGTTCCAAATGGCCGACAGGTCCGCATTGGCGTCATGATTTCCTCGAGTCGCGTGGTGACCATCCAACGTGGTCGGAACACGGGGCAACGCATGGCGATGATGTCGCTCCAGGATCGCACGTCTTCAATTGACGCTGTGATGTTCTCGGATCACTTCGCACGGGATGGACACCTTGTCGCCAACGATGCGATTGCCATCGTCGAAGGTCACTTCGATGTGAACACGCGAAGTGGAGATCGTCAGTTCATCATTGAACGGGTCGTCGCCCCTGCAGACGCCCGAAGTCGATTCACCGATCGCATCGAACTGCGTGTTCCGTGGATCGAAGGGGAGTCGGACTCAGCGGCGAAGGAGCGCCTTCGAATGACAGCGGGGGTCATCAAGCAGGCCGGGGCGTCTCGAATTGCAGAGGGTGGCCACCCGGCGAACATCCTGCTTCGGGTCGACCTTCCGGACCGGATGGTGACCCTCAGGAGTGGGTTTCGCGTCGTTCCACATGATGAGCTGGTCGGACGACTTACCGAGATGCTTGGGGGAGAGACCTGCGTCCGTCTGGTCGGTACGGTGCCGCGAGCCGCGGAAAAGAAGGCTCGCCGCTCTTATGCCAAACAGGATTCCTGACAGGCCACACTCGGTGGTGGGTTGACCGCTCAGGCCGCGAGATCCCACCCTTCATCCGCTGGCTCATCCGGCCACTCGGGGCGAGATCGCTTGTGAATCCGAACGATTTGAGAGAGCTGCTCTGAAATCAGCGCCCTCAGCACGTCCAGCGTCGAGGCGTGATGTTCGCTGAAGCCCGTGTTGGCATCCCGGAACAGCACAAACACAGCAAGGCACTCGTCTCCACGATGGCATGAGAAGGCGGTGACATCCGAGCCTTCCAGCATCTTCATGTGCCCACCCTGCGTGCCAGCAAACTCGTTCGCGTCCGTGAACAGA
Organism: uncultured Isosphaeraceae bacterium; assembly: GCA_964417845.1. GTDB lineage: Bacteria > Planctomycetota > Phycisphaerae > Phycisphaerales > SM1A02 > UBA12567. Next base: position 2,585 of record CAYQJN010000031.1, read on the forward strand.
ATCAACTCACGCTCGCTCGACATGGGTTGGCACACGACATCACCTAGGTCGCGAAGCATCGGCATGAGGTCGTCCTCCTGCCACCGGTAGTTCACATAGGCTCCAATGCCATACTGATTCTCACCTTCCTTGAGGTACACCACGGCATTGGTTGGTCCCACGCGCTTCAGGATGTACTCAAGTGAGGTCCGCAGCATGTCCTCCACATCGAGCTCCTGTGAGATCAGCGTCTTAAATTCACTCGACATCGCCACATCACTCATCTGCGCACGCATTGATCGATACGCGGATGCCAGATCGCTACAGAGCACATCAACCTGATCCGACATTTCATCGCGAGCTTCAGAGAGTTGACGGCAGGTGTCGGTCAATTGTTCAAGCTGGTCTTCTCTGGATTGGTGGGCCCGAACCCGCGCCATGATCTGCGCGATGCGATCGGCCACACCCTGACGATCACTGGCCGGATCAATCCAGTCGGACGCGCCGGCCCGGATCGCCTCCACAACCGCCGTCGGTCCGGGTGTTCCTCCGTAGATGATGGCCCGGATCCAAGGGCGCTCAGCCTGCGCCTCGCGGATGCGGCTGAGCACAGAGGGTCCCTCCACACCGGCGATCGCAATGATGTCGGGTTGAAATGCCTCAACTGACGCATCCAGATCTGAGACGGATGTCGTTTGGCAGCAGTACCCGGCCGATTCCATCCACGCCTGAAGCGTGTTGCGGTCGGTGCCTGCATCTCCCACCATCAGAATCCGGCCAGAGAAGATCTCCGGTGTCAGAGAAGAGGTGGTGGTCGTCGTCTTGAGAGGCTTCATGATCAGGCTCCACGGTTCGCTCTGCCCACCTCGCTGGTGGGTCAAGGCTGGGATCGGCGGAATTGGGTGCCAGTTTCAGTCAGAGTGCCCACGCAGCCACACAAATCCCCCACGCTGAACCATCCCGAGCGGTCCCGCAGGCTGTCATTCCTCTCCACAAGTGACTTCTGGCCAATGAGATGGATTGCTGAAAGGCGGCCCGACAGTCGTCCATCAAAAACCGGTCTCACGGGCCTCAAAAAGGCGCACTGCCTCTGGTTCCCGTGGATACAGCGGTAGGAGGGAAGGGGCTGGTGTGGTCTTTCCCGCCCCATGCGCTGACGCTGCCAGGCTCAGGAGGGCGGCTGCCGACCACTGTGGAACCCGAATGGGGATCCCTGCCTCCTCAATAAGACCCACCAGGTCTGGTGCGAGATGGTCATCGGCCAGCACATCGCCAGCGCCCGCCAGTGCGGACCGCAAGGACTCGATGTCCACCAATCCCGCTTCACCGATCACGGCCCCACCATCGGACACCTGCGTGTGCCACGCCGTTCCCCGCCGAGCGGACAATAGAACGCTCCGGTTCCCCTCTTGCCCGGACGTGGACTGCGCAGCCACGACGGCCGAAGGCACCCCCACCAGGTCACATCCGGTCGTCATCGCGAGGGCCTTCGCGGTGGCCGTCGCCACCCGGAGCCCGGTAAAGCCCCCAGGTCCGATCGAGACACCAATCAGGCCGAGGTCCGCAGGAACGCCGCCGAGGTCACGAACCATGTGGTCGATCTGTAGCATCAGTTGATCATCGATACCGGAAGCTGACTCGATGGCAGACACCCGCACCTCATCGCCCTGGGCCTGCACCGCAATCGTCCCAAAACGCTGTGACGCCTCGATGGCCAGGTGGATCTTCATGCCGGCTCCGCCGGTAGCGGCAGGAGCTGGATGGGGGTTGCCTTGGTCATCAGCGCATCAACCTGTGGAACCGCTTCCAGATCCAGCGCGAGGACGGCCCCATCGTCGCCATCACTGGCCAATGCCATGGCATTGGATGCTACGCGGCGAACGCCCCCGTCCAGATGCAAGTGACCGATGATGAAACAGGACACACCCCAGGCATCCTGCAACGACTCAAGTTGCTCATCGGTGAATCGGCGCCCCCATGTCATCAGATAGGCGCTTCCATCAGGGCCACGTCGATCTGCATCGTCCAGATCTCGGTCGAGCACGTCCGGATCGAAGCGACCCATCAAGACGGAGTCCGGGAGCGTGTGTGAGCACTGCACACCATTGGCCGTCCGGACCGCCAGGGGCATGGCTCGCAGGAAGGCGTCGATCGCCATTCCGACCCGCTCCCAATCCTCACCGAAACTCAGTGCCACGCCATCCTCAAAGAGTTCCACGCTGTTGCCCCCACCCTTGGTCACCCCAACTCCGGTCAACTGGGAGTTCTCGTGGTTTCCAAGTATTGGATGCACGCGACCGGGGTGGGCGAGGATCAATTCGGCGACACGAACGATCATGCGCCAACTCATGTCGCACCCGTGCATGAGCGTTGGCCCATGAATCAACTCCTGCAGCAACAGATGGTGATCCGGGTGATCAAGTTCCGCTGCCGACACGATGCGCTGGAAATTCAACAGGTGGTCGTGCAGGTCCCCACTGACCAGGAGTTGTCCCGATTCAGGGAGATCCACACGGCAACCATGCCGCTTGGGGTCTAAGCGCATCGCATCCGTCGCGTCTCGAAGCACCGACACCACGTGATCAGCCTGCCAATAGTCTCCCAATGTCAGGTGCCCCCTCCACGCTTGTTGAAGATGGCGGTGGATTGCCCGACTGATGCACCCTTGCGCTTCATTCCGACTTCTGTGATGCGATCCCACGCACTGGCTGCGGTCACTGGTGACTGCTCTATTCCAATCGATCGACGATCGTGCGCTCTGGCCACTGTGTTGGTCGTTCCGCTTCCGGCAAATGGGTCAAGTACCAGATCGTGCTCATTGGAGCATGCCAGAATCACACGTTCCAGATACACCTCTGGAATCTGATTCTGGTGACCATGGCGTCGTTCAGAGTTGTTGCCCTGAATACGGCCCCAGTACTTCCCATACCACACGTCCATCGGAACTCGCATTCCCTTGTTGGACGTTTTCTCCATGGTCCGCTTGTCTCCGTAGATACTGGCGCGGTCAGACATCTCGAGGATGGCGTCTGGATTCCAGACTCGGTGATTCGGGTCCTTGCAGAAGTACAACGCGTGCACCTTGCTCATGATGAAGGAGGATTGTCGGCATTGGCCGAACCGGAAATGCCAGACACACCAGTTGACCATCATCAACCCACGACGCTTGAGATGCATCACAATCTCAGCGGCGGTGTCATCCGGGATGTTGACCCACAGGCTCCCTGTTGGGCTGAGCGCCTCGATGCACCCGTCAAGCCAATCAAAAGTGAAGCGCTCATACTGGCTTCGCGCCATATCGTCGGACCAGCCGTCGTAGGGGACGTCCCAGTTGAATGGAGGGTCGGCAAAGACAAGATCGACTTTCCCGGCATCCGGGAGTGTGGCGAGGACATCCCGGCAGTCTCCGACATAGAGCCGGGTGTCCGGATCATCCGCCCGATGCGCCGGTTTCACAGAATCCCCATGTAACACATGAGGAGGCGCTGCGTCACCAAGCAGCCGGATATCTGCCGACGCCAATTCGGACATGGATGACCGATGAACACCAATCGCACCTGATGGTCCGGGTTGATTGGTGGACCGGGGTGTTTGGTTGGTATCCGTCTTGTGATTCGCGCCCTTTGACATTGGATTCTCCCGTCCCGGCTGCTGCCCTGACTCCTTCAAGCCAGTATCGCAGGTTGCGGCCGAATTGACATCCAAAAGCGATGTCGACATGCTGCGGAATAGCCGCGGGGACCATGGGAACAGCACGCCGGTCCCCGTACAATCTGGGTTCGATGCGGCGGCTGCTCCTTCCAACCTGTCTCACCATGATGACCGCGTGCTCACCTGACTTTCAGGCGATTGATCAGCACGTCAACGATCTCCTGCTGGATCGGACTGATCTCATCAACGGGCAGGTGCCTCCACGGCCAGTAGACACATGGGCTTCTGTGGACGTGTCAGAGTCCCTGATGAACGAGAAGAAGCCTGCCACTATCAATCCTCCAGCCACCTCACTGCAGTGGACGACCGCCACGGATGATGAGACAGCCGAAGTACTCTCACGACTCCAGTCCTACCAGAAAGCCGCTGATGGCGGTCATGAACTAACACTCAGTGAAGCGCTGCGGTGGGCATTTGCGCATGGCCGGGAGTATCAGTTCGCCGAAGAAGACTACGTGCTGACCTGTCTCCGATTGATGCTGGAACTCCATCTCTGGACCCCTCAGATCTCGGACGACATCTCGTTGTTGTACGAGCACACCGATGGTGATAGTGACTTCCTCGACTCGGCCACAGCGGTCGTCAACTCACTGGGTGCATCCCAGCGGCTTCCGTGGGGCGGTGAGATCACGGCCAGCTACGTCGCCACCTTCGCCCATGAAGTGCTTGGGGCGGCGTCGGGCTCATCTGGGACGGAGAACACTCGAGTCGGCCAGTTCGAGCTTGGCGGGAGCATTCCTCTTCTTCGAGGCGCTGGCATGATCGCCCAAGAGGATCTCATTCAGGCTGAGCGTAACCTGGTGTATGCCGCCCGTTCCTTCGAAGAATTTCGGCGTGACTTCTGGTTTCGGGTTGTGAGCAACTGGCTCGGCTTGCTGGTGCAACGACAGCAGCTCGACAACGCCATCGAAGCTGCCACCCTGCTGGATCGGCTCGCAGAGCGTCGACGAGCACTCTATGAGGCTGGTCGAGCCAGACTCTATGACGCAGCGGAGGCGGAAAACAGGGCGTTACAGGAGAAGTCCAAGGTCGCCGGTTTGTGGGAGTCGTACCGACTCGCCATTGACCGATTTAAGTTGCTGGTCAATTGGCCGGTGAATGATCCGGTTCGCATCTCACCCGGAACGATGGCGATCAAACCACCAGTCACCGATCTGGATAACGCCGTATCACTTGCGATTCGACAACGACTGGATCTGCAGACTGACCGGGACCAGCTCGTTGATCTCCAACGGTCCCTCCGCAATGCCTTCAACGGCCTGCTCCCTGACCTGAACATCGGCGGCAGCATCAGGTTTGGATCGAATGACACCTTCTATTACGACACCGTGCTCCCATCGCTGGAAGACCTTGATGCGGAAGCCTCCATCATGCTTGGGTTGCCGCTGGATCGGGAGCAGGAGCGACTGGCTGTTCGAAGCGCTCAGATTGCCCTGGAGCGCGGCCGCAGGGAGTATGAACGGCAACGCGATGATCTTGCCATTCAGGTGCGAGCATCGGTACGGGACATCGACGCCAATCTCTTCTCGCTCGATATCCAACGGCGCAATGTCGAGATTGCGCGCCTCAATATTGAGTCGATTGACGCGGACCCTGACAGTTACACGGTGCTCGACCAGTTGTCCGCAATCCAGTCTCTGCAGCAAGCGCAGAACGGGCGGGCACGCGCGTTTCGAAGTGTTCAGGAGTCCATTCTGCAGTACTTAATCAGAACAGGGCAGCTTCGAATTGCATCCAACGCTGAGATTGATCCGATTCCCGGCATGGTGATGCTGCACACAGTCTCCCTCTCATGGGAGCCTTCCACCGAATCCAGTGCTGCCGCAGAGATACAATGATCCGTCCAATGCATACATCAGCCCAGCGCAGGAGAAGGGGTCTCAGTACCGTCGGTATGGCGATCGGCGGTGCCGCCGTCGTGGTCATCGTGCTGGTGGCGTTTCTGGCTGGAGGCGACTCCGCCTCGGATGAAGTGCAGATTGAGACCGACCTTCACCATGTTCGGGCAGGCGACTTCGAGATCACCATCCCGGCGTCAGGAGAACTGGCCGCAGGGGAACAAGTTGAGCTCCGATGCGAGCTGGACGGGTCCTCCACCATCATGGAGATCATCGACGAAGGCACCGCCGTGCAGGAAGGTGATGTGCTCGTCAAGCTCGACGACAAGGATGTGCGGGAGCGCATCGAGAAGTCCGAGGAAGAAGTGGTCTCCGCCCGGAATCGCGTGGAGACTCGCACGGCCGATCTGGCCATCGCCGAGAAGTCGCGGGAGTCGAGCCTCGCGCAGGCAACGGTTGCGGTCGATCAATCGAGGTTGGCGTTGTTGTCGTGGCAGGAGGGGGAGGTTGTGGCCAGACGCAACCAACTCGCCCTGTCGTTGAGAACGGCTGAGAAGGACTTCAACAGGCTCAAGGAGAAGTACAGCAAGTCTCTGGAACTTCGCGAGCGGGACTTCATCAGCCAGAACGACCTTGAGCAGGATGAGATTCAGATGATTCGAGCTGAAGCCGCCTGGTCGCAGGCCAAACTCGATCAGGAGGTGTATGAGAGATACACTTTTCCTCGCGACAAGCAACGCAAAGAATCCGATCTCAAGCAGGCTGAGGATGAGCTTGAGCGTGTGCGGACCCGTGCCAATGCCTCGGTCCGGAGCGCTGAGAGCAACCTTCAAGCAGCACAATCGACGCTTGAGGCCAAGCTGGAGCGACTGGAGAAGCACAACCAGCAGTTGGTCAATTGCACGGTGATCGCTCCTGCCTCGGGCATGGTGGTCTATGGAACCACACTTGGAGGGGATCGGCGGGATCGTGAAGAGTCGCTCCGTGTCGGATCCAATGTCCATCGGAATCAGTTGCTAGTAGTCCTCCCGAACACGGATCTCATGCTGGCGGATGTCAAGGTGAACGAGGCCCTTAGTGGACACGTCGAAGCAGGACAGCCCGCCATGATCCGGATGGATGCTTTCCCGGATGTGACACTTGATGGTGCTGTGAATTCCGTTGGTGTTCTTGCTGAGAGTGGGGGATGGCGAGACCCGAATCGGCGTGACTACTCCGTCAAGATTCTGCTGAACAACAACGGTGATCTCGCACTCAAGCCGTCCATGCGATGCAAGGCGGACATCATGGTGGACCAAGTGACTGCCGCGCTGTTTGTGCCGGTGCAGGCGGTCCATCGTGAGGGTAGATCGACATTCGTCTATGTGGCCCAAGGCGGGGTGTACCACCCGCGCGAGGTCGCACTTGGCCGATCGAGCGAACTCTTTGTGGAAGTGATGGACGGGCTTGCTGAAGGAGATCTTGTGCTCTTGCGAGATCCACCGCTCGGGACGATTGCCGTGCCGCCTTCAGCGTGAGTTCTCAGTCCTCACCCCATCGAACCGGAAGGTCGTGCTCGACACCAAGGTGATCAAGCAGTCGACCTGCCATGAAGTCGATGAGATCGTCGATTGAAGACGGACCCATGTAGAACCCTGGGCTTAATGGTGCAATCGTCGCACCTGCTGCCGCAAGGCGATCCATGTTGCCGATGTCGATCCGGCTCAACGGGGACTCTCGGTGTGCCAGCACCAGTGGCCGGCCTTCCTTGAGTGTCACGGCGGCCGCCCGCTGAACCAGTGTCTGAGTGATTCCCGAAGCCAACGCACCCATGGTGTTGCTGGAGCATGGAACGACGATCATCCCCTCGTGGCGGAAGGAACCGCTGGCGATGGGGGCCCCGAGATCCCGACCCGAATGGAGCGTGATGGACTCTGGATCGCCGGATCCCGCCAGCACCGCGGAATCCAGGGACCCGACACCAACCTCTTCAGCAAGCAGCCGGCGGCCAAGATCTGACACGGCGACATGCACTTCGATCTCACGCATGGCGAGCAGCTCGATCGTACGAACCGCATAGGCGGCGCCGGAGGCCCCGCTGATCCCGACCACCACTCGTTTGGGATGATTCATCCACGACATTCCCACAGCGTATCCGCTCCATGCCCGACCGGCCGAAGTCGCCTCCCCACAGAGTGATACACTTCCGGCTCCGATTGGAGGAGATTCCCGATGCGACGATTCCTTGGTGTGATGTGTCTGTTGCTGCCTGTGGCATGTGCTCCAGAGGCCCGCTGGCCCCAGGAAACGTCTCTTCAGACCGCGTCTCCGGCCGATGCCCCGATCCCCGCAGCCATTGCCACAGCGGTGGAATGGTGGACCACTCGCGAGCCGACATCGCTTGCCGATGGTCCAGTCAAGGTGTCACTTGCTGAACCGCTGTGGCCCGCTCGCGATGAGGTCGCCAGACTGCTTCCGAGTTGCGATGTGGTGGAACAGGACGGACCGCATGACGTTGCTGTTCGAGCAGTACGCATGCACCACATGTCCGCGCAGATCGATCTCGACACACCTCGGGCCAATCGTGGAAGGCAACTCATCACGCTCGACATGCGGAAGTACATGTTGACACCTTGGGAGGTCACGGGCGCCAACTGGTGGCGATTCAACAATCGCCAACTGGAACGCATCACCAGAGATGCGGTCGCACAATCGGCGCCATCAGAGGATGTCCACACAGAGGCAACCGCAGCCGTCGAGCCAACTGGTGAATGAATCCTGGCACGAGACTTGGATGAACGCCGCCATCGAGCAGGCTGAGAAGTCCTGGTCAGAGGGTGGGATTCCCATTGGAAGCGTCCTTGGAGTCGAAGCAACCGGCGAGATCGTCGCTCGAGGACACAATGAACGTGTGCAGTCCGGGGACCCAACAGCCCACGCGGAAGTGGTGTGTGTTCGGAATGCCGGACGCCGGAGAGATTGGGGGGATCTCACGATCGTCTCCACACTGAGTCCCTGCAGTATGTGCAGTGGGCAGATCCTGCTATTCAAGATTCCGCGTGTTGTCGTAGGTGAACACAAGACCTTCCTTGGCGAGGAAGATTGGATGCGATCGCGTGATGTTGAGATCCGGGTGCTGAATGATGATCGATGCATCGCGCTCATGGAGCGGATGCAACAAGAGCGCGCTGATCTCTGGGCGGAGGATATTGGCGAGTGATTCCGGTGTGGCGCTGGTAGCGCCCAATCAGGGCGTCAGATCACGACATTCCAACCGTCATGATGGCGCGACTGGTCATTGGAGGTGCTTCGACGGGCGGGCGATACATCCATGGCTTTGGCGTTGGTCTTCGGATCACCATCCACCACACAAAAAAGGTGCTGGTTCCGAATTGCATGGCTGAGACGGCACCTGGTGACACCAACGATCGAAGGTTCATGAGCATTCCATCGCCTGGATAGGGGCCGTACCCGATGAGTGAAGGCAACCGAAACCAGTAGTAGCACGTCACCGAAGCGCACGCGAACATGATGTCCACTCGGCGGGCCGTTCTGGAGGTCATGTGTCGGCGGACCAACCAATAGCACGCAAGCGTCACCGCCATACCACCAAAGGGCCACAACCAGGTCGCCCATGCCACAACGCTGACGCCGTCGGGAACCTGGAACCACCCCCAGATGAACCCCGGGAAACCCCCATACATCAGCATCGCTGTGGCCGATCGAAGACCTGTGGATGATCCCATACCTGGTCGAACGGCAGGGGAAGCATCTGGGCATGGGGTGGTACAGCGAACACATGTGCGGCAGTGGCCATTCGTCACCGTCATGAGTGGTGATGATCCATACAGCCTTTCAACTGCGTGGATCGGGCAAAGACCGGCACACCATGCTGCCTTTCCACTCCAACAGACAGACACAGCCACGGCAACGAGCGCAGCACCGACGAGCAGTCCGAGCGTCGCCAGCCCACCGGTGTTGAACCAGACGTGCCGAAGGGGCACCGCCATCAGCAGCAGCATCACCCCAAGGAGACCACACCATTGGTTCCATCGGGAACTGAGTTGACTGCCTCGGCAGCCCAACAGTCGCCGCGGTAACTGGGACGCAGTTCCCATTGGACAGATGTTCCGCCACACCCCGGGCGCCAGCACGAGCAACGCTGGCGCGGCTGGGATGAGAATGTTCCAGAACGCATGCAGTCCGATGTGGGGCCAGACAAAGAGCGCCACCACCAGCGCCGCGGCCAGCGCCAGGAGAACCCACTGAATCCACCTCCACACCACCATCGAATACTCAGCGCGGGACGCGAATTCAGAAGGGGGGGTACAACACGCCATGGCCGGAGATCCTCAATACAGATGCCCTAGTCCTTTATTCGGCTCTGAAGACCCGGGCATCCCTGTTGACTCTTCATGATCTGGCGGAATCCCTGCACGGCCACCAGCACACACACCCCCAGACTCTCAGATCACCTCCATGCCACCATGACGAAGAACCCAAGCACGGCGACGATCGCCGCGCGGGCCAGCCATCCGTTGGCGAGTGGTCCACACCAACGCTTCCGGAGCAGCGCCAGCAGCACAAGGGCGAGGAGGGGAATAAAGAACGCCCCCGTGGTCGCATAGACCAGTTGAACGGACTCAAAAGGAAGCGCCACTTGCACGAGCGGCAGCGTCGCCATCAGCAGAAGGACCACCCGCGCTGTTCGCGTCTGCTCCAACGCCGATGGTGAGAGTGGTGGAGCGCCCAGGCATGTCCGGACGGCATCGGCGAAGATCATCGGAATCGACTGCCAGACGCCAAGCAGGCTACTGATGATGGCCGTCCAGGCGCCGATCAGGAAGACCCATCGAGACCACCCACCGAGGGTCTCCCCAAGTGAGGCTGCAATCGACACAATGAGTGTGACACCAGATCCATCCTGCTTGGGAAGGCTGGAAGCGATGATCACCATCGCGACACCAAAGATCGCGGTCATGACATACCCAACCGCAATATCCAGACGGCAGATGCGAATGCGGTAGGCGCTGGATCTTCCCTGCTGCGCCATCCAGTATCCGTAACACAACATCGTCACCGTCCCCCCAACGCCTCCCATGAGCGCCAGTGTCCATGCAGTGCCACCCTCCACATCGGGAACGACGGGAGTGATGAGTCCCTGCACTGTCGCCACGGAGTCCATCTCGGACAGTACCGCGGTCACGATGACCGCCACCACCATGATCAGGATGCCGGCCGCCATACACCGCTCGAACAACTGAAAGCTCCCGCGGAACACCAGCAGCATGCACGCCAAGGAGATACCACCTCCCCACATCATTCGAGCGAGCGTGGGATCTACTGGGATCGGCAGCATGGCCTGGCTTGCAGCACCAGCCCCGCTCATCAGCGCCGCCGACACGACCCACGTCCATGGAATGAGATACAGGAGGAAAAGCCACACCGCCCACCTGCCGATGTGGTGGCCCGTCCCCGCAATGAGTGTGCGGCCGCTGGCCAATTGCCACCGCGCCAGGCCCTCGGTCAAGACGAACTTCATACTGGCCCCGAGCAGCACAGCCCAAAGGATGGTGACACCCAGTCTGGCGCCCGCAAATCCCGCGGTCGCGAGGTCTCCTGCACCGACACCCGTGGCCGCCACCAGAAGCCCCGGCCCCAGCGCCGCCAACAATCGCCCTGATCGGGGATGTGCTGGTGGCCCGGAACTCATCCGCGCTCAAGCAGCATGGACACCGCGTTGCCGCCACCAAGACACAGGCTTGCCACACCACGCCGCGCATCCATTCGCACCATCTGGTTGATCAGTGTCACAAGCACACGCGCACCAGAGGCGCCGATGGGGTGGCCAAGCGCGATTGCGCCACCACACACATTGACCTTGGATGGATCAACCTTCAGGTGACGGATATTGCAAAGTGCTTGGGCCGCAAAAGCTTCATTCAACTCAAAGAGGTCGATGTCGTCGACCGTGAGGTCATGTGACTTCAACAGTTTCTCAACACCATAGCCAGGTGCCTCAAACAGGTCCTTCGGTTCGACGCCGACTGTGTTGGACCCCACAATCCTGGCCATGGGCGTGCATCCGATCGATGCAGCCGCGGCTTCAGACGCAACCACCACCGCGGCAGCACCATCGCTGATCTGTGATGCGTTGCCTGCGGTAACCGTCCCTTCCTTCTTGAAAGAGGCTCGCAGTTTCGCAAGCCCATCAGCTGTGGAGTCAGAACGCACACCCTCATCGGCCGTCACATCGGCCTTCTGCTTGATCTGCGCTGCTGCTAACGGAATGATCTCCGCGTCAAACCAGCCATTTGCCGTGGCTTTGGCCGCTCGCTGATGTGACTCGGCAGCCATGGCGTCCATGTCCTCACGGGCAATCCCGTGCTTCTCCGCCGTGTGCTCCGCAGCCATCCCCATGCCCCAACCTTCAAAGGCGCACTCGAGACCGTCGTGGGCCATGTGGTCATTCAGCGCACCCGCACCAAACTTAATGCCACTTCGGACATCTGCGTAGTGCGGCGCCCGCGTCATGCTCTCGAGTCCTCCCGCCACCACGATCTGGTTGTCGCCAGCGCGGATGGACTGATCCGCGGTCATCACAGATTGCAGTCCCGATCCACAGACCTTGTTGATTGTCTGGGCACTGATTGAATTCGGAAGCCCGCCCTTTAGGGCTGCCTGCCGGGCTGGATTCTGGCCAAGGCCAGCCTGCAACACACACCCCATGATGCACTCGTCCACCTGGTCAGCAGGGACCTGGGCCGATGACACAGCGGCCTCAACAGCCCAGGCGCCAAGTTGGGGTGAGGGAACGCGGCTCAGGCCACCAAAGAAACGGCCTACCGGCGTACGACGGGCGGAGAGGATGACACTGGACGACATGAAGAAACTCCCAGAGTGAGGTGAATGGCGCAGCGTGGTGCGTGCGTGTGGTCCGCTACCATGGGGGGTCTGACACCACCCCACGAGGACCGCAGATCGTACCCGGTTCCGGTGGCGATCGCAGACCGAAGGAGGACCGCCATGGCCGATCAGACGAGCCTCACCCGCGACAACCTCATGTCACTGCAGAGCCATGTTCTGGCTGGGGAGCGTGCTCATCCGGGTGCCACTGGCGACTTCTCGTGGATTCTTTCCGCCATCTCATTGGCCACCAAGACCATTGGTAACAAGGTCCGACGGGCGAGGATCGAGGATGTCCTTGGCGAACTGTCCGCCGAGAACACCCACGGCGAGCGGCAACAGAAGTTGGATGTCATCTCCAACGAGATCATCAAGTCCTGTCTGGGCAGCCGTGCCAACATCGGCGTGCTTGTCAGCGAAGAAGAAGAAGAGCCCACGATTCTCCGCACGCGAGATGATGGAGGCCGCTACGCCGTTTTCTTCGACCCGTTGGATGGTTCTTCAAACATTGATGTCTCGGTCGGCGTCGGAACGATCTTTGGAGTCGTCCGCCTCCCTGATGGTGGTGCTGGTGGGATCGATGCCGTCCTTTCACCAGATGCGCGCATCGTCGCCGCTGGCTATGTCCTGTATGGATCCTCCACGGTCTTCATGCTCACCACCGGAGATGGTGTGGACATGTTTGTGCTGGACCACTCCATCGGGTCATATGTGCTGGCCAAGCGCGGGATCTGTATCCCTGACGCTCGGAAGATTTACTCCATCAATGAAGCGTATTCCGATCGATTCCCGGGTGGTGTGCAGGACTACCTGACCTGGGCACATGGAAGTGGGTACTCATCTCGATACATTGGATCGATGGTTGCTGATGTGCACCGGACATTTCTGAAGGGGGGCATCTTCATCTATCCCGCCACATCGGATCGACCCGAAGGGAAGCTCCGCCTGCTCTATGAGGCGCTTCCAATGGCGATGCTCGTCGAGCAAGCGGGGGGATCGGCCGTAACCCAGGATGGGCAACGCATCCTCGACCTGCACCCAACAGCACTTCACCAACGAACCAGTGTGGTCCTTGGATCCACACAGGAAGTTGATCAATTCCAACGCGTTTTCAATTCCGCCACGTAGGCATTTCTCTCGATCGCATCTCCATAAGGGACCTTGTACCGATGACCGCGACCGCGACGGACACTTCGATCACCCTCGGCTGTGACACCAACCAGGCCCTTGGCATTGGCCAGTTCGCCTGTGATTTTGTTTCTGGCCGCATTGGCCAACCAGGGACCATTGTTGAATCAAGAACCGTGCAGTTCTTCGTCGACAGTGTGTTGTGCGGCCTGTCGGCCATCGCCATGCAGACAAACGCCCCGAATGTGTTGCGTGAAGAGGCGCGTGAGTATCCACGAGAGGGAGGGGCAACGATGTTCGGTTGCGACACCCTCGTCGCACCGGAGAAGGCTGTGGTCGCCAATGCGTCTGCAGTTCGAGAGTGGGATAGCAATGGCACCAACTTCGGATTCAATCCGGCGCTGGGTCATATCGCTGGAGAATTCGGACACAACGATTTCTATGCAGTTCCAATCGCTGCGGCGCAGGTTGCGGGATTGGACGGCGCGGCCGCCCTTAGAGGCATGATCTGCCTGGATGAGATTCGTGGTCGGCTCGCAGAAGTCTTCAGCCTCAAGACCTACAAGATCGATCATGTCGTCCATGGTGCCATCGCATCGGCGGCCGTTTACGGCGCCATGCTTGGTGCGACACCTGAGCAGATCGAATCTGCCGTTGGAATGGTGGTGGCGCACTACATCCCGTGGCGAGCCATTCGCGCTGGCAAACAACTGTCTGACTCCAAAGGCGCCTCGGCGGCCATCAGCACCGAAGTGGCTGTCCTTTCCATGCAGCGTTCCATGCGAGGGTTTGTCGGTCCCCGTGACATATTCAGGAACCCCGAGGCGATCTGGCGGCAATTCGAGCCAACCGATGGGGGCTCACCATTCGATCTGGTGCTCTCTCATAGTGGTGATGACTTCGCTGTGATGGGCATGCACTTCAAACTTGGTCTGTATGAGCACCAGAGTGCAGGCGCGCTGCAGGGTCTGATCGATCTGATCTCAGCCAATCCCAGCGTTCTTGAGCAACCGGACGCCATCCGCGAGATTCGCATCGTCGCGTACGAGCCTGCGTATGGGATCATTGGTGATCCAGCCAAACGCGATCCAAAGACTCGTCAAAGCGCTGATCATTCCATGGTGTACATCGTCTCAACCATGCTTCGTAAGGCCATTGACCTCGCTTCTCAGAAGGGAAGTGGAGCGATTGCTGAAGGAAACGATGCGTGGTGGAAGGCGCTCATGTTGCTTCCTGAGGATTATGGCCGCGACGCCATCGCCAACACGAAAACACGCTCGCTGATGGATCTGATCGTGTTTGAGCATGGTGGCGAGGAGTATGACAGTCGGTATCCCGATGGCATTCCAACGTCGATGACGATCACCTGTGAGGATGGGAGCACACTGGAGAGTGGATTGGTGATGTATCCATCCGGCCACGCCAGAAACACCTCCGCAGATCTCAATGACATTCTGAACCACAAGGCTGGTGCATTGGGTCGAATCGCGCTTGATGATCCCGCACCGGTCATTGATGGTTTTCAGAGAATCGGATCGTGTGGTCCTGATGACCTCCACGCGCTGATGAACTTCACCATCGCGTCGAGGCCCGCCATCGACTGATCTGGGTCGACAATAGGTCGCGATGATTGACACCTGATACGCTCCTGATCGGGACGGGGGTACGGGAGGTGGTCATTGTCTACAGCAAGAAATCGCGTCAAGGGTGGAGTCATCGTGTCATGGACCTGTCAGATCGCGGTCGCTGTGATTCTGGTCATGACCCTCACCTTCAAGTTCACAGCCACCCATGAGTCGGTCTGGATCTTCAGTGAGCTTGGTGTTGAGCCAACCGGGCGGATTGCTGCGGGTGTTGTTGAGTTGCTCGCAGCCCTACTCATCCTGATTCCGGCTACTGCGGCACTCGGCGCCGCGATCACACTTGGCGTGATGTGGGCTGCCATTCTCAGCCACGCCATTGTGATAGGTGTCACTACTCCGGTCTTCAATCCAGACGGGCAGATTGATCTCGCCGCTTCTGGAGATAGCTCCTACTTTGCCCTTGCAGTCATTGCTGCGGCATGCAGCGGTATTGTGATCATCATTCACTGGCGAAAACTGCCGGGCTTCAGTGCCGGATGAGTCTTCGCTTGCTGAAAAGCGCATCAGCGTGATGATGTGTTCACTTCAATCCACGTGAGTCGACAGACTTGATGTTGAGCCTGACGAATCCGATCAGGGACACGGCGAACAAGCTCAGTCCGATCCAGGTCAGGCCTGCGCCGTCTCCCAACACCATGAACACACATCCGGTGATCGCGACAACCAACCAACCAGATGCTTGAAGACCTCCCACCGCGGATCGTGGAACCCGCTCGTCCCAATCCCGTTCAGGGCGCAGCAACCCCATGTTCCTGAGATCGCGAATACTCATTGTTCCGGCTCCGTGGACAAGAGGAAGTCAATCGTTCGATGAGCAGCGAATCGGGCAGCACCTGAGTGCATTCGAACCAGGAGCAATGGCCCTTGCCATCGTGCTGCAATGCTGTAGTGAATTGGGCTGAACATGCTTCCACGCCACCCACCACGTGTTGCACCAAGGATGACCAGATCCGCTCGTCCGGCCGCCTCCAGAAGCGCCTCTGTGACATCGGATCCAACCAGCACATTCAGCTCCACCGGCCATTCCACGCCTGGAAGGTCTGGTGTGCCATCCTCTCCAAAGAGGTCGAGGCGAAGCCGCCGCTCCGCGTCCTCGACATCAGAGGGGTCCTTCACGACCCGAACGGCCTCAATGATGGTTGACTCACTCGCCAGATGCCCCGCAAGACCCAGCGCGAATCGGCCCTGCTTCGGGTGCGCGACCGGAACCACGATGCGTTTGAGAGATGATGGAACAGATCCACGAGCCACCACCGTATCGCAGTCGGCCCTTCGTATGACGGTGTCAATCTGCTCGCCGATGATGATTGACCTCATCCGACGAGGTGCCCGCTTGGGGCCGGTCCATCCCATGACCAAGGTTCCGATCTGTCGCTCGTGCACGGTCTCCACGATCGACTGCCCCGGGTGACGACTCACCCGAACCAGACCTGCCACCTCGCGGCCCGATTGCTCGGCGCAAACCATGGCACGCTCGACCACTGTGCGGCCGGCCTCTACAAAGGGTTCAGTCGAACCATATGGGAGTTGCTCTGGAACCCGAACAACGTTCAGCACCGTAACAGCGGTATCTGATGGATTGGTCAAACGAGCCGCAAGCTCCACCAGCGAGGCCGCCGTTGCCGGGTTCGCGACCGGCACAAGGACTTCATGTGGAGATGTAATCTCCTGTGGAACCTGCTCATAGATCACTGGTGAAGCGCGGAATGCGTGCTCCTGAGATCTTGACCAGCTGTAGTAGATCACCAGACCAACCGCCACCCACCCCACGGTCAACCACAGCGTGAGTGGTTGCGATGCAAGCAACCATCCCGCCAGCCCGACTTGACCAAGGGCCGCCACGACCGGAATCACCGGACCGCCTGGAACCAGATATCCATACTGCAGTTTGTCGCCATACTTTCGACGAATCACAATCGACGCGATGTTGACCATCGCGAAGACCAACAGGAACATCGCGCACGTTGCTGCGGCAACCTTCTCCGCATCAAGAAGCAACGCCACCGCAATAATGAGCGCACCACTGGCCGCCAGCGCAATGGAAGGTGTCCTGGTTGTGGGTGACACATGAGACAAGGCCGAAGGCAGGAATCGGTCCCTGCCCA
>CAYQJN010000032.1:0-15380 GCA_964417845.1 uncultured Isosphaeraceae bacterium
GCAACCTAGCGGTTAACAGCCGCTCGCTCTACCAATTGAGCTACAGGGGATCTGGGATGTGGCCCGCTGGAGCGGGCAGGACGGCACAGAATACTGCCCTCATCGCCCCCCGGCAATGGCTCGCTTGACATTCTCCGGGGGGTCCGTATCCTGCGGGGCTCGGCTCCGGATCGGGGCCGTTCGTGCTGGAGTTCCCCGATGAAGAATGACACCCATCCCGAGTACTACCCCGAGTGCAAGGTCACCTATCGCGGCGAGGTCGTCATGACCGTCGGTGCCACGGTGCCCGAGATGAACGTCGAGATCTGGTCGGGCTCGCACCCCTTCTACACGGGCAAGTCGTCCTTCGTAGACACCGCTGGCCGAGTGGAGAAGTTCCAGAACAAGTTCAAGGGCGACTACTTCAAGAACAAGAAAAAGAAGTAGCCCTTCCCCGAGCAATCTCCGAAGCCGCGTCCTCCCTGGATGCGGCTTCGTCGCGCGCTGGCGCCCTGAGCATCCTCGCTCCCGCTACCCTCGACCCACCCCATGTCCACGCTCGCCGACAACCTGGTGTCCAAACTCGACGAACTCGATGCCCAGTTCACCGAGACGGAAGCCGCGCTGCTCGCCCCCGAGGTCGCCACCGATCACCGCAAGGTGCGTGAGTTGTCGATTCGCCGCGCCGCGCTGGAGCGGATCGTGACGCCTTACCGCAACTGGAAGGCCAATCGCGCGGCGCAGGATGATGCTGAATCGCTGCTCGCCGACGAGTCGGATCCGGAACTGCGAAGCCTTGCCAAAGACGAACTGGAGTCGCTCAGGACAAGTGCCACGGCGCTGGCCGAATCGCTCCAGTCCCGACTCGTCCGCGCACGCGATGATGCCATCGGATCACTCATCCTTGAAGTGCGGGCCGGCGTGGGTGGTGACGAAGCGGCCTTGTGGGCAGGCGATCTTCTGGAGATGTATCGCCGGTACGCCGCGTCGAAGGGCTGGAGGGTCGAAGACCTGGTCCTCTCCAGTGGAGAGCAGGGTGGGTATCGCGCCGCCACGATTGCCATCGAGGGCGAAGGAGCCTGGTCATGTCTTGGCTATGAGGGCGGTACCCATCAGGTCAAGCGTGTTCCGGCAACCGAGTCCCAGGGCCGCGTGCACACATCCACGGCCACGGTGGCCGTCCTGGCCGAGCCTGAAGAGGTCGAGATCAACCTCGACCCAGGTGACGTCAAGGAGATGATCACCACCGCCACCGGGCCTGGTGGGCAGAACGTCAATAAAGTCTCCACGGCGGTCCATCTCATTCACGAGCCCACTGGCGTGGAAGTGCGGATGCAGGACACCAAGAGTCAGGCTCAGAACCGCGAAAAGGCATGGAAACTGCTCAGGGCGCGGCTGTTCGAGCGGCAGCGGGCCGAACAGGAAGCGGCTCGCGCTGAGTCACGCGCCGCGATGATCGGAAGCGGCTCGCGGGCGGAGAAAATCCGCACCTATCGCTGGAAGGACGCCATCGCCGTCGATGCCCGGGTCAAGGGCAACTTTCCACTTCAGGCCCTCATGCAGGGCGACCTGCAAGGGCTGATTGATCAATTGATCGAATTGGATACCGCGCAGCGACTGGCCGCTCTCTGACGAAATGGAACCGGTTGGGCTGACCGCGAGTATCCTGAGAGGCCGATCCTCGGAGGAATTGATGATGCGTATGTGCTCTTTGAACCGCCACCAGCGACACGGCTTCACGCTCGTCGAGATTCTTGTCGTCATCGCATTGATCGGCGTCCTGGCGGGCATTCTGCTCGTCGCGGTAGGTGGCGCCACGGGCAGTGCCAGAGCCGCCAGAACGAAATCCACCATGGAATCGCTCAGCGCCGCTATTGACTCGTTTGTACTGGAGCACGGAGAACTCCCGGGACTGGTGCCGGTGCACGTCCTACATGATGCTGACAATGGGGGCGGACTCGAGAGCGTCTACATGACCAACACACAGAACATCCTGCTCCACCTCATGGGTGGGGCGCGAGTCAGTGTGACGGATGACCAGGGCACGCCGCTCGATGCCACGGCCGAGGCCGAGTACCAGCGGTACCGAACAGCCGCACAAAGTGAGGACGACGACGCCTGGTTCGAGTTCACCCTGGATGATGAGCATCACCCGCTGGCGTTCAATGTCATCGTGCGAGTGCGTCGCATCGGAGAGGGCCCGTGGATTGCCGGCCGCTCGTATCCACCCTACTTCTCTCCCAAAGACCACGAGCTGCTCGAGCGTTGGACCATGTCGTATCAGGACGACAACACGCTCGATCAGACGCCGACGCAGTACGGATTCACAAAGCTCCCGGACGTCGCTGATGCCTGGGGCCAACCAATCATCGTCTTCAAGCGCGATCGAACCAACGGGCCCGTGATCGTCGGCCCCGAGCATGATCACGACGACGATGGAGAACTGCCCCAGATCTGGCTGGAGGGCATCGGTCGGTACGTCGGCGCGACGGCGCTTGGCTCCAGTGGCGCTCGGCAGCTGTGCAGACCGAACGAGCCACTCAAGGGAAGCCGCATCGGCACTTCAGGAGAGACGGGCGAGCGGGAGTACTGGCTCTATCTCATGCTGTCGCACCCGGCCCTGATCGAACAGAGTGACTACGAATTGCTTGGAGATCCTTCAAGAGACAAGGATGGAACCTCGAGGGCCGGCTACACCATGCTTTCTGCCGGCCCGGACGGGATCTACTTCAGCCGCAGTGACGGCCCCGGCGACCCGGAGACCGGTGCCCCCATCGAGCCGTCCGACTTCCCCGCGGACTCCGATGATCCCGCCTATCAGAATGACCACAGTCGCCTGCAGGACTTCGATGACATCGTGGTCTACGGCGGGTCCTGATCAAGCTTCAAATTGACCCATGACAGAGGCCGCGACCTTGCCGGGTCGCGGCCTCTGATGCTTGCATGGTTCAGGCAACCAAACTCAGTCGTGCAGACCGCGTGCCTTGATGCCTTCGAGCGCCATCGCCACCGACTCTTCAAGTGTCTGATCGCCGGTGGGGATCAGCAACTCAGGCGTCTCGGGTGCTTCATAGGGATCATCGATGCCGGTGAATCCCTTGATCTCGCCAGCGCGTGCCTTCTTATACAGGCCCTTTGGATCACGTTCTTCGGCAATCTCGAGCGGGACCTCGACGTAGCACTCCACGAATGGAAGCCCCGCTTCCTCGTGCAGTGCTCGAGCCGCATCGCGATCAGCCTTGTACGGGCTGATGAATGATGCAAGCGTGATCACGCCCGCGTCGGCGAAGAGCTTGCACACCTCACCGATTCGGCGAATGTTCTCGGCTCGATCCTCAGCGGAGAACCCGAGATTCTTGTTGAGGCCAAACCGAATGTTGTCGCCATCGAGGCGATACACCGGGCGCCCTTGCTGGCAGAGCACCTGCTCGACCGCCACGGCGATCGTGCTCTTGCCGCTTCCTGAAAGACCTGTGAACCAGATGGTGCCGCCAGTCTGCTTCATGCAACCCTTCCGCTCATCGCGGGTGACGGTGCCATCGTGCCAGTGGACATTTGTTGCGACCTGTTCGGCCATGGGGTGGTACTCCGTTTGAATCTGTGGATTGATCGATCAGCTCGCGACGGGCTCTGCTGCGGTCGCCCACTCAATGAGGACGTCGGCCACTTCGGGGCGGCTGAACTCGGCCGGCGGACGCTCGCCCTGGGCAAGCAGCTCACGGACCTTCGTGCCACTGAGGAAGACCTGATCGCCCTGGATCTTCGGGAAGGTCTTGGCCGACACCATGCCCTGCGCCTTATGGCTCCAGGCGGCATGCTCGAACTTCAGCGGCGTCACCGCAAGATCGCCGTCATTGAGATCGTTGAAGATCTCCTGGGCGTCATAGGTGCCGTAGTAGTCGCCAACACCGGCGTGATCGCGGCCGACGATGAAGTGGGACACGCCGTAATTCTGGCGGACCAGTGCGTGCAGCACGGCTTCGCGAGGACCTGCATATCGCATCGCAGCAGGCATCACGCTGAGCATCGTGTACTCGGGTACGAAGTAGTTCTCGATAATGGTCTCGTAGCACTTCATTCGGACATCCGCAGGGATGTCGCCGGGCTTGGTTTCACCAACAAGCGGATGAATGAGCAGGCCGTCGCAGATCTCGGTCGCGCACTTGCAGAGATACTCGTGGGCGCGGTGGATCGGATTGCGGGTCTGGAAGGCCGCCACGGTGGACCACCCCTTCGCGGCAAACGCTTCACGGGTCTGCGCTGGCGTCAGGCGATACTCGGTGAATTGCTCACCCGGCTTATGTTCGGGTGTGACAGTCAGCACGTGAATGTCGCCGCCCACCAGCCAGTCGCCTTCGTCCATGACGGCCTTAACGCCAGGATGAGCCGCATCGGTCGTTCGGAACACGCCGGGCATCTCAATGTCACGATCGTGTGCGTAGATCTCAGCCACATCCATGACGGCCATCAGCGTGCCGTCAGCGTGATACAACGCCGCGCGACCACCATCGGTCAGCGTGCCCTTGACGTCATCGCAGACAGCCAGCGTGACGGGAATCGGGAAGACCGTGCCACTGGCCAGTCGCATGTCCTTGCAGATCGACTCAAAGTCAGCCTTACCTACGAAGCCGGTGAGGGGGCTGAAGGCGCCAATCGCAATCATCTCCAGATCGCAGGCCTGCTTGGCGGAAAGTTCGATACGCGGAAGGCCTGCGGCCTCATCGCGGAGGGTCGCCGCCTCGGCGTCCGAGACGATGCGGTTGACGAGCGTGCCGCCATGCGGAGGAACGAGCGATCCAGCAGTCATGTGAGTTGGCTCCAAAGTCAGGGGAAAAGGGAGATCGTAGAGACCGCCCGCCCGAATTGGGTTCCCATGTGTCAGGAATCGCTCAATTTGCTGAATTCAGGGCGTCTTGGGACCGCCCCGCCCTCCTGATCGACCGCCCTGAATACCCCGCAGCTGGCGTTTGGCCTCCTTGACCTTGGCGGGATCCTCCAATGCCGCTTTCATGGCGGCCTGCTGTGTTTTGTTCAGCCCATCCCAGAGTGACGTCTGCACAGCGGCCAACTCCGCTCGCATCGCGTCCATGGCCGCCCGGCCCTTCTCAGGTGCCTCTTCGCCGGCCTGCCCCTTCCGACGTCCCTTCCGAAGCGAACGCAGTTGGCGAGCGGCCTCCAGGCCCGCCTGCCGCTGCTGCGGGGTGAGATCGAGCGTGAAGTACACAGCGGCCCAGGTTCGAATGTCGACGGCCCCGCCCTGGCTGACTGCGGCTGCCATGAGATCCTGTTTCGATGTCCCCACGGCGATCCAGGATCGGATCATCTCGATCTGCTCAGCCGTCAGCGGCGGATCTTCGGGCGGCATGATGTCCTCATGCCCCGCAGGCAACATGATCCGCGTGAGGAGTTCGCTCTGGTCCGGCTGGCCCGGCACCACGACCCAGTCTCTCTGATCGCCCTCAAAGAGTCCCCCGATCGGAACCACGCGTACGCCACCTTTCTGCTTCTCGGGACCGTGGCAGGATCCGCACCGCGCGGCCAGAACTTCCTGAACGCCAGCGGGCATCGCACCGAGTCCACCCCGCATGCCAGCCCCCCGCCGGCCAGACTCACTCGAGGTCACATCGGGCCCTGCCAACGGCGTCGCCGCTGGCGTCCCACCGCTGCCTTGTCGCCCCACGTCTGCGGGACTCGTAGGATCCCACGCGCTCGCCTGACAGAGCACCATCGCAGCGAGGCTTCCTGGTAGCAGCATGGACATGGCAAGACCTCCTTCAATCAGCGGACCGATACCATCCTACGATCGCCCGAAGGGGGTTATCCCCAATCTCCCAGCCTCGAGGAGTGCCCTGTGCCGATTCAAGAGTCTGACATCCTCAACGCGCTTTCAGGCATTCTCGAGCACTCCTCCGGGCAGGACCTTGTCCAACTCGGGCTCATTCGAACCATCGACTTGGGCGATGACGACGTCCGCGTCACGCTTGACCACCTCCCGCTTCCACCGGCTGATCGTGAGCATCTGCTCGCAACCTGCCGCCAAGCCATTGCCACACAGATGACCATCGACCCCTCACGCGTGGCAATCACCATGGCGCCGCCAGCGGAGGCACCGCCGCGTGAGACGCTCCCTGGCGTCAAGCATGTGATCGCCGTCGGGGCAGGAAAGGGCGGCGTTGGCAAATCGACGGTGTCGACCATGCTGGCGCTCGGGCTAGCACGGCGGGGCGCGTCCTGCGGACTTCTTGACGGAGATATCTACGGCCCATCAATGGCCACCATGCTTGGGCTGGACAACCTCGAGCCGACCGCCCGCGGCAACACGCTGATGCCCTTCGACGTCCACGGCATCAAGGCCATGACGATCGCCAAGCTGGTCGACCCCGAGAAGCCGATGATCTGGCGTGGCCCCATGGCGCACAAGGCGTTCTCTCAGCTGCTGCTCCAGACCGACTGGGGCAACCTTGATGCGCTGATCGTTGATCTTCCACCAGGAACCGGCGACGTGCCATTGTCGCTCTCGCAGGCACTTCCTCTGACCGGAGCCGTCATCGTCTGCACGCCGCAGCGTGTTGCCCAGGACGACGCCCGACGCGCTGTACGGATGTTCGGAGAACTCAACGTCCCCATCCTCGGCGTCGTTGAGAACATGAGCTGGTTCATCGCGGACGATCAAACCTATGACCTCTTCGGTCGAGGCGGGGCCGAAAACATGGCGAAGTCGATGGGGCTCCCTTTCCTGGGACCGCTTCCGTTGCACATTGACATGCGCAAGCACGCCGATGCCGGAACGCCCGGTCGCAACTTCGAAATCTGCGATGAAATCACCGACGCGCTGGACGCGCTGGCAGCCAATCTCACGGCCCAGATCAGTGCTGCGCCCGGTCTCGGTGTCATGCCCTCGATCTCGGTGAGCTGAGGCCGCGCAGTGGTTATGCGACCATGATCATGAGCATGACCATCACCAGGCCGTTGGACAGCCCGTGCATGGTCATCGGCGCAAGGAGACTGCCCCGCCATTCCCGACCCAGTGCCAGCGCTACGCCCATGGCTGCCAGCACCGGAATGGCCAGCACCCCTTGCGGGTGAATCGCCGCGAAGATGAAGCCGCTGACTCCCGCGCTGACCAACACGGACCAGATCAACGCCCATTGACGGCTGATCGATCTGAGCTGCCGATAGAGCACGCCCCGGAACATCGTCTCCTCGACGACAGGTGCCGCGACACTGGCCAGGAAGAGCACCTGCAGGCGCTGCGACCACCCCGCCGACGCCAGTTCGCCCACGATGGGGTGCGCTGCAGCGCCAGCATCCCCATCTGGGGCCGCCAGCATGATGAGCAGCAGCGTGATGACCAGACCCACCGACACGATCGGGACGGCCATGGCATACCCCATGAACCCTGCCCCCAACTCCGTCAACAGACCCTGGCCAGACGTCCACCCGATGTCTCGCCTGACACATGGCCAGGGCACCCCACGGAACACCGGCCACACCAGCGCCACGAGCGACGCAAGAAACGCAAACCCCGTCACCCCCAACGCAAAGGACTTTCCAACACCCCCCGCGAGCGTGCCCGCAACCATCATGGAGACGAAGAACACAATCATCCACAGCGCAAAGGTCTCCGCATATACCCCGTCGTGTGCTCCGAAAGCTGACAGGCGACGAGGGACTCGTCCCGCCCACACTGCCACCAGCCGGAGAATCAGCAGCACGAGACCGAGGAGGCCGACCAGGCCCAGACAGCCCAGCGCGATGGTCCAGAGCACCACCATGGACGCCGCCTCCTGCAGGAATGGCCGCATGCCCGCATCTCGCGCCTGACCATCTGCCATCGAGGCACCGATGGCCAATCGCCCGAACCACCCCAGGCGTGATTCCACAAGATCCGCAGCGGCGCCGGCCGTCTCGCCATCGAAGACCCGATCCAGTGCCTCGACCAATGACTCCTGATCCTCAGTGAGTTGCGGGGATTCCGTGCCTGGCCAGAGGTCCACCAGCAGCGTTCTGCCTGCGACTGGGCCCTCCACCGCGGCCATCACAATGGACCGACGAATGACCGACATGGGTGTCTGCCGCTCGGGCAGGGCCTCCAGTGCGTTGGCCCCGGTCCCCGGAGCCAGCGCCTCCTGAGCCAGCACCAGCTTGGCCTCAAGTTCCTCCGTGGAGGCAGCCGCAGGGCGGTCATCGACTGGTTGATCCCCCGTTCCGATCATCAGAAACGCCGTCATCACGACAATCAACACCCAGGCGAGGCATGGAAAAGTACGCCTGAGGCAATGCTTCGGGGAATCCTGATGGCTCATCCTGCCAGCCTACCCGGGTGCCCCGGCGATCGCTCATCCGCTTGACACCACGGCAGGGTGCGGTATCCTCCTCGGTTCGCTGCGGCTCGCCGCAGTTTCGCTGTTCTGATGGGGTCAAACCCCGTACCCGCTGCAATTCAGCAGCGACGGAGATCGAGTTCATGCCTCGCCAAACGACCTTCCTGAAGCCCGCCGAGACCACCGCCGGATGGCAGCACATTGATGCCGATGGCGAAATCCTCGGCCGCATGGCCGTGCGGATCGCGCGTGTGCTCATGGGCAAGCACCGCCCCGACTGGACTCCTCATGTGGATTGCGGCGACTTCGTCGTGGTCACCAACGCCGAGAAGATTGTGCTGACCGGTCGAAAGGCTGAGCAGCGCATGGTGAAGTCCTACAGTGGCTACCCCGGAGGCCTGAAGCTTCGAAGCGTCGGTGATGTGCAGGCAAAGCACCCCGAACGCGTGGTTGAACAGGCCGTTCGGCGAATGCTTCCAAAGACCCGTCTGGGTCGCCAGATGTTCAAGAAACTCAAGGTCTACGCGGGCAACGAACATCCGCACACCGCGCAGGCCCCGACCCCTTTGGCCGGCTGACCCAACTGAGAATCCCTACGCATGACCGAAGACGCAGTCACCAACGAGTCCACCACCGAGACCCCGGCCCCTGAGGGAATCGAGTCCCTCCCGTCGGAACTTGTGACCCCCGAGACGGCCACGGAAGAGGCAGCAACGCCATCCGCAGGCGGCTGGTTCTGGGGCACTGGACGCCGGAAGGCCTCCGTCGCCCGCGTTCGAGTCCGCGGCGGCAACACAGAATTCAAGGTCAATGGTCGTGACCTGACCGAGTTCTTCAAGGAAGAACGCGATCACAAGAACATCGGTGAAGTGCTTGAGGCCACACGTACGCGTGATGGCGTGCAGGTGCATGTCAACGTGCATGGTGGTGGATTCACCGGTCAGGCCGGTGCCATCGTGCTCGGACTGGGACGAGCACTGATGCGGTACGACCGATCGCTGGAGCCCATCCTCCGCGAGCGAGGGTTCCTCAGCCGAGATCCGCGACGCGTGGAGCGGAAGAAGCCCGGCCAGCCCGGTGCCCGCAAGCGGTTCCAGTTCTCCAAGCGCTGAGTTCACATCGGTCCTTCCTCGCAGATCCTCTCACCCCGACCTCTTGAGAGACCTGGCCGCGTGATCCCATTGTCGTGCGACCGCCGCAACGGTACATCCACGCGCCTCGGCGATCTCTCGCAGCGTCCAAGGCCTCTGACCTCCCAATCCATACCGAAGCGTGACCAGCGTCGCGGACGCCTCATTCAGCGACGAGCGTCTCGCGGGCCACCGCGGATCCGGCAGCAACTCACCCCAGTGTTCAAGCCCACGCAAAGGGACGAGCACCACGCTTGCCGGCGCGGCCGATGCCAGATCGCGGCGAAGTGGCGGGACCTCTGCCAACGCTCGATCGACCGCCCCATGCGCTCGACTCTCCATTCGATGCCATTCGTCCGGGCGCTGCAGTTCCAGGACTCGAAGCATGGCGTGCGTGCCCAGGTGAATCAACGACCGCTGCACCGGCGTGGAAAGCTCTTCAACCGGGCGGTGCGCCCACATCTCAACCGCCGTCCGCAGCGCCCCTCCGAGCTGCAGCAGCAGACGCCACCGCATCAGGGTCATCCACCGCATGGTCGTCTCTGCCTCGTCCACTCCGGTACCTGACACAGGACTGATGCGTTTCAGGCAGGCGCCCATACGTTGGCGCAGCGTGTGCATCGCAGTGAGATCCCCTTTCAGATCTCCTGCAGTGCCTGTGAGCGATACCACGGCGTCCCACAAGGGAAGGTCGGATGCCGGGCAAGACGCATCCAACTCATCATCACTCCGAAGAGGTCCCGGTGGGAGCAACTCATCTGCCTGGCGAAGCGCCTCATACCGAAGTCGAACGCTGGTCCTGTGGATCGTGCGTGGCGTCACTCCCAGCCTGGCTGCCACTCGAGCTGGTTCGACCCCCAACCGGAAGGCCCTCGCCACAAAGCGCCGCTCACGGTTCGTCAGGCGTCGTTGCTTGCCCGTCTGAAACTGGCCCCGATCGGAAGCTCTCCGCAGTACACCCCGAATGGACGCCAAGCTGCGATCGGGGTGCTCCTTCGCCACAGCCCGTGCCGTGGCCTGAACCGATCCCGCATCAAGCCGCGCCGCCGTCTCCAATAGTTCGATCGACGTTGACGCACCAGGTGCCTTGGATGGAGGCAGGTGATGTCGACGCTGCTGGAGGAACCACTCAAGCGTGTCCTGATGACACACCAGCCGTAGTCGTCCGTCCTCACACCTCCCCCATCGCATCACCAACCCGTGCCGCCGCCATCGCACCATCGTCCTTCGCGAAACCCCCAAGGCCTCCGCCACACGATCCAGTCGCAGTGGCGGTGCCTCGCCAGCCGCTTCAGCTGGCGACCGGCGGCTGAGCCGCTGAATCATGGTGACCAGATCGGCGATCAACGCTTCCCCTGGCACCACGTCGCCAACCTCTGAGTCCTCAGGCTTCCACCCGGTCAGTCGCCACACGATGAACGGAATGGGGTAGCCCCGTGCATCGTCTACTTCTCTTACAAGCAGTTCCGCAGCATCCAGCATGCGGCGTCTCGCCCCGTCGGCACCGAACTCAAGTTGCCGATGAAGATCAGCGATGACCGCGCAGCGGAATGCCGCCTCTCTGGGCATTCAGATGTCCAGTGGTGCGGGCGTCGGTCGATCAGGCGCTAACCCAAGCGCTCGACATCTCCCCAGAAAGTGCTCGAGCCCTCGGTGCACGTCCTGGTCGAACTGGAAGTGAATATTGCAACTGAGATAGTCAGCCGCTGCGTCCGGCGACCAGCCGAGAGACTCCGCGGAGCCCGCGATTACCTGGTCCAGACGGTGAGCGTTCAATCGCAATTGACGATCCAGTACTCGGCCTGCCCGCTGGATGATGGTGGCATTGGTGGCCCGCCCCATCCAGACGGCAAAGACGAAGGGCAGCCCGGTGTGAGCCCGCCAAACCTCGCCCAGATCGATCTGGATGGGCCAGGCCTCCTCGGACCATCGCGGATCAACGACCTTGTCACCAATCAGAAGTTGAGCTTCGGGCGCCTCTGAGCCGGTCCAGGCTGTGAGCGCTGGCGCCGCATTCCAATAGTCCGCAAGCAGCACGCGTAGGAGCATGACGGACGTGTGGCTGTCGGGATCAACATGGATCGACGCAAGCTCCTCAATCGGCCGCCTGGAGAAAAGCCGCACCGTCTTGGTATCGCCGAGCGTTGCCAGCGGCCCGACCGGCAACCAGGCGGGGTCAAAGGAGGCGTTGAGCAGATCAATGGACGAACACAAGGCCACGTCCACGACGTCATCCTCGAGCAGGCCAATCAACGCGCTGGGCGCGGCGGCGTGCAAGGTCCAGCCAGCGATCTCCCAGAGCCCTGTGACCAGCGGTCGGGCGTTCAGGTACTTGACAACTCCTGCCCGAATCGGCGTCGCATCGAGGGCGGACGTTGTGACGGCCGTGGAGGCGACGTCTGGGGCTGGAGTCGCAATCGTCATCCCCCAAGGGTAGCGTTCCCCTGTGGGGTATGTGCCCGGTCAGATCGCCGCAGCGCGAGCTTCGGACACGTCTGACGCTGGCCTGGAGGTTGCCACGCGAGGAACGCGCCCCCCCACACCCGCAAGCAACTGGTGCGGAGTGACACCTGCACGCGCCGCGAACCTGGCGAGTGTGTGCGGCGCTGATGGATCGGCCGACACGATTTCCACGGTTCGCCCAATGAATGAGTCACCGTGTCCTCGAACCCCACTCAGATCAATGGCCATCTGATCCATGCTGATGGCACCGAGAATCGAGGCTGGCAGGAAGTCTGATCCGGACGTTCGGGTTGCCACCCCCACACAGGCGCCGGGGCGGTCTCCATTGGCGCCAGCCGAGATCGGAATCCCGTCGGCATACCCAACCGGGACGATGCCGACCACGGTGTCTTGCGCGGCCGTCCAGCGGCCGTCGTATCCAAGGGACTCACCTGCAGCCACAGCATGCGTATGCACCACCGTGCTTCGCCAACGAATGGCAGGCCGCAGTCCAATGGCATCTGCAACCGACGCGTCGGTATCGCCCGGCACCGCGCCGCTCCATCCAAGTCCGATCCGCACGAGATCGTGGTGGTAGTCATGGCTCCCAACCGTAGCTGCGGTGGCTGCCACGTGAACTTGGCAGTCGAGCGTGGCTGCACGCTCACCTTGGATCGCACGAAGAAACCGCTCATGCTCGACCCTGGTCTGAGCCGCATCGCGACCAGCAGCACTGAAGTGGGTCATGACGCCGGCCAACCGCAGCGCGTCAGCCCCTCGCACCATGGCAAGCAGCTCGGGTGCCTTGTCACATGGAACGCCCCCCCGGCTCATTCCACAGTCGATCTCGACATGCACATTGACCTTCATGGCTGCCGCGCGGGCAAGCCGCTGCACCTCAGATGCCATGCGCAGATCGTGCAGGACCACTTCGACTCGGCCATCAAGCAAGGGCCTGCTGATCGGATGAACCGGCGTCAGGTCGCGTACGGGACCCAGCAAGAGGATGGGAACCTCCAGATGATCCTGAAGGAGGTCAATCGCTTCGCTGACCCGGAACACCGCCAAATGCGTCACACCAGCCTGTTGAAGCGCCGGGGCCACGCGTCTGGCTCCCAAACCGTAGCCGTCCGCCTTCACGACACCACAAATGCCGGTCTTTGAGCCAACCAACCGCTGGATGGCGGCCACATTGCAGCCGACGGCCGTCAGATCAACTTGAAGTTCGCTGTCCGAATGCATCCGTGCCTGGCAGTCCCGAGGTTGTATCGACCTGTCGCTGATCGTACCATGAGCCCGCCATATGAACGCGGCCGATTGGACGGACGCCGACGCTGAACGGACGGCACCGACCACATGAACGAAATCTTCGATACCAACCGTACATTTGCAGATCTCGGACTTCGCGAGGAGGTTCTGTCGGGAATCGCTGAGGTCGGCTTCGAGCACCCAACGCGGGTGCAGGCGGAGTTGATTCCATTGGCGATCTCCGGTCGGGACGTGATGGGGCAGTCTCGGACGGGCACCGGCAAGACGGCCGCATTCGGGCTGCCCATTCTTCATCTGCTTGAACCGGGCGATGCGTTCGGTGCGCTGTGGCTGGTACCCACGCGAGAGTTGGCCATTCAGGTAGCCCGGGAGATGGACGTTCTTGGCAAGGACACTGGCCTCCACAAACTCGCGGTCTATGGCGGCCAGAAGATTGACATCCAGGCCAAGCGACTGAAACGCCGCCCCGAGATCATCGTCGGCACGCCGGGACGTGTCATGGACATGCATCAGCGCGGCCTCCTCCCCTACGACCGTCTCCGTGTCGCGGTGCTGGATGAAGTCGATCGCATGCTGGACATCGGCTTCCGGGAGGACATCCGCAAGATTCTCGGGGGCATCAAGCACAAGCACCAGACCATCTTCGTGTCTGCCACGATCTCCGATGAGATTGAGCGGCTCGCCCGGAAGTACATGCGAAACCCCGAAAACCTCTCGACGGTCGATGCCAAGAGCCTCACCGTCTCACAGGTGCAGCAGTCGTACGTCTCGGTCGCAGCCTGGGACAAACGACGGCTTCTTCGACACGTCCTTGCCAGCGAGAATCCCGAGCTGGGCATCGTCTTCTGCCGCACGAAGGCCACCGTCGACAAAGTCGCCAAGGACCTCCGCTCGCATGACATCAATGCGCAGGCGCTCCATGCAGACATGCATCAAAGCAAACGCAACCGGGTCATGGACCAGCTCCGCAATGGCGAACTGCACATTGTCGTCGCATCAGACGTTGCAGCGAGGGGGATCGATGTGGACGGCATCACGCACGTCTTTAACTACGACATCCCTGAGGACCCTGAGGTGTACGTTCATCGCATCGGGCGAACGGCCCGGACCGGGCGGAGTGGCCAGGCAATCATGTTCGTTGAGCCCGAACAGGGCC
The DNA here is from genome assembly GCA_964417845.1 of uncultured Isosphaeraceae bacterium. Classification (GTDB taxonomy): domain Bacteria; phylum Planctomycetota; class Phycisphaerae; order Phycisphaerales; family SM1A02; genus UBA12567. Next base: position 14,301 of record CAYQJN010000032.1, read on the forward strand.
CGCTGCTCATGGGGGTTGAGCGGCTGACCAACGTCGAGATCGTCGAGATCACCTTCGATGACTTCGAACCCGGGCCTGAGCCAAAGGCAGTCCGCGCCCGCCGCAAGGAGATCGAGCAGGCCCGTGAGGCCAACCGCCAGAGCATGGGGCGTACCGTCTCGACCGCCCCCGATTCGGATGCCGCATCGGACGCCGAGCGGTTCCCTGGAGGGATCGTCCCGACGGCCCTCCCGAAGCGTCGCATGGGCGGCCGCCTTCGCGGTCGCCGGCGATGATGCCGCTCTCCGTCGCACAGGAAACAGCAGACGCCCTCACAGACGGCCGCCCTGTCGTCTTGCTGGAAACAGCAGTCCTGACCTGCGGGCTGCCCCGACAGCCGTGGCAAGTTGATCACGGTCCACTTCCCTCCGGTGTTGCTGCCGACGAACCGCTCCACCTGGCCACGATGCAGGCCATGTGCCAGGCCATTCGTGCGGAAGGAGCCGTCCCGGCCATCACGGCGGTGCTCGATGGTCAGCCTCGCCTCGGCATTGACTCGGACGACCTGAATCGACTCGCGTCCGATACGGCGGCAGGGAAGGCATCGACCGCGACGCTGGCCTTGCACCTTCGCCCCGGTGCCGCGGCCGGAACCACGGTCTCTGGCACGCTCCGACTGGCCAGCGCCCTCGACGTCATGGGACTTCCGATGCCACGCATCTTCGCCACCGGTGGCATCGGTGGGGTGCACCAGGGCTGGCCGGACGCTCCCGACATCTCCGCAGATCTGGGCGAGATCGCCCGCGTCCCGATCGGCGTGGTGTGCGCCGGACCCAAGTCAATCATCGATGCGTCCGCCACGTGCGAGTTTCTGGAGGCGCTCGGCGTCCCCGTCATCGGCTTCGGGGTGGATCGCATACCAGGTTTCCAGTCGATCGAAGCGCGGGGAGCCCCGGAGATTCCACTTCTGGATCGACCTGACGACGTGGCCGCGGTGCTCCGCGCACACTGGTCATTCCCCACCGCCGGCGGCGTCTTGATCACGCAGCCACCTCCTTTTCACGTAGCGATGGATCCTGACGCGCTGGCCGCCGTCGCGGC
>CAYQJN010000032.1:15390-19297 GCA_964417845.1 uncultured Isosphaeraceae bacterium
CACCCCCCCCCCCCCCCTTTTCCCGGTCCCGTGGGACCCTCCCGAGCGGCCCGCCGCCCTGGCCGACGCCGAGGAGGCGGTGCAGGTTCAGGGGCCTGCAAGGACACCCGCATTGCTCTCCCACATGGCTTCGGTGACCAGTGGCGCCACACTGATCGCGAACATCGAACTGCTTATCTCCAATGCCGCGCTGGCAGGCAGGTTGGCACGGGCATGCGTTGCCACATCGTGAGATTCTCTATACTGCGGTCGCGTTGGCGGCGGGCTCCGTCCCGGCCCACCGCACCTCTGGAACATCGCAAGGCGACTAGGAACAAGGCGGCTCCAGCCGCATTGAGTACCCATGCCTGATACCTGTGACGGGATTCTGGACTGGCACTCACCCACGGAGTGCAGACTCAGGCAGTTCGACAACGGCATCGTCGTTTCTTCCGACGATCCAGTCGTACCGCCAGCTGTCGCTACGGAATACGAGCTACGGCCCGGGCTGTTCGTATCGGCCAACATCGTTCACAAGCGGCCACGGAGGCGATCGGGCAGACCGCGCGGGGCTGCTCGCGCCGTCGTCGAATCCGTGACCCGAATCGAGGGGCTCCCCCCCGAGGATTGGGCGCAGCGCAAGACGTTTGAAGAGCTCACACCGATCGACCCTCAACCTCGCATGAGTCTTGAGTATCCCGGCTGTCCGGCAGCGTGCCGGTTGATTGATCTCTTCTGCCCAATCGGATACGGAACCCGCGGTCTGATTGTCGCCCCGCCCAAAGCGGGAAAGACCGTGCTGCTTCAGAACATCGCATCCGGCATCAAACACAATCATCCGGACGTTGAGCTCGTCGCCCTATTGATTGACGAGCGACCGGAGGAAGTCACTGACTTCCGGCGCAATGTCCCGGCCCAGGTGCTCGCTTCATCGAATGATGAGGACATCCAGCGGCACATTGCGCTGGGGCAGATGGCCGTTGATCGAGCGCGACGGATGCTTGAGGCCGGCAAGGACGTCGTCATGCTGCTTGACTCCCTGACTCGGCTCGGCCGCGCATTCAACAACTCGCGATCGCACGGCAACAGCGGCCGCACCATGAGTGGCGGACTCGACTCGAGGGCACTGGAAGTTCCCAAGCAGATGTTCGGATCAGCGCGAAACGCCGAGGAAGGCGGGTCGCTGACCATCATCGCATCCTGCCTGGTCGACACGGGCTCCAAGGCAGATCAGGTCATTTTCGAGGAGTTCAAGGGAACGGGCAACATGGAGCTCATCCTTGATCGATCGATCTCCGAGTTACGGCTGTTTCCCGCCATCAATCTGGCTGCATCCGGCACCCGCAAGGAAGACCTCCTTCTGGATCCGGTGGAGTTCAAGACGATCACGGCGCTTCGCCGGCGGCTGATGAACATGAAGCCAGCCACCCAAGTCGAGCAACTGCTCAAGGCGCTCGAACGGTTTCCAACGAACGCCGATCTGGTGCAGGGCTGAACTCGTGGGGGCTCAGGAAGATCGGGCCATTCGCACACAGGCCCAACAACTCCTCCAGGCAGGCCACCTCGACTCGGCCACCGAACTGCTCCGCCAACATGTCAATGCGCGGCCTCGCGATCACGAAGCATGGGCGCTGCTCGGCCAGATCGCATCCATGGAGCGGCGCTTCGCGGACGCAGAATCGATGGTGATGCGAGCGCTCCGCGGAGATCGCAAGAGGGCCGACTACCACGCACTTCTTGGCGAGGTCCTCATGACCTCAGGCAGGCATAAGGAAGCGCTCAGCCGCTTTGAGCAGGCGACGCGGCTTCATGAAGGCTACGACGCCGCTTTCGCTGGGATGGCAGAGGCCTGCCTTCGAATGGGGGACCCCGACCGCGCCATGGCCATTCTGAACAAGGCCCCCGACACACCAATCACAGCCATCCCACACGCACGAGCCTTGTCACGGCACAAGAAGTTCGATGATGCCATTGAACTCACACAGCGACATCTTCCAGCAACCAACAGTCCTGTGGACGTACAACGCGGGCTCTGGTTCGCACGGGCCGCCGCATGTGAGCGAATCGAACGCTATCAGGACGCGTTCGAGGCGGCATCCGAGGGTAATGCCCGGTCGGCCGGGGGGTGGTCCGCCACCCATGCAGCATCAAAACAGCAGGAGTGGCGGGAGATCTTCACGCGCGAAGCGATGGCATCTCTTCCCACGGCGTCCAACTCGGATAACGCGCCGGTCTTCATCGTTGGACTGCTCCGAAGCGGCTCGACACTCACCGAGCAGATTCTGGATGCGCACTCGCAGGGCTTTGGGGCTGGCGAGCTGGAGACATTGCCGACACTGCTAGCCAACGCCCAGACCCGGTTCAAGACGATACGCCCCTGGCCTGCCATGCTTGGTGAAGTCAATGCGCGGGTGCTGGATGAGTTGGCAGGCACCTACCTGACTGAGATTCACCAGCTGGCGCCGAAGGTCTCCAGGATTGCTGACAAGCAGCTTGGCAACATCATGCATCTAGGCGCGGTTCAGTTGCTCTTTCCGAATGCCCGCGTTGTGCATTGCACACGCCACCCAATGGACCTCGGACTCTCATGCTGGATGCAGAAGCTCCCACCCGGGACCAATCACTGGGCGAGCGATCTCGCGGACATTGGTGAGATGATCCGCCTCGCGGACGACATGATGGCACATTGGCGAGAGACGCTGGAGATCCCCCTACTGGAGGTGCGGTACGAGGATCTGGTGGCTGATCTGGAGGGACAGACTCGCCGCCTTCTGCGCTTCTGCAACCTCCCATTCGAGCCACCATGCCTCCGATTCTGGGAGTCAGGAAGAACAGTGCTGACCCTGAGCAGTGATCAGGTTCGAAGACCCATCTATGCTTCGTCAGTCGGGCGGCATGTGCCGTGGGGAGATCTGCTGGGGCCACTTCGAGCGTCGCTCGGCGATGCCGTAGAGCGGTATGAATCGGGCCCAACCGCCCGGTGATACCTGCCGCTGACGATCAAACCAGTCCCTCCCGCAAAGAGAACACCCCCTCGCGGCAAGCCGCGAGGGGGTGTTCAGAGTTGCGTGGGATCAAACCAACCTGGACGCACGTGCGTCCGATGGTTGATCAACGACGGCGACGACGGCCCGCGAGGCCGGCAACACCGAGCAGCGCCAGGGCGCCTGGCGCGGGGATGGCACCCCAACCGACGCTCAGGTTCTGGAAGGTATTGCCGTCTGCATCCTTCCCCTGGATGCTGACCTGACCGACGAGGTCAGAGTAGCCATCGCCAGTACCGCCAACGACGGTGAACTGACCGATGAGCACCTTGCCGTCAAGCTCGCCACCCTGGGGGTCGACGGGCGTGACGAACCACGAGCCGTTGTCGGTGTCGATGGATCCGCCACCGTTGAAGCTCGCCCAGTCGATGCCGATGTCCAGCAGCTTGTTCTCAGCAAACGGCGAACCGTTGGCGTAGAGCGCGCCGATGGTGACATAGCTGTCCCACTCAAGCGAGGGGGCCAGCGGGAAGAACGCGCTGTTGATGCCCGTCGAAGTCGGGCCACCAAGGGCGTTCTGATAGAACGACATACCGTCGGCGGTACCGATCGACATGGGGCCGACCGAGTTGCCGAAGACGGCATCCACGCGCTCGCCAGCGCCGACGTGGGCGTACATGCGATAGGTCTCGCCGTAGCCCATGTCACCGAGCGAGTCGATGGAAATGTGGCTCACGTCCGCAGACGCTGTGCCAGCCAAGATGAGGGCACCTGCAGTGCCCATGAATGCAATGGTCTTCATATCTGACCTTCTCCTCGTTGGATCCTCTGTGACCCAATCTGGTTGCTTTATCCACGACGTGGCGGCCGTGGCGTTCGGTTCTCCCTGGAGTGCAGCTCCTTCGCGGCTCCGAATCGCACCACCGATTCTTCGCCAGAGCGGG
>CAYQJN010000033.1:0-18396 GCA_964417845.1 uncultured Isosphaeraceae bacterium
GGCAAAGGACACGCGTGTACTAGAGAATGTGGTCGCGTTGAGCGCGCTCATTGTGGAGAGCACTGCGCCAATCACCAGCAGCATGGCGCCGAGACCCCAAGGCAGGAACGTATCCGCCGCCACTGCCACTCCAGTCTCTCCGAGACCTGCTAGATATCGCCATGTTTCCCCAGATGACCATCCGGTCGCCGACAACACATCCGGTGGAATCGACAGGGCACCAAGACACACAATGGCCACAAGAATGTAGATCGGAATCACGATCAGCAATGACAGAAACACCGCCCTTGGAATCGTCTTTCGCGGCGCAATCACTTCCTCACCAGCCTGCACGATAATCTCGTATCCCTCAAAAGCGATGAAGGTCAACCCCATCGCAATGAGGACGCCGCTGAATCCCTCCGGAAGAAACGGTGTGAACTTCTCTCCGATGGGAAGGTTCGTGCTCCTGATCATCTCGATCAACCCAGCGGCGATAAAGATCGAAATGACGATGATCTTGGCAACAGTAATGATGTTGCCCGCCTTGCCGGTTTCGCTGGATCCCCGATGATTGATCCAGAGAAACAGAAGACAGATGCCCAACGTCAGACCCTTGGCAATCGGCCAGGCTGGCATTCCAAAGAGCGTTCCCAGACCCTCACTGTGATCTGCACCTGTTGGGGCAACACCCCATCCAAAGATGACTTGCGCACCCCAGACGGCGTACGCGCCGAAGATCACGGCGTAAAGCGATCCGGCAACCGCATGAGCGAGCCAGTCCATCCATCCGGTCAGAAATGCGGCAGGACCTGGAAGGCCCAGCCGCGCCCAGAGATATCCGCCACCCGCTGCCGGAACAGCGCTGCCGACTTCCGCATACACCATGGCCGTGCAGAGCGTCAGGACACCATTGAGGCAGAAGGCGAGGATGAGCCCGGGGCCCGCCTTCCCGGCAGCAATCCCGGTCAGGGCGAAGATGCCCGCGCCGATCATGGCACCAACCCCGACCATGGTCACATCGAACAACCGCAGGTCTCTGGCGAGTTCGGTAACAGGCTGGTGGTGTTGGCCGGCTTGAGTGGTCGCCGGCTGGGGCTGGCCTTCAGACATTACGGGCCATGGTACTCATGGCGGCTAGTGTGATTCTGGAAACAGGTGCGCCGTGAGGTCAGAAACACCCTGTCCACGGGTTGCCACGGTTTCGTGGATTGGCCGTCCTGAGGAAATGTCGAGCAGTTCACGAACAAGCCGGGCTTCGCCCTCAAAGTCTGCCTTGTTGACAACGAAGGTGTCTGCAATCTCGAGAATGCCGGCCTTGTCCATCTGAACCGCATCCCCCATCCCGGGTACGACCACAACCACCGTGGAGTCTACGTGATCGCGGATCGCGACATCACTCTGACCAGATCCGACAGTTTCCACAATGACATGGTTGAATCCAGCGCCGCCAACAAGTTCCAGAATGTCTGGAAGATGGCGGTAGTCCTCACCAATCACGGCAAGTGATCGATAGAAGACCGACTCATCGACCTTATTGAAGTCCACGCGAAGTCGGTCACCTAGGAGCGCTCCATTGGTGATAGGGCTCATCGGATCAAAGGCGATGACCGCGAGCTGTTCGCCACGATCGTGCAGCTCAGAGGCGATCGCTGCGACCAGGGTGCTTTTGCCTGCTCCGGGCGATCCGGTCAGTCCGATGATTCGCTCTGGCTTCTGACGCGGGTGGTCGGGCGATCCGCCTTCACAACAGATGCTGATGGCCCGTGAGAGTCTGGAGGACACTGTTGAGGACTCGTTTGCAGATTCATAGGGATGCACCGAATCAGCAACGGAATCCACGATGTCCAACATGCTCGTTCCGGTGTGGAACACCCGGTGAACACCTGCATCCAGCATGCCCTGAACATCTTCCTGAGGAATGATCCCTCCGACGTTGATGCGGACATCACTGCAGCCAACGTCCTGACATGCCGTCACAAGATTCGGAACCAGCACGTTATGGGAGTTGCTCATCATCGACGCCGCTATGCAATCCACATCTTCGTCGCGTGCTGCAATGGCCAGCGATCGTGGCGTCTGCCAGAGTCCGGAGTAGATCACATGGATGCCACTGTCACGAAGTGCCCGCGCAATCAGTTTGACACCTCGATCATGCCCATCGAGGCCCATCTTGCCGAGGAGCACCCTGGGCCGGTGTGCCAGCTTGGAGCAGCGGTCGATCTTCTCGAGGGTCGTAGTTGGCTCAGTCGTGGGGCTTGGCATGGGAATCGTCCATGATACAAGCCGATCAGTGAACAATCCGAGGCGGGCTATACTCCCCGCCCCATGTCCGACGATCCACGCCAATGCCTGATTGATGCCTTTGGGCGGGCCATTGTGGCTGCCTTTGGAGATGACTTCGCTGGATCTGACCCGGTCATACGTGCGGCCTCCAAACCGGAACTCGGGGACTTTCAGTGCAATGCCGCGATGCCGCTCGGGAAACGTATTGGGCGGCCACCCCGAGAGGTTGCCCAGGAACTCCTGAACGCTGTGGATCTCGGAGACCTGGTGGAGTCCACCGACATCGCGGGCCCCGGATTCATCAACATCCGGCTCCGAAATGAGGCTCTCACTACGGCGCTCACCGCGATGGATGGGCCGAATCTCGGAATCACACCGGCACCAGACCCGGAGACGGTGGTCATCGACATGTGCGGCGTCAATGTCGCCAAACAGATGCATGTGGGTCACCTCCGATCAACGATCATCGGTGATGCCTTTGCCCGCATGTTCACTCGGCTCGGCCATGATGTTCATCGCGAGAACCACCTTGGTGACTGGGGACTCCCAATTGCCATGGTGATTCAAGTGCTGCTTGATCGTGGCGCAGACTTCAACACATTGACGCTGAGTCATCTTGATTCGGCCTACAGAGAGGCTCAGTCAATCGCCAGAAGTGATGCCGCCGGTATTGAAGCGGCTCATGCGCGACACAGTGGGCCGCACCGAGTCGCCGAGCTCGAAGCACAGAATGAAGGTGCGTCCGAGTTTCGTGATCGCGCTGGCCGCACGCTCGTGTCGCTACAGCAGGGAGATGAGGTCCTGGTCGCTCGATGGAAGTCGCTCATTGACATCACGCAGGCGGCCATGGCTGAAGCGCTTGATCTTCTGAATGTCGACATGTCTTCTGATGACAACCGGGGTGAGTCCACCTACCGCGATCTGCTTGAGGGTGTGATTTCGACATTTGAGTCTGGTGGATTCAGCCGAGTGGACGAGGGTGCGCTTGTGGTCGATTTCCCTGATCGCGATCGACCACTCCTGATACGCAAGTCGGATGGTGGCTATCTCTACGCCACCACGGATCTTGCGGCCATTCGTGTTCGAACTCAGAACACCAGGGCCATGCGGTGCATCTATGTGGTGGACGCCCGTCAGCGGGACCACTTCCGCGATGTGTTTGATGCTGCGCGGATTGTGGGCTGGAACCAGATTGATGGTGATCGAGTCGTTGAACTCACCCACACTGGGTTTGGGTCAGTGTTAGGCCCTGATCGAAAGCCGCTCAAAACGCGCAGTGGGGACAACGTCACACTCTCCAGCCTTCTCCAGGAGGCAATTGAACGTGGATGCACTGAGGTTCGAAACAGGTCCAGCCAACCCACGAGCCAGACACATGGACTGTCTGATGCCGAACTGGACCGCATTGGACGCGCAGTTGGAATCGGTGCCATCAAGTACGCCGATCTTTCCAATGATCTCGTCAAAGACTACGTCTTCGACCTCGATCGCATGGTGGCTTTCGAGGGTGACACCGGACCCTACCTCCAGTATGCGCACGCAAGAATCCAGAGCATCCTGAGAAGGGCGAGCGGTGATTGGTCCCAAGCCAGCATTCTGGTCGATACACCCCAGGAGCGAGACCTCACCCTGGCACTCCTCGCTTGGAACCAAACGGTTCGAACAGCGGCGCGTGTTCTGGAGCCGCACAGGATCGCTGCCTATCTTCGAGAGCTGGCGGAGCGCTTCAATGCGTTCTATCAGGCATGCCCGGTGCTCAAAGCTGATCGGGATGACGTCCGCGACTCTCGCCTCCGGCTTTGTGATCTCACCGGGCGCGTTCTGGCCGACGGGCTCGACCTGCTGGGTATTGAGTCACCGGACCGCATGTGATGTGGAAAAAAACAGACTGGAATCCACGCAATCAGCCGAGACTCGGATGCGTTGAGGGCGATCGTCGGGGGAGGCTCCTCGGTGTGAAGCGAGAGACGGAGCACCACACAAGATGAATGACCTCAAAGACGTACGTGATGGACAGGACCGGGACCTGGCCCTTGGGTGGTGGATCATCGGATTGATCTGTATCGGGGTCGCAACCTTCTTCGCAGGCATCCTCAGCCTGAAGCAACTTGGCCTCATCGGCGACAATCTTCCTGGTTGTGGGCCGGCCAGCGCCTGCGCAGAGGTCACCGGAGGACCGTTCGGTCAAATCCCGGGTCTTGATTGGCCTGTGTCATTTGTCGGATTGGCGTGGTTCTCTGGTCTTCTGATCGCCTGGCTCTTCACAAGAAGTGGATTGAGTAGTGGACTCCGCTGGATTGTTCGACTCGGAGCCCTTGGGAGTATCGGGTTCACGATGCTGATGGTCGCCAAGGGCACCATCTGTCCGTATTGCCTCGCAGCCCACATGGGTAACTTCGGCTTCTGGATCGTTGTTGAGCTCACTCCGAGATCCGCGCACCGCACCAATGCGATGGTCGGTGGCGTCGTGACGTTTATGCTCGCCACGATGGTGCTCGCGGGCGCGCAGATCACCAGATCGTCTATCCAGGCTGAAGAAGCTGTTCAGAATGAGCAGCAGTTCATCGATCAGGTTCTGGCAACGCAGGAATCGACCAATCCGAAGGCCAAACCCAACGCAACTGATGTTGTTGATGACTCAGGTGAACCGACGGATGTTGATCCCAAGACACCAGAAGTTGGCACTTCATCGCTCCTGCAGGCCAGGTGGACAGAGGGAAGCCCCGACGCCCCGGTGCAGGTTGTCATGTTCAGCGACTATCAGTGTCCCGACTGCCGGCGATATGAAACCGAAATGCAGCGGATTCTGGAACGTCGGGATGACGTCTCTCTCTCGGTCCGCCACTTCCCGATGTGCGCTGATTGCAATCCGCATCTGAAGAAGACGATTCATGAGAATGCCTGTTGGGCAGCCCGGTCGGCTGAGACAGCGGGAATGCTTGGTGGAGAATCCGCCTTCTGGGAGATGCATCAATGGTTGTTTGAGAACAAAGGGATGTTCAAGGATGGTCGACTTCCATCCATGCTGCGAGACGAACTTGGGTTCGACATGCAAGAGTTCACAGAACTCATGATCAGTGATGAGACCCTTGAGCGTGTACAAGGAGATATTGAAGACGCCGTAACGCTCGGGATCTTCTATACACCGATGATCTTCGTCAACGGCGTTGAGTTGAAGTGGCACATGCTCCCTGTAAGCCTCACATCGACTGTTGATACGGTTGCTGACGCCATTGCAGAAGGCCAGGCCATTTCAGATCAATCGATGCCTCCCGTTGGACTGGAAAAGTTTGTCGCAGATTGGCGCGATGGTCGCCAGAAGAACATCAATGAGTCCACGCGAACATTTCGCCGATCAGGTGTCGATGATGACGCTACTGAGATCATTGCGTTCATTGACTTCGTCAGCCCGAATAGTGCGGTCTTCCTGAGCGATCTTCGTGCGTGGGAATCGGAGCATGGGCCATCCAATCTGATCCTTCGGTTCAATCCTCTGAATCACGACTGTAATCCGAATCTTCCCGAGCGTATTCAAAGTCGTGAAGGCTCGTGTCTTGGTGCCAGAGCGGCCAAGACCGCTGGGTTGATTGGTGGTGACGATGCAGCATTCGACATGGCGTTCTGGTTGATTGATCATGGTCCAGAGCTTGGATCCATGTCAGATGCGGATGTGATTGCTCACGCAGAGTCCATGGGTATGGACGCGGATGCATTCGCCACCACACTCAATTCCATCAATGTCAAGACGTTGATTGACCAGGACATCGCCGAGTTCAAACGGAATCGCTTCCCGCATCTGCCAGCAGTGATCGTCGATGGGCGACAAATCCCAAGGCTGACGATGGAGAAGGAATCTGTTGTGGCTGCGGTCCTTGAAGAAGTCGCGTCAAACCGGGAATGATCACTTCGACTTGATTCGAACGATCTCTCCAGACCGTTGATAAGGACCGGAGAAAGCGCACATCAGGATCGTTCCGTCCGGTGCAACACCGAACGAGCTCGGGAAGTACCTCCGTGATCCTGTCAACTCTCTGGTTGTCACTGATCCATCCTGATGTCGCTGGGCACCCCAGATCCTCCCGGACATGTAATCGCCATAGAAGTAGATGCCGTCCAGTCTTGGATCGGATGATCCACGGTAGACATTGCCACCTGTGACTGACCCGCCAAGATCTCGGCCATACTCGATTACAGGATCAATCAGCGTACTGGTTTCTCCTGTTGGATCATCTTTGAACGGATGCAGACCCTCGCGAATGTTCCAGCCATAGTTGCCACCGCGTGTAATGATGTCGATCTCTTCCCATGCATTCTGTCCGACATCACCCGCCCAAAGATGGCCGGTCTTGGGGTCAAAAGACATTCTCCAGACATTGCGAAGACCGGACGCCCAGATCTCCGGTCTGGCACCTTCAATACTCACAAATGGATTGTCTTCTGGAACGCGATAGGCCTGGCCGTTCTGAGTGGACGACACATCGATGCGAATGATCTTTCCGAGCAAGGTGTCCATGCGTTGCCCAGCGCCTTGTGGATCGTTCGCACTCCCGCCGTCACCGATTGAGAGATACAACATTCCATCGGGCCCGAAAAGTACGGTGCCTCCATTGTGGTTTCCCCATGGTTGTGGAATCTCGAGGATGACCTCTTCCTGATCGGGATTGAATGCTCCGCTCGACTCGTCCCAAGTGAAGCGCGAAAGGACGGTTCGTCTTGGGGAAGCAAGGGATCGATAGACATAGGCCGACTTCCTCGCTGGCCACTTTGGATCGAAGGCGAGTGAGAGAAGGCCTTCTTCGCTGGTTCGGGCCGTCAAGCGTCCGCGGAGATCCAGAAGCAGCTCGTCGTCGGATCCTCGACTGAACTTCGAGAGCAGCACGCGACCACGCCTCTCGACCACCACCACGCCATCGTCAACTCCTGGCATGGAAAGCACCTGAACCGGCTCCCGATAGGTTCGTCCGGGAAGGGCGGGAACGACGGAAACATCCGGGATTGGTGATGACTCAGGTCCGGGTCCTTGCGCACAGATCGACTCTGTGGGGACTATCGCACACAGGACCATTGGGATGATCAGGTTCTTCATGTGAAGATTGTAGAGATCACAATCCAGGAGGCGAGGAACATCAAAGCCAGAACGACACGGACAAGTCGGCGTGAGTCAATGAACATGGTCACGGCCATGAACTCCATGGACACCACCCACCACCACGCCGGCGATGGTGTTCGGATATCAGCAGCAGGAATTCGTGATATCCACACGACCAACCACCACATGACCGATGCGGTCGAATTGAGCAACTCACCAAGCAGCCAATCGACACCCGGTATCCACCCGAGACCGATCCGGCCATATCCAAACCCGAGCATCAGACCAACCAGTGGGGCCAACAGGAGTGTCGCCGGTACACCAAGCGGGCTGAAATGCCCAAACCAGTACACGGAAATCGGCGTGGCAACACACCATGCCAGGATTGCAGCACGAATGGCGCGTGGCCACCGAGGAGTGCGCAGGCCCGGAATTGTGACTCGGTGCTCCCACCGGGGCAGGATGTACAGGAATGATGCAACAACAAGAAAGCTCAACTGGAACGAAGGACCAAGACATGCCGAAGGATCATCTATTTGAACCGCAATCGCCGCAATGGCAAGGAGCGATCGACCACTGAGTCTCCATCGAACAAGTGCCAACGTGCACGCTGTCACTGTCATGAGTCCAGCTCGAGCCAGTGGCGTTCGAACATCGGCTATCAACATCAATGCGATCGCCACAATGGCGATCACGACGATCCCACTTTGAGGTCCTCCTATCAGAGACCTCCATATCATCAGTGCCAATCCACAGAACATCGCCAGATGCAGGCCGCTGATGGCAAGAAGATGTGCGGTACCAGTTGAGCGAAATGGTGCGATGACTTCTCGCCATCGCGCCCCACGCTTTCCGAGAACCATGCTTCGGACGAGTTCCTGGATGACCGGTTGGACGATCGGATCATCAGTCAGTGCGGCAGACGATTGTGTCCGCACTGTTCTCAGGAGTCCTTGAAGTCCATTCAGAGGACGTACTACGGTTGCATGTTCGCGTGCTTGCACCGCAATTCGCAGCGTCGGCACGCCACGACGCCAACGAATACGAAGCCTTCCCATGATGTCAATGAGATCGCCCTCACCACCCTGAACCCCATATGGAACGGTTCCTGACACCAATCCGTGGCAGGATCTCCAGAGCCCGTCCTCCCACACTGCATGGGCGTTTCCGGTGATCCAACCCTGATGGTTCGATCGGACTGTCATTCGGACTCTCACCGGCATGTGGCGCTCCGTGCCAACCCAGTGCGCGAGATGACCCCGGGGAGCCCCTTGAGCCTGCGCGGCTGCGTGGGCACCTGCGAACAGACCGGACACCGAAAGAACGATCACAAGCGTGGATCGGGTACCGGATTGAGCGGCTACCGCAACAGGCACCAACATCATCATCACTGAGATCCAGACCAGCCATGGGATGCTCAGCGAATTCCCAAGCACACATCCAATCGTCCATACCAGCGCGACCAGTTCGATCCAGGCGATTCTCGATCTGTTGATTGACCCTGTGGCGGCGGACACAGTCGCATCCTGTCCGAACGATCAGTCAGATCTGACAGATGAGACCAAAAAGCACCACCTGCATGCGATACTGCCGAATCCATGGATCGACTCATTGGACATGATCGAGCGATTGCAACTTTTCGCGATGCGGTGAGGTCGGATCGCATGCACCACGCCTGGATTCTTGCGGGACCAGGTGGCATCGGGAAGTGCACACTGGCCAGGGGTGTGGCAGCCTGTCTGCTCGATCCAGCCCAGCCAATTCAGGATCTCGGGACCGGACGAACCACGCCATCTCCTGTGCTGACGCACATCACGTCCGAGTCTCACCCGGACCTCCATGTGATTCGCCGACACATGGCGGCATCCAGCAGTATCGCGGCGCTCCGCGACCGCAAACAAATGAACATTCCGCTCGATCTCTTGAGAGAGTTGATGATCGGTGGTCGGACTTCAGATGGCCGGATTCATGAAGCGGCCGCCTATCGAACACCGGCGATGGGCTCAGCTAAGGTCTTCATCATCGACGAGGCCGATCGGCTGGATCTGGCCGGTCAGAACGCCATTCTGAAGACTCTTGAAGAACCACCGTCTTCAACGTACTTCTTCCTGGTGACAGACCGACCCGAGAGATTGCTCCCGACTATCTGGAGTCGGTGCCAGCACGTCTCGATGGCACCGCTCTCTGATGGTGCCATGCGGACGTGGATGGACGAGTGCGAACTTGCGGTGGCGCCAGCTGACGTGGACGACACGCTTGCGTTTGCAGATGGCTCCCCTGGAATGGCTGTCCGATGCGCCCAGCACAACCTCATGTCGTGGATGAAGACGACCGCACCCCTGCTTGACCAGATGGATCGTGGCACGTGGCCACCAGACGCAGCTGAAAAGTGTGCTGACCTGATTGATGGATGGGCCAAGTCAGTAATCGCGGACAACCCGAAAGCAAGCAAGTCTGCCGCCAATCAGGAAGGCGTCGACATGCTCCTTCGCATCCTGACGCACCATGTGCGGTCCAGATTGAGAACCGAAACATCTTCGGACAAGCTCTACCAGTGGTGTTGTCTTGTTGATCGAATTGCAGAATCTGAGGTCCAGACAGGGGCGGGACTGAATCTCAAGCACATTCTGGAGTCATTGACCGCTGAATGGTCGGCTCATCCGGTTGCCTAACCGGTCCCTGGGTGTCCTCGCAATCCACCGATACTACTGATGGAGCGTCGTGTGACCCACCAGAGCACGTAGGCGCCAACCAGAACCATGCCAACGCTGAGCAATTGTCCTCGCTGAAGTCCAAGAATCAGCACTACACCATCATCGGGCTGACGGACGACTTCCGTCAGAATGCGAAGTGTTCCATAGGCCAGAAGGAACCACGCTGAGACCACACCAGGTCTTCGGGGCTTCCACCAGACGCACACAAGGACGGCCAGCAGGATCGGTCCATCAGCGATTGCCTGAATCAACTGTGATGGCCACCACGCCGTCAACTGTGGAACCACAACGTCCATCACCGATGCATCGCCGGCATGCAGGCGCTCGACGACGGTCTTCGCAAGCGTGGCGGTTCCGCCAACTGCCCCCTCGATCTCGGTCAGATCGACTTCGCCAACAAAGACCTCTTCTGGATACTTGACGCTCCACCATGGCGGATCGGTCTGCATGGACGCGGCTAGCGGCTTTCCCCAGAGTTCTCCATTGACGAAATTGGCGAGACGACCCAGAAAAAGGCCTGGTGGAGCGCACAGCGCTGCAAGGTCAATCAGGTGCCACGCAGGAAGCCGGTGTCTGTGCGCGAAAATCACCATGGCAATGATGACCCCGGCAATTCCTCCATGGCTGGCCATTCCACCTCGGTGAATGGCGAGCAGCTCCCACCATGGAGGACTTGGAGAGAACGACAGAAAGAGATCAGGGTTGTAGAACAGGGCGTAGCCCAATCGACCGCCCACCAGAACGCCGACGACGCAATACACCAGCAGATCGCCGACCGCCGCCGCGGGAATAATGGAGCGACCGGTCCGCGCCATCCATCGGATCGACACCCATGCGATAATGAACCCAGCGAGGTAAGCAAGTCCATACCACCGGATGCCCCAGCTCGGTGAAATCGGAAGCGCCACCGGATCGAGGCGGTGAAGGTAGGATTCGGCCAGGAGATACAGTGACATCACAGTGGTTCCACAGGGACTTCCAAAGTGGCGCGTTGTACCACGAAAGTCCCCTTGGCTGACGATCTGACAGAGAGCCCATGACGAACGAACCCAAGTTGACCGACATCGCCCCCATCCTCGACCGCCTCGTCGGCGGATCGATCCTGTCGGAAGAAGACACGATCGCATTGTTAGAGTCGATGATGACCGGGCGTGTTGATGAGCGTCAGATTGCTTCTGTGCTCACCAGCATGGCCATGCGAGGACCGGCGATTGATGAGGTAGTCGGAGCTGCGAGAATCATGCGTCAGCACGTCACGGCTGTCCCGACGAGCTTGAGTGGATCATCCATGCTGGACACCGCCGGAACAGGCGGAGCACCCAAGACCTTCAATGTGTCCACCGCAGCAGCCATTGTGGCCGCGTCAGCGGGCATTCCAGTCGCCAAGCATGGCAACAGGTCCAGAACCGGTCGAGGCTCAGCAGAAGTGCTCGCAGCGCTTGGTGTGGACATTGAGGCACCTATCGAGACTCAGGCAGCCTGCCTCGAGCAGGCCGGCGTCTGCTTCTGCTTCGCCATCCATCACCATCCGGCCACCAGATTCGTCATGCCCGTCAGGCGGGCACTCAGGTTCCCGACGATCTTCAATCTGCTTGGACCTCTGACCAATCCCGTTGGCGCTCACCTGCAGGTGCTGGGTGTCTGGGATCATCGATACGGTCGACTGCTTGCTGAAGCGCTGAACCGATTGGGATCGGACGCTGCGGTTGTCGCGCACTCGGATGACGGCCTGGATGAGATCTCCATCTCGGCTCCAACAACCTTGTGGTGGGTCTCGGCCTCAGGTATTGAGGAGCAGCGAATCTGTCCTGAAGATGTCGGACTCCATACGGCACCAATGGCTTCGGTCACAGCGGAGAGCCTCGAACACGCTGCAGAGATGATCAGGCGCATTCTGGAGGGTGAAGACCACGGACCGCCCCGTGAGATGGTGCTCATCAACGCAGCGGCCGCACTGGTTGTGGGTGGTATCTCGGAGACGATGGAAGATGGGGTGACTGCTGCTGCGACTGCGATTGATTCGGGTGAGGCAGCTCAACGGCTGTCCATGCTGGCGGAGATCAGCCGAAGGCGGTTGTGTTGACCACCCAAGTGAATAACACTCCTCTCTCCTCGTAGTGTGCCTGTGTGTTGGTGGATAACCAATACCACAAACTTCCAAGATCAACAAAGAACACCACTTACAACACACAGCCCCCGGTGGGAATGTTGTCAATCACGGTGTCGACACATGTTCTCTTGTGTTGGTCTCGGTGGGTGATGCTGAAGATTGGACCGCCACGTCAATTCCATGGATGTTCCCCATGGCCGGCATGACACACCAACCAACAATAAATGACAGGTCATACACCACTTACCCCGATTCAAACTGACAACGCTCATGGGGTGAATGACTGGATTGAGTTGGAGAGATCAGCTGGTCAATCGTCGAGCAGGACAGATTCGAGCTGACAGATGTCCTGATCGAGTCTGGTGTCGCCAACCCGCTTTCCATCAATCGCCTTGATGGCGTGCATGACGGTTGTGTGGTCCCGACCACCAAAGTACCCACCGATCTCACCAAGGCTGAATCGGGTGTGCTTTCGTGCCAGATACATGCCGATTTGTCTTGGAAGGGCCACGCTCTTGTGCCGCCGCTTCGAGAGCAGCTCAGTCAATTTGAGCCCATAGAACCCCGAAACCGTATCGAGAATGTCCTGAATCGTGAGGTGGGTCGACCCATGACTTCGAAGTTGTTCTCCAATGGACCGTTTAGCCAGAGAGAGATCAATCTCACATCCATCAAGCATGGAAATCGTCTGAATCTTCGTGATGGCACCCTCGATCTCGCGAATATTGGTGTCGATTCGAGCAGCGATATATCCGGCGACGTCATCGGGGAGTTGAATGGACCTGAGTTCAGCCTTGGCCTTCACAATCGCGACGCGAGTTTCATAGCAAGGCCGTTCAATATTGGCGACCAGACCACAGCCAAACCTGCTGGTCAGCCGCTCCTCAAGATCCAGAATCTCACTTGGGGCTGCGTCAGAACTCAGGACAACCTGTCGTCCCCCCTGATACAGGGTGTTGAACGTATGGAAGAACTCTTCCTGGGATGGGCCACGGTTGGAAAGATCGTGGATGTCATCGACAACAAGGAGATCGTAGTTGCGGAATCGGTTCCGGAATGACCCCATGTCACCAGCCTGCACAGCATTCAGGAAGTCATTCATGAATGAGTTGCAGGAGGTGTAGTAGATGCGCATGTCAGGGTTGTGCCGCATCGTCTGCTGACAGATTGCCTGAAGAAGATGCGTCTTTCCAAGACCAACACCACCATAAATGAAGAACGGGTTGTAGGCGCGTCCTGGTTGTTTCGCAACAGCGAGCGATGCGGCGTGCACCAACCGGTTGTCGGGACCGACCACAAAAGTGTCGAAGGTGTAGTCAGGTGAAAGCAACATCTCTCCATCGAGATCGAAAGATGCGCGGGATGTGCTTCCTGAGACAACTTCTACCGGTGGATCCGACGCAAGATCATCAGCTGTTACGAACTCGACGCCGAGAAGTCGCCCTGTTGCTTCCTGCGTTGCCTCCGTGAATGCATCAATACATGATCGCTGAAGGTAGCGCAGTTGCACGGACTCTCGAACAAGGAATCGGATCGTTCCTCCATCAAGATCCACGGTCTCAATGTCATTGAACCAATGGCGGCAGATTGCATGATGATTATCCCAGAGGTGCTTCAGCACACTGGACATCACTTGTGAATCGACCATCGCCATCTGTCGCTCTTTCTTCCCTGCACAATGGGAATGGAGACGATTTGCCCCGCTCCCACCCAATCCAACACCAAAACTTACGAGTCAGTCGTCACTTCGTCAACCACTTGACACTCGGATTGCCCCGACTCTTCCAACTGCCGATCGTATCGCTGACGGTTTCGGCGATGGTCCATCAGCAGTTCAACCCGCTCCGACTGCACCGGACCGAGGACCTCGTTGATTCGCTGGCGGGCCACCTCCAGATGGGTTCGCCGGGAGGCATGGATGAGCACCACGGTGTCTGCCTCCCATGCCTCCAGGAGTGGCGGAAGGTCCTCTACATGGAGATGGCGTCCAATCCGCGCGCGATCCCGATGGTTCTCGTCAAAGAACGTGCACTCTGACAGGACCACCCGGGCCCGGCAGAACTCAGGGCGGAGGAGCGTCTCACACATCTGTGTGTCACCGGTGTAGGCCAGGAGGGGAATCTCAAGCGTGTGGGTGATTGACTCACCAGCGTCCCGGAGCTCCCGCAACTTGGTCTGCGGAAGCCCAACCAGATCTGGTCGAAGCTTGCTTCGGTACTCCACGGTGGCATATCCCAGCGCAGTGGCCGCGTGATGCATCTCCAGTGCCCGCAGGACGATATTGGGCTTCAGATCTACCTCTTCCAGGTGATCAAGGCCCACAATCTGATAAGGGGTCTCCTGGTGCTCAATGGGCACCCAGGCGGCCATCATGTCCGTCAGGGGCCGCTCCAATCGTTTGGGGCATACGCACCGACCAACTCCCATCTTCTGAAAGACGCGTTGGCTGAACCAGTATGGAAGCCCACCCACGTGATCCATGTGGCCGTGACTGATGGCTGCCAGGGGTGATGAAAGCGCGATTCTCGGACACCACCCGAGGTCGAACACGATATCCAGTTCCGGAACCTGAACCACAGTGCCTTCGCCGGCAACACTCGATCCCTGAATACGCCAGGGGGGGCAGTAGAGAAATCCAAGCCGCTCGCGCAGCAAGGGACGTTTCGGGACCATGGGCGTTGACCTCCCGAGGCGACGCTTTCACGCCGACCGGTGACTTCGTTGACCCCGCAGTGTACCAGTGACAAACTCTGGATAACAGGTGGACAATATGTGGATAGAGAATTCCCACATGTCTCCGAAGTCGCGATCTGAATCAGCCGACGTCAGCGGCATGAGCGAGAGACCCAACCACCATCCAGCTGATGCTGAAGAAGCCGTGAGCCGACTTGAGGCCACCCTTGAGACGATTCGAGCCTCCTCGGCCAATTGGCCACTGTCTGCGCAGTCTGCTGAAGAACTTGGGGCCTTGATCTCAGAAGATCCGCGCTGTGGAGAGATCATTGCCACAGCGCTGCATGAGCGGATGTGTCGTCAGGCTACGGCGATCAACAACCTCAATGCGCTTCAGGGTCGCATCGAAGAGACTCTCGACACATTCCGAAAGATGTGAAGCGTTGAGTGCTGGAGATCAGAACCGGCGCTCAATGACGGCATCAGCCATCAAGTGCAGCATGTCGCAGGCAGCGCCGCTTGGGATGCACTTCAGGTGATTTCTCGCAGACAGCACCAAATCGGTTGCGGTGCGCTGCGCTGAGTCAAACCATCCATCCTCTTGAAGTCGATCACGCAGCTGTGCGTGGCACTTGTCCTGAACCAGCGATGTCAGCGAACGGCGATCCTGGTCACAACTCTGTTCGATGGCGCGGATCAGTGGCAGAGTCAACTTCCCCATATCCAGATCACGACCGACGGTCTTTCCGACTTCCTGTTGATCACCAATCAGATCAAGCAAGTCATCTGTGATCTGGAATGCGATGCCGAGATCAACTCCGAAGGAGCGGAGCGATGACCTGGTGTGGTCATCGCCTCCGGCAAGCAGGCCCCCAAGTTCACAGCATCCGCCGATCAGCGAAGCAGTCTTTCGGGTGACAATCTCAAAATACATCGACTCATCGAGTTCGAGATTCTCGCGATTGTGTAGTTGGACAATCTCACCTTCACAGAGCGTGTTCGTAACCTTCCCCAAGAGTGCATTGATGTCAGGTCTGCCCAGTGTGGAGCAGAGATGAAAGGCATTGGAGATCAGATAGTCACCAAGCATGACGGCCATTTCATTGCCGTGAAGGCTGTTGATGGTTTGTCCCCCTCGTCGAACCGTGGCCTCATCCAGAACATCATCATGGACGAGTGTGGCCATGTGAATCATCTCGGTGACCGCCGCCACAGTGCGGAGGCACATGTCGAGATCAACATCATCATCAGATGACCGCACCGCCGCGCCGGAAAGTAGCACCAGAATTGGACGGAGCATCTTCCCGCGATATCGGCCGACATGCACAGCCAGCGTGTTGACCGGCGGAAAATCACTTGCGAGTTGGCGATCAAAAACACATGCGACTTCCTCAAGCTCAACTGCGAGCCGATCGGCGAGTTCCAGATCAATACCAACGATGTCGAAAATGGTCATGATTCAATTGCGTCCGACGATGTATGCAATCCAGCCCTCACAGGCTTCTCCCTGCTCAACGGCCGACCACTCCCCATTTCCTTCTTCCGTTTCCTCATCCGTGCCTTCCCAATAGACAGCGACATCCTTGAAGCCTGCCTCCAGGAGCATCTCCCTGATCTCAGGGATGGTCCACAGCCGCCACTCATACGTGAAGGCGCGGTCGATCTTCGTCCCATCCGGAAAATGGAAGTGGATGTGATTCACAACATCACCAGTTACAGGATCGTAGAGGTGTTGGTCCCATACATAGGTAAACCCATCAAGATCACGGGACTCTTCCATCTCAAGGAAGGAGTCGCTGCCTCCATAGCAATCAAGAATGAACAGACCATCATCAACCAAACCTGATCGAGCCACCTTGAAGTACTTGATGACTTCCCGCCGCTTCTTGAAGATGTAGTACGAAAAGTTGTGGGCGAGGAGACAATCCACAGGATCAGTGGGTGTTGAAAGGACATCACCCTTGATCAACGTCAGTCGGTCGACCTGCGATGGGTCGAGCCGCTCGGGGACTTTCGCATTGGCCCATGCAAGCACATCATCGTCCAGGTCGACACCAACAGCGGAGTGACTTGGATCCTCACGTACCCATCGCATGGCAACAGCGGCGGTTCCGCAGAAGTCCTCCCGAATCGATTGGCATGGTCGTCCCCGTTGTTCTTTCCACACCTGCCTGATGATGTCAACTTCGTTGTCAGGGTCCTGAACGCTCAGTTCATAGAGCTCATGGATATCGCTCCCATCAGCGGTGCGCCACCCCTTCTTGCGTTTCTTGCTTCGGGCCGATTCGTGTCGGGTCTTCTGGGTCTTCGTGGTACTCATGATCTACGCAGTGTAGATACCCCGAAGGGAGGGCGGATCACTCATCAACTACATCGTGGATTCGAATCCACTCCATGTGAGGCTTCCACTTCTCAACAAGGGCCACGTGGTCCGGATGGTCCAGGTAGGCCTGGTATCCGGCTGCATCGGCGAATCCCACACACAGGGCGACGTCATAGTCGGCATCGACGGAGGTCCGTCCGAAGTCACCATGGACACCGCACCAATAGGTCCGAACCGAGGGGATGTCGGCAAGGAGAGTGTCGCAATCAGAGACGAGGTCGACCGTGCCTTGATCCTGCTTGAGTTCAATGAGCACGACATGGTTGATGGGGGAACCCTGATGGATCGGTGCATGGCACCCCAACATCATCATCAGAGCAAGCATCAATGGGAGTCGGGTTGGCATGGTCTGGCCCTCCTGGCCTTGGTTGGACGGCGGATGGTAGGGGATGGATACTGTGGTGACTTATGGCCACCCGCTCAATCGAATCGCGTTGTGTGGATCGGGATGATGAAGCAAGGATGCTTGCGGAAACAGCGTCATGTGCGCTCACATCCAAACCGATCGAATCAGGCGAGCATCGCATCGTGCTGCTGCATGATCGCGCCGAATTGTGGACGGTGGAAAATCGGCGTCATGGGATGCCCCTCTCGTTTCGGGAGATCGACCGGCGGACCGGGACTGGAAACCTTTCACACAAGCAACCGATCGGCCGCGCCATCGGGTCGCGCGCCGAGACCATCATCGACGCCACGGCGGGGTTTGGTCACGATGCGGCGCTCTTGGCGTGCATGGGATGGCAGGTCACTGCAGTGGAGCGAGACCCGTTTCTGGCAGCGATGGTGCAGTTGTCACTGACTGATGCGAAGGGGTGTGAAGACCTCTGGGATCTGATTGGGTTTCGGATGTCGGTGGTATGCGGCGATTCAAAGGAATATCTGCAAACCCACACCGCCGATGTGGTCTATCTCGACCCGATGTTTGCGGGCCGATCCAAACGCTCAGCACTCCCGAAGAAGGCGGCTCAGGTATTGCAGACGCTGGCGTCCCCGAGTGATGATGCAGCCCTGCTTGCTGCTGCGTCTCACGCGGCCAATCGTGTGGTGGTCAAGCGTCCGAGTGGAAGCCCACCCATCGATGGCGGAGCAGATCCAGACCTGTGTTTCGGCGGCAGGCTCATCAGGTATGTCAGCAAGGCGACACGCGTCAAGGACGGCGAGC
>CAYQJN010000034.1:0-17723 GCA_964417845.1 uncultured Isosphaeraceae bacterium
GGGGAGGGGGGGGGTGGTGCGTCTGGCGCCACCTGGTTTGGAGCCCCGGGAGGGGGGAATCGCGGCGGGCCCCCGCGAGATCCCACGGCGGGGCCACCCGGTCATCGGCGGGCTCGGGCAATTGGCCCTGCCGGGACTGCTGCTGCTCGGGACCAGCGGTCTGGCTGCAGGGTGTGGGCGTTGGTCACGGGGGGCCACGCGGTGCGCTGCCGGTGGGCTGCTGCTTGCAGTGCTGGCCGCAGTGCTGATGCTGGCTGCAGCGTAGGCCGCGGGGCGGGATTCAAGTCCCCAGGGTGAGCGAACCGATGCACCGCATGGCTGCATGGACGTAGCTGCCTCGGAAGAACGCGGAGCGACGGCTCCCCCACAGAAGGTCATGGACGACCCACATGCTCACAGATCGCCAGCGAGAGATTCTCCCCACCACGCGGGACTCCACCACACACAAGTTCTCCGTCAGCGGGTTTGAGGGCTACCTCACGGTCGGCCTCTTCGATGATGGTCGCCCCGGAGAGATCTTCATCAAGATGAGCAAGGAGGGCTCGACCCTCTCGGGGCTCATTCAGGGCTTCTGCCGGAGCTTCTCGATCTCGCTGCAGTACGGACTTCCCATTGAGGAGGCCGTCCGGCGATTCAAGGGCATGCGGTTCGAACCTTCAGGCGCGACGAGCAATCCGGAGATTCCGCAGGCGACCAGCATTCTGGACTATATCGCCCGGTATCTCGAATGGGAGTTCGGGAACAGCGCTGCTGCGTGAGTTTCCCGCGTGATCGCCTGACCCGACGAAAGTACAGCCCCGCGCCACACAAAAGAGCCAACGCACGCCCGAAGGCGTGCGTTGGTGTGCTCATGACTGGTTGCTGCTCAGGCTGACTCGCTCGCTGCAGCGGCGTCCGCCTCGGCGGCAGGCTTCTCCGCTGCCACGGGTGCCGGAGCGGGCTTCTCGATCAACTCGCCCTCATCGTCGAATTCCATTTCCTCGCGTTCCTCGAGCGGTTGGTCAGGCTCGACCACGACCGCGATCTCCACTCGCAGGTCTGCGTCGAACTGGATCGGGACCTCATAGGCGCCGATGCGGCGGATCGACGTGGGAAGGCGGACCGCACGAATGTCGACACTCGGGTACCCGACTTGCGCGAGGCCCTCGGCGATGTCACGCTGCGTGACCGATCCGTACAGGCCACCTCGATCGTTGCAGGAACGGACGAGCGTCAGCTCGACTTCCTCCATGCGTGTGACCAGTTCCTCACGCTCGGATCGCCGCGCTTCGACGCGGGCGAGTGCTTCGGCACGCTCCGCCTGAAGTTCTGCGACGCGACCTTCAGTTGGGGGCTCGGCGAGTCCCATGGGAAGCAGGTAGTTGCGGGCGTACCCGGTGCGGACCTTGACGACGTCGCCGACAATGCCGAGGCTCTCGACATTCTCAAGCAACAACAGTTCAATGGATCTTCGGCTCATGTGCGGTGTCCTCCGTGGAGTTGAGGAGCGCCGTGCCGCGGCGCCCCAGCGTCAGTGTGGTCTGATCAGGCGATCAGAAGGGGATGTCATCGGCCGAGGTATTGGCCGGTTGATAACTCTGAGATTCAGATGATCCGCTGCCACCACCGCCGCGGCTGTCCACGAATGTGAACTGGTCCACCACGACGAGCAGTTTGGATCGTTTGTTGCCGTCACGGTCCTGCCACTCGTTGAGTCGCAGACGGCCCTCGATGAAGACCGGTCGGCCCTTGGTGAGGTACTTGCCCATCGTCTCGGCAGTTCGGCCCCAGGCCTCGCAATCAACGAAGGTGGTTTCCTCCTGCATTTCACCGGCGTTATTCCGGTAGCGGCGATTGACAGCGAGTCCGAGGTTGGCCACAGCCGTGTTATTGGCCGTGTGCTTGACCTGGACGTCACGGGTCAGGTTGCCCATGAGAAAGACCTTGTTGACGCTTCCTGCCATGACGACATTCCTCCGTTCGTGCTTCCGGGAGGCATCTTACCGCGCCAACATGCGTTTCATGCGCACACGCGGAAAATGCTCGGGTGGCCTCAGGAGGCTGCGGGCTCCTCGCTGGCTTCCTCGGCCGCCTCGGCGGGGGCGTCGTCGGCAGGGGCGGGCGCCTCCGCGTCCGCGCTGGCTGCGGCCTCCGCAGCCTCTCGCTCGGCCTTCGTGGTGACCCGGACGGACGATCCGGCCTCCTCGGCCTGCTTCTCGCTGCGAAGCTTGATCTCGTCACTGAGTTCCGCGCGGCCCTCGGTGGCTTCGATCTGCTCGGCGGTGAGGTGATCGGCTCGAGTGATGAGGAACCGGACCACTTCTTCAGAGAGCAGGAGGTTCCGCTCCAGCGTGGTCATCTTGTCTCCCGAGAGCTTGAAGTAGCCCAGAAAGTACACGCCTCGCTTATTGCCCTTGATGGGATAGGCGAGCCGGCGATCGTCCCACTTCCGGAAGGCGATCATTTCGGCGCCGACCTTCTCGAGTTGATCGAGGATGTGCTGGCTCGCACCGCCCAGGTCGGCCGTTGCGGATTGTGGGAACAGGAACATTCCCTCGTAGGTGTTGATGGAAATTTCAGACATGTCAGTGAGTCTCCTCCGATGAGCTCGTCGGTGCTCGATCGGCGTTGAAAGCATTCATGGTGGCGGTCACGCCACGCGTGATCCAGTGATCGGCCGCATCGACGGCCTCTTCAATGCCCTGATCAACTGCATCCTGTTGGTCAGGGCGAAACTTTCCGAGGACATAGGACGAGAGTGGGATGTCTCCAGGCGAATCGATCCCGATTCGAAGTCGGGCCCAGTCGTCACTGCCAAGCCTGGAGGCAATGTCGCGCAGTCCATTGTGCCCGCCCGCGCCTCCGGAGGCCCGCATGCGAATTCGGCCACACGGCAGCGCCGTGTCATCGACCAGAACCAGCAGGTCCGACTTCGGTTCGAGCTTGTAGAAGCGGACGGCTTCCGCAACCGACTGCCCAGTGCGATTGACATAGGTCAGGGGCTTGAGCAGCAGCACCTTCTCGTCATCCACGGTGGTCTCAATAGTGGCCCCCTGGAATCGGCTTCGCGCCACCTCGCCCGGAGCCACTCGACGGGATAACCGATCGAGCGCCTCGAACCCGACATTGTGTCGAGTCCGATCGTATTCGGGGCCGGGGTTGCCGATGCCGACGACGAGTCGCATGGTGTCTACGTCGAAGGGCCTCAGCCCTCCGCGCCCTCCTCATCCTTCTTCTCGGTGATGACCTCAGGCTGGGCCTCATCGGCGTCCACATCGGTGGCTTCGCCTTCAGCCTCGGTCTCTTCGGCCTTGTAGGCGATGTGTGCGATGTGCTTCTCGGGATCGAGAATCGCTTCGACGCCATCGGGCAGGTCGAGCTCGCCGATCGTGAGGGCCTCGGTGAGTTCGGAGATGTCCGCCTTGATCTCCGAAGGAATCGCGCTGACCTTGCAACGCACTTCGAGTTCGGATCGAACGACGACCAGCATGGCGCCCGTCTCCTTGGCGCCCTTGGCGTCGCCGCTGAGCGTCACCGGGACGTTGACTGTGACGATCTGGTTGAGATCAACACGGGCGAAGTCGATGTGCACGAGGTCATCGCCGAGATGACCGAACTGCAGTTCCTTCACCAGGCAGGTTTCCGTCTTGCCTCCGTCAACGGCAATGTCAATGACATGGACGCCTGAGCGAAGATGATCGATCGCCTCGCCAGCATCGACGCTGACGTGGCACGGCTCGCCGCCGTGTCCGTAGATGACCGCCGGCAATCGGCCGGCGTCGCGAAGTCGCTTGGCATACCGCGTGCCTGTTCGCTCGCGGCTTGCG
This sequence comes from uncultured Isosphaeraceae bacterium, assembly GCA_964417845.1. Classification (GTDB taxonomy): domain Bacteria; phylum Planctomycetota; class Phycisphaerae; order Phycisphaerales; family SM1A02; genus UBA12567. Next base: position 3,807 of record CAYQJN010000034.1, read on the forward strand.
ACTTCAATGGTCGGGGTGTCGTGGCCCATCGTCGGGTCCTCCAATGCAATGCGGCACCGTTGCCGCGGGTCTCAGCGTTTGACGCCCGTTCCCTTCTGGAACAGGGCGGAAATGGACATATCGTGGTGAATTCGGTAGATCGCCTCGCCGAGCATGGGGGCGATCGACAGTTGGACAATCTTCTCGCGGATCGGGTCGAGTCTTCCTCGGTCCGGAATGGAGTCGGTGACGACGATCTTTTCGATTGGCGCCTCCCTGAGCCGATCCATCGCCAGTCCGCAGAGCACGGGGTGAGAGGCTGCTGCGATGACACGTTCGGCGCCGCGGTCCATGACGAGTCTGGCGGCTTCACAGATTGTGCCGGCCGTTGAGATCATGTCGTCAACCATCAGCACTGTCTTGCCCGCCACGTCACCAATGAGGTTCTTTGACGCCACGGTGTCTCCGGACTCCCGCCGCTTGTCGATAATGGCCAGGTCGGCGTTGAGCGTTGTCGCGTAGGCATTGGCCACTTTCACGTTGCCGACATCCGGGGAGACGATGGCCAGGTCGCCCAGATCGCTCCGAATGCCCTCGAAGTAGGTCGAGATGACTGTGGCTGCCGTGAGGTGATCGACCGGAATGTCAAAGAAGCCCTGGATCTGCGCCGCATGGAGATCCATGCAGAGCACGCGGTCGGCGCCCGCGGCAGCGACGAGGTTGGCGACCAGCTTCGCGGTGATGGGTGTCCGTCCGGCATCCTTGCGGTCCTGCCGCGCGTAGCCGAAGTAGGGAATGACGGCGGTGATTCGTTTGGCCGACGCCCGTCGCAGGCAGTCGATGTAGATCAGCAGTTCCATCAGGTTGGCGTTGGTGGGATGGCCCGTTGACTGCACGATGAAACAGTCGCGACCACGGACATCCTCCTCGACACGGACGATCAACTCGCCGTCGGGGAAGAGGTCGGTCCTTCCGACACCTTCCGGAAGATCGAGGTGCTCGCACACTTCATGGGCCAGTTCGGTGCCTGCTCTGGCGCCGAAGACCTTCAGATGTTCGCGGTCGACACTCATGTCGCAGCCTCCATCTGGTGCCGCTGGCGAAGAATGGCGTCGACTTCGCTCAGTTGCACGGGTGTATTGATCGAAAGGACATCCTCTGAGGGAACTTCCGGAAGGAGTTCAACCACCTCGCCACGCCGTGTGAGCATGGCTGGGACCTCGGTCAGGTAGTACTCGCCCCCAACCGGATCTCGCGGCAGATCGGTGAGGGTGCTGAAGAGCATCGGCATGTCGAAGCAGGCGTAGGAGGGATAGACCTCACAAATCGACCGCTCGGCGGGCGTTGCGTTTTTCTCTTCCACGATGGCTGCGAATCGATCGTCATCCGATCGAACAATGCGACCGTATCCGGTTGGATCGTCGATCACAGCAGTTGCGAGCGTGCATCCAGCATGTGTCTGCTGGTGGTGTTCGAGCAGGGCGGTGAGCGTTCGACTTCTGATAAGCGGGCCGTCTCCAGCGAGTACGAAGCCGTCCCCCTCGAAGCCTGACAGCGCGGTTCGGCAGACTTCGACTGCGTGCCCGGTGCCAAGCTGCTCCGGTTGCTCGACGAAGATGATGTCGGTGGCGCCAATGAAGGCGTCGCGAACAAGATCACTGCGATGACCGACGACCAGAATGATCGGCCCGCAGCCGACAGCGCGACATGCCTCAACGACCCAGTGGACCATCGGTTGATCCGCCACGGGGTGCAGCACCTTCGGGAGATCGCTGTTCATGCGCGTGCCTTTGCCTGCCGCCAGAATGACGGCAGCGCACGGGCGTGTTCGGGGTGTGCTTTGATGGGCGTGCATATGTGACGTGTGGACTGATGAGTTCTGCCCCTCCGATGGAAACTGGCCCGCCAAGACTCGAACTTGGAATGCCTGGACCAAAACCAGGTGTGTTACCGATTACACCACGGGCCATGTGCTTGCCTGAGTCGGGGGACGCGCACACGAGGGGTGTGTCAGAGGGGGATGTCAGCAGTGATCTGAGGTTGCGTGTGGTCTCGTCGAACGGGTTCTGGCCGCGCCGGCAGGAGGCCGGTTCGACCGCGTGGAGGCGCGGACCCGCGTCAAGACGCGCTGCCGCGGCTGGACTTCCCGGAGCTGGAACACCCGTCAGCCGCGACCTGGTGCCCCGTGCGGCGCCGACCCGGAACCCATGATGGATTCCCGAGCCCTCACCGACGGCTCCTCACAAGGGAAGAAGGGGGAGATGGTACCTCCCAGCCCGCCACGGCGCCAAGATCCACCTCACGAAATCGCTTTGAGGACCGCGGCGGCGTCCGGCGGCAGCGGCCCCCAGGTCCGGGGTTGCTCCAGCGCCGCAGCCAGAAGGCCCTCATAGGTGGCGGCAGAGACCTCTTGAACGCCCAGCCGCTCCAGATGTGGCGTGTTGAACTGCACGTCGAGCAGGGAGCATCCGCACCCCCGGAGGTGGCCCACCAGCCACGCCAGACACACTTTGGATGCATCCGTGCCCCCGCGCTCGGGCGCACAGAACATGGACTCGCCCATGAAGGCGCCACGGAGATGGAGCCCGTAGAGCCCGCCAACGAGTCGATCGCCAGCCCACGCTTCGATGCTGTGCGCCATGCCTGCCCGGTGGAGCCTGGAAAACGTGCTGGCGATGCGGTCGTCAATCCAGGTGTCCATGCGTCCCGCGGTCGGGGCAGCGCAGTGAGCGACAACGTCATCAAACGCCGTGTCGCAGCGGATCTGAAAGGGCGCGTTTCGAATGCGCCGCTTCAGGGAGGAAGGGACGCGAAGACCGTCCAATGGCAACACCCCGCGGGGATCCGGCCGATACCACTCCAGATCACCCGCCGGATCCGCCATGGGAAACCAGCCGCTGGCGTACGCGTCGATCATCACCTCTGGCGGTATCGACTCCATCGCGGGCAGCCTATCGACATAGACTGGCCTCAGTCCGCAAGGCCTCGTACTGCACCTCATGCCCACAGCCACTCGCCGAAAGGCCCCAGCTCAGTACCACCGCCGCCTCGGCCTGCTTGCCGTGGCGGTGGCCGTCATCGTGATTGGCCTGCTGGTGCAAGCCGTTCGGTTGACGCTCGTACAGGGGGACCGCCACCTGCAGGTGGCCCAGTCGCGTCTTCAGTCGACTCAGTGGCTGCCGACCTGGCGGGGAGCGCTGCTCGATCGCAACGGCCGGGTGCTGGCGCAGGACGAGCCGAGATGGGAAGCGGCCGTGGCATTCGATGCCGTTACCGGGCAGTGGGCGGAGGATCGGGCGGCGGCCAGCGCCCGGACCGAGATGGGACGGGAGGCATGGGCCATGGCGTCTCCGGAGGTTCGCGCTGCTGCCATCGCAGCCCGCCGTCCAGCTGAAGATGTGGCGCTCGCCGCGCTGTGGACCGCCATCTCCAGGGCGACCGACCAGCCCTCCGAAGCGATCGCCACGCAGCTCAATGAGATCCGCGGTCGCGTACAGCGGATGTCTGCCGTGGTCTGGGACCAGCAGCGACGCCGTCACGAAGCGCGATTCGGAGAGGGGAGTCTCAGAAGTTTCAAGCCTCGACCGATTCGGGAGCAGGTCGGCACCCACGTGATTGCCGAAGACCTCACCGACACCCAGGCGGCACGACTCGAGCCGATTGCAGCGGCGCATCCCGAGTTGCTCGAGTTGCGATACGCCCGCCATCGAACGCATCCATGGAGAGACTTTGAACTCGAACTGGACCGCTCCACATGGCCCGGACCGCTTCGGCAGGATGCCATGCAGCAGGTGCGCGTGCATGATCCCGCGGCCTCGCTGCTGGGAACTGTGCGCGATGACGTCTGGGAGGAGGATCTCGAGCGGCGGCCGTTTGAACTGGGAGACGGGCAGGTCGATCGAGGGGGATACCGGGACGTGGATGTGGTGGGTGCCAGTGGGCTTGAACGGTCCTTCGAAGACACGCTTCGAGGAGATGTCGGACTGGTCGTGCGTGATCGCGACGCGGGTGAGACGCAGCGAGATCCACCTGTGGGGGGTGGCGATGTGGTGTTGACCATTGATGTATTGCTCCAAGCCAGACTTGAAGCGGTTCTTGACCCGGCGGTGGGCCTCACCGTGTCCCAGCCGTGGCACGGTGGCGACTTGCTTTCTGCGGGAACTGAATTGCCAGCGTCCGCCGTGGTGCTGGAGGTGGCGACCGGAGAAATCCTCGCCATGGCGGGGACGCCGGGACCTGGAGCGTTGGCACGACTCAGTGATGCGGACGCCGCGGCGCTGCAGCCATGGTTGATTCGGGCGGCACAGGTCTCTGCACCCCCCGGTTCGATCGTCAAACCGCTTGTGCTGGCCGCCGCCATGGGGGCAGGGATCATCGAGGCTGACACGGTGCTGACATGCCGAGGGCACCACTTTGAAGACCACCCCGGCATGGCGCGATGCTGGGTGTATCGCCCGAGATATGGCATGGCGACGCATGGCTCGCTCGGTGCCGTGGAGGCCCTGGCTCGCTCGTGCAATTGCTGGTTCTACGAATTGGGTGAGCGACTCGGACTGGAAGCACTCTCCGAGTGGCTCGCCTCGTTCGGACTTGGTGCGCCATTGGACATCGGCCTGACGCCGCCCTGGGAAGACGCGCTGGTGGAAGTTGCCGGCGCGCGCCCTGACCGTGAGATCATCGAGGCGCTTCGGCGCAGGGGCGAAGACACCTTTGAGGCAGTCATGCTCGGCATCGGGCAAGGCCGAACCGCCTGGACCCCGCTGCATGCGGCAGATGCGTATGCCACGCTTGCCCGCGCCGGGAAGCGCATTGCACCGACGCTGGTGCGCGGAAGGAAGCACACCTCACCGCCACCGGCGATTCCGATCCCTCGCGAAGCGGTCAACGTGGCGATCGCCGGTCTGCGAGATGTAGTCGAGCAGCCCTACGGCACGGGGCATCATCTGACATGGCCGGAGGGGCGGGAACCGGTTTTCAGAACGGAGGGTGTGGCGATTGCCGCCAAGACCGGGACGGCCCAGGCACCACCCTGGAGGCGCGATGTCGATGGTGACGGCGTGATCGCGGAGGGCGAGTCAGTTTCCGGGCTTGAACACGCATGGGTGGTCGCGCTGCTGGGTGACCAGGGAGACGTCTGGAAGTACGCGATCGCGGTGCTGGTGGAGTATGGCGGCTCGGGAGGCCGGGCCGCCGGACCGATTGCGGATCAGGTCGTTCGTGCGCTTCAGGACACGGGCTATCTCGCGGGGGGGTCACCATGAGTCCCGCGTCCTTGCCGCTGATGCGACCAGGGGGCAGGCTGCGGCCGGCCCCAAGGCGTGGCCGACTGTCGCGGGCCAACTGGGCCAGCCCGGCCTGGCTCTGCGTGCTGGCAGCACTGGGATTGACGGCGCTCGGGCTGGCGGCGATCGGCACGACCCGTCCTGATCTGGTTCCGAAGCAGGCCGTGCTGCTGGCGGTCGGACTCGTGGCGGCTGGTCTGGTGATCTGGCCATCGCATCGACTGCTGCAGTGGGTGAGTTGGCCACTGCTGGGCATCGTCCTGCTGTTGCTGATCTTTCTTCTCCTGCCCGGTGTTCCCGAGTCAGTGGTTCGTCCCCGAAATGGTGCGCGGCGATGGATCAATCTGATCGTGACGGACTTTCAGCCCTCTGAGCTGGCGAAGGTGGCCGTGGTGCTTTCCATTGCGTCATGGCTCCGCTTTCGTCGCAATCACCGTCGCCTGATGGGTCTGCTCCCGCCGCTTGCCATCGCGCTGGTTCCCATGGGACTGGTCCTGCTCGAACCGGATCTGGGGACGGCGCTGCTCTTTCTTCCCACGTCGCTGGCGATGCTGATCGCCGCCGGAGCGCGGCTTCGTGACCTGTGCATCATCGGGCTGATCGGCCTGGTGGCTGCCGGCGCGATGGTGCCAATGCTCCGTCCACACCAACGTGATCGCATTCTGGCGATGTGGGCGCAGGTGCAGGGTGATACGTCCTACGCCAACGACATCGGGTATCAGGGTGAGCGGGCCACGACGCTGGTCGGCGCTGGTGGATTGACGGGACATGGCAAGGAGCAGGCAGGGAGGTTGATCCACTGGAACCATCTTCCGGAAGAGCACAATGACATGGTCTTCGCGGTCATTGTGGCGCGGTGGGGGCTCGCCGGTGCTGTGGTGACCTGGGCGCTCTTCGGTCTGCTCTGCGCAGGAGGGCTGCTGGTGGCGGCACAGTGCCGGGAGGCCTTCGGTCGTCTGGTGGCCGTTGGCGCGACGGCACTGCTGGTCTCTCAGATGGTGGTCAATACGGGGATGACCATCGGTGTGATGCCGATCACCGGCATGACGCTTCCCTTTGTCAGTGCCGGAGGGTCGAGCCTGGTCGCGGTATGGTTACTCATCGGACTGCTGCTGAACATCGGGCTCCGCCCGCCCAGCCGGCTGTGGCGTGAGAGTTTTGAATTCGGACCTGAGGATGACCTCCATGATTGATGCGTCAGGCGTGCGCGAGCTGGCAACGCCATTCGAGATCGAATTGACCGATGATGACATCAGTCGGCTGAGCGCCTTTCTGGATCTGGTGCGCGAGGCGAACGAGCGCATGAATCTCACGCGGATCACGGACCCCGCCGAGGTCTGGACGAGACACGTACTCGACAGCCTCACGCTACTTCCCTGGATTGAGGCTGCCGGTGCGCGTAATCTCATCGATCTCGGTTCCGGCGGGGGCTTTCCGGGCGTACCGCTGGCCATCGTCCGGCCGGATCTTCCGATCACATTGTTGGAAGCGACCGGAAAGAAGGCCCGCTTCCTGGCAGAGGCCGTCACGACGCTGGGGCTCGACCATGTCACGGTGCTGAGCGAGCGTGCTGAGACGCTGGGTACGTCCGATGGTGGTGGTCGGGGCGCCTGGGATGTCGTGACCGCCCGCGCGGTGGGCGCGCTGCCGGTGCTGTTGGAGCTGGCCCTTCCGCTGGTGGGCGTCGGCGGGCGCCTGCTGGCCATCAAGGGAGGACGGGCGGGAGAAGAGATCGATGCGTCGGCCGCCGCGCTCAAGACGCTCCGCGCCAGGGTGGAGGCGACGCGCCGCACACCGAGCGGGACGATCGTCGTGGTCGAGCGTGCGGGCCCCATCCCCAGCGACTATCCGCGTCGGCCGGGTGAGCCAGCCAGAGCGCCCATCGGGGGGACGCCTCGTGGTGAGCGTTGATCTCGTCGAACTCCTCGCTGGCTCTGCTGAGATCGAGTCGCGTGTTCCCGGGTTCGAGGTTCGAACGGAACAGGTGCGGATGGCCCGCACCGTCCGTGATGCGATGGATGCGCGGCGGACCTTGCTCGTGGAGGCGGGGACGGGCGTGGGCAAGTCCTTCGCCTACCTGCTCGCAGCGATGGAACGTATTCACACGCACGGTGAACGGGTCATCGTGTCGACGCACACGATTGCGTTGCAGGAGCAGTTGATGGGGAAGGACATCCCACTGCTTGAGGGCCTCGGAGGAGCGTCGATCAGACCGGTGCTCGTCAAGGGACGCGGCAACTACGTCAGTCTTCGGCGCCTTGGCCGAGCGGTGCGCAGGGCGGGGCAGTTCGATCCTCGCGAACGCGCATCGCTCATGCGCCTCGATCAGTGGGCTCGGTCGACGCCCGATGGCAGCAAGTCGACGCTTACTCAACTTCCAAGTGCGCGGATCTGGGAGGCTGCGCAGAGCGACGCCAACAACTGCCTGGGCGCGCGGTGTCCTCGATATGACGAGTGCTTCTATCAGGCTGCCCGAGCGCAGATGCAGCAAGGCAATCTGCTCGTCTGCAACCACGCGCTATTCTTCTCTGATCTGGCGCTGAGGCTTGGCGGCGCCGCCATGCTCCCGGACTACGACCACGTCATCTTCGACGAAGCGCACGCCATTGAGGATGTGGCGGCGGATCACTTCGGGATGCGTGTTTCCGAAGTCGCGGTGGAGCGACTGCTCTCGGCACTCCTGTCCGCGGATGAAACTCGCGGGTGGCTGTCCAGTCGGACTGACGATGGCCCCATTGCGCGGTGCGTCGTGCATGTGCGGGATGCGCGGGCGTCCGCTCGCCAGTTCTTCGATTCGCTGCTTGCATGGCAAGGAGCGCGGTCAGCGGGTGGCGGCCGGATTCGGGACACGCACGTCGTTGAAGACGTACTCTCGGGCCCCCTCGAGGCGCTGGCCGAGGCGATCTCGGCGGCGCGGTCTTCGGTTGAAGACGATGAGGAGCGAGCCGAACTTCTGGCATGGTCCATGCGAGCTGGCGGACTTGCGACCGGGACGCGGCGCCTCCTGGCGCAGGATGTGCCCGGCGCGGTGTACTACCTGGAAGGTACGGAGCAGACCCGTGGACAGACTCCGCGGCCAGCGATCAAATGCACGGTCGTGGATGTGGCGCCGGTCCTCAAGGAGGCACTCTTCACCGGCGGACGCGGTCTGGTGCTGACCAGCGCCACGTTGGCGTCGCCTCCTCGCGGATTTGCCCATCTGGCGGCACGTCTTGGGTGTGAGGATGCCAGTGTGCTGCAGGAAGGAAGCCCCTTTGATCTGTCCTCTCAGATGCAACTCGTCATTGATTCCTCCATGCCAGAGCCGTCGGCTCCGGAGTACCTCGAGGCGTTGACGAGCCGGGTGGTGGAACTGGTCGAGCGGACTTCGGGCGGTGCGCTGGTGCTGTGCACGAGTCACCGCATGGTCGAGGCCATCGCGGATCGGGTCGGAGAGGCGCTGAAGGAAGCGGGAGGGACGCTGCTGGTGCAGGGCCGCGACGGACCGTCGGGGACGCTGGTGGAGCGTTTTCGCGCGTTGGAGGGTGGCGTGCTGATCGGCACGGCCAGTTTCTGGCAGGGCGTCGATGTGCCCGGCGACGCACTGCGCAACGTCATCATCACGCGACTTCCATTCGATCCTCCCGACCGGCCGATCGTCGAAGCCCGTTGCGAAGCAGTGGAGGCCGCTGGCGGATCACCGTTTCGGGACGAGAGTCTGCCACGGGCGGTGCAGCGCTTTCGTCAGGGCATCGGCCGACTGATTCGATCCTCGCTTGACCGCGTACTGGTTGCGGTGCTGGATTCCCGCATCATTCGCAAGTCCTACGGGCGAGCATTCACATCGACGCTTCCATCCGGGATTCGGGTGGAAGATCTGGGTGTGGTGGATCACGGACCCTGAACACGGGCGAGGTACCATGTCCGGATGCTGAACAAGGTTTTCAAAGCGTATGACGTCCGTGCCACGGTCCCGGAACCACTCGACGAGTCGGTGGCGTTTCGTATTGGTCGTGGCACCGCGAAGTTTCTTCTGGGGCAGGTTGGACTGGAGGCATTGCCCGAGGCCAACCGTCGGACCATCGCTGTCGGACACGACATGCGGCTGACGAGTCCATCGCTCGTCGCTGCGTTGCAGGGCGGTATGCGGGCCGAGGGTGCGGATGTGCTGGATGTCGGGCTGGTCGATACGCCCTTCGTGCCATTTGCGGTCAACCACGAGGGGTGCATCGGTGGTGTGCAGACCACGGCCAGTCACAATCCGGCCAATTACAACGGATTCAAGATCAGCCGGCTCGGTGGAAAGCCCGTCGGTGAACAGACCGGGCTGAAGGACATCGAAGCAATGGCCGAGACGGCCGAAGATGCGGGCGATCCTGTCGGTAGCGTCCGTTCGATCGACCTGTGGGAGGCGTACCGAGACCACGTGTTCACCATGCTGGGAGCCGCGATTCAGTCCGGTGAGCGCCGGCTCAGGGTGGCGATCGATGCGTCCAATGGCATGGCTGGAACGATGGTGCCGAAACTCTTCGATCAGGTGCCGGGTCTTGATCTGGTCCGCATCAACTTCGAGAACGACACCGGGACCTTTGTGCATGAGCCCAATCCGCTGGTGGAAGCCAACCTGGCGCAGGTGCGTGAAGCGGTGGTGTCCGAAGGGTGTGCGCTGGGCATCTGCTTTGACGGTGACGCAGATCGCTGCATGGTGGTGGACGAGCGTGGGGACATCATCGGGTGCGACCTCGTGACGGGATGGCTGGGGCAGCGCTTCCTGAAGGCCGCAGGCGGTGGCAGCGTCGTCTTCGACCTGCGGAGCAGCCGCAGTACGAGCGAGATGATCCGTGAAGCGGGCGGGACGCCGGTGCGAAGCCGCGTCGGGCACGTCTTCATGAAGCAGGCCATGGCCGATCACGAGGCCGTCTTCGGCGGTGAGTTGTCCGGGCACTTCTATTTCCGCGAGAACTTCAATGCTGATAGCGGCGCGATGGCCTTTGCGGCCGTTTGCACCGCACTGGTTGAGGATGGACGACCGTTCAGCGAGGTGATTGAGGAGGCCCGCCGGTATCAGCAGTCAGGCGAGATTAACTTCGAAGTCGATGACAAGCAGGCCGCCATGGAGCGGCTCGTTGGCGCCTTTGACGGCGCGACCATCGACCGGCTCGATGGCGTGACGGTGGATCTCGGTGCGTGGTGGTGCAACGTGCGGCCCAGCAATACCGAGCCGCTGCTGCGACTGAATCTGGAAGCGGCCGATGCTGCGGCGGTCGCGTCGCACCTGGCGCAGGTAGAGCCGCTGCTCGGGCACCGCGTCGATCACTGAGTTCGCGTGCGGTGCGTCACTCGCCGGGGATGGACGAAATGACGCCTGCCCACGGGCTGGATGCGGTTGCGAAGAGGCGTTTCTCGATTCGCCCGGCTCGCCAACCCAGTCGCCCGGCCTCGCATGCCAGACGCATTGCGCGGGCCATGGCGATCGGATTACTGGCGTGCGCGATTCCGGTATTCAGCAGCACGCCGTCTGCGCCAAGTTCCATGGCGATCGTGACGTCGCTGGGCGTTCCGACGCCGGCGTCAACGACCAGTGGATAGTCGGGGTCCCCGCCATGGGCCGGGTCCTTGAGCAGGTTGTGGATGATGCGGATGGCGGCCGGATTGGCGACGCCACGCCCCGATCCGATCGGTGATCCCGCAGGCATGACACAGGCGGCGCCCGCGTCGCGCAGCCGCGCTGCCATGATCGGATCGTCACTGGTGTAGCAGAGGACGCAGAAGCCATCAGCGACCAGCTCCCGGCATGCCTCCAGTGTGCCGACCGGATCCGGCAGAAGAGTCGCGCGGTCACCCAGCACTTCGAGTTTCACCCAACCGGCGCCGGCGTTCCCCAATTGCTCAAGCAGGTCGCGTCCGAGTCGGGCGACGCGAACGGCGTCCGTCGCGTCGAAGCAGCCTGCCGTGTTGGGCAGAATGGTGTAGCGATTCAGATCGATGGCATCGAGCATGGAGCGGCCTTCGGCGTCATGGAGTCGCTCGCGACGGACAGCTACCGTGATGGCGCTGCAGTCAGCGGCGTCGAGCGCCTGCTGCATCAGTTCCCAGGTCTCGTACTTGCCCGTCCCTGCAATGAGCCGGGACTCGAGCGTGAACGAGCCGATGGTGAGCGGTGAATCGGTGCTGCACAACGTGGTCATGGTTTCTCCCTCAGCCGCCACCGACGAGTGTGACGATCTCGATGCGGTCTCCCTCCTGGAGCGGGGTCGTTCCCCGCGACCGCCAGGGAAGCAGCTGGCCATTGCACTCCACGGCGCACGGGGCGGCTTCCCGATCCAGTTCAGTCAGGAGATCTCCGATCGTCTCCGCGTCGGTGGTGACGTGCTCGCCATTGACGAAAATCCGCATTGGCCGCGCATGGTATCGCCCGAGCCGTGCTCGCTCCGGGGCCCGCGTCCACGGTGGGACCGCCTGCCGATCGGGCCGCATCTCAGTGGATGAGCATCATGAGCACGGTGATCAGGATGAACGTGGGGACGAGCACCGGAATGCTGTACCGAATGAGGTATCCGAAGAAGGACGGCATTCGAATGCCGGTCTGCTCGGCGATCGCCTTCACCATGAAGTTGGGGCCGTTTCCGATGTAGGTCATGGAGCCCATGAAGACGGCGCCTAGAGAGATGGCGATCAGGCGGTTCTCCATGATCCAACTACCGGAGAGCAGTTCGATCGCGCCATCAGCTCCAGAGGCGGTTCCTGCCTCGGCCAGCTTGAAGAACACCAGATAGGTCGGCGCGTTGTCAAGCACGCTGGAGAGGCCACCGGTGATCCAGAAGTACATCCACGAATCACTGAGCACCGCGGCAATGCCCTCGCCCTGAGCCTTGAGCACTTCGAGCGGAACCTGCATGGCGATGAAGATGCCGATGAACAGGGCCGCCACCTCGATGATGGCGTGATAGTCAAATCGATTGGCCTCTCGCACGTGCCGGGCCGTCGTGACCAGCGAGAGTGCGACCATGAGCAGCATCATGATCTCGCGGAGGAAGTCGAAGGCCACAAACTGTGTCAAGGGCACCGGGCGGCCGGGGCTGATGAATGCCACGCATGCGACCGTTCCCAGAAGCCAGAGCGCGTTGAGGCCGCCTTCAATTCGAATCGGTTGCACATTCGCTTTGTCGAACACGCGTACGGCCGGCGGCTCCTTGGCGTACATGATCATGTCCCAGACGAAGTACAGCGCGAGCAGCAGGATGCATGCCACGGCCCACTCGACCCAGAGGCCGAACGTCCAGAAGAACGGAACGCCTTCGAGATACCCCAGGAAGAGCGGGGGATCGCCGATGGGCAAAAGCGTGCCGCCGATATTGCTCACCAGGAAAATGAACATCACGACGGTGTGCACCTTGTGCGTGCGTTCGCGGTTCGTGTTGAGCAGCGGGCGAATCAGGAGCATGCTCGCACCGGTGGTCCCGATGAAACTGGCGATGGCGGCGCCAACGGCGAGCCAGCCGGTGTTGACCAGAGGATGGGCCCGAACGTCGCCGCCGATGTGAATGCCGCCGCTGATGACGTACAGACTGAAGAGCAGGATGATGAATGGGACGTATTCCTGAAGGACCGCATGGTCGAGCGTCGTCCCGACCGCGTCCCAGCCGTGAACAACCCAGACATACAGGAGTGTGCCGACGCCGCAGAGGACGGACACAAGGAACCGGCTCAGGTTGCTGTGCCACCACCCTTCGGTTGCCGGAATGAGTGGGAGCAGGGCGATCGCTCCGAGGATGACGACAAATGGAATCGTGCCGATGGCCCAGCCCGGCGGGGCGTGGGCGGGGCCTTCGTGTGGGACGTGATGTCCGGCGAGCAGTCCCCACGCCAGCGCGAACGCCATGGCCAGGCAGCCGACGATGCAGATTGTCAGCGTCCACACCCGCGGTCCGGATGGTCCGTGGTCGGCCTCCTTGGTCAGATCGGTTGACATGGGGGGCGGAGGATAGAAGGCCCGGCCCTGGCGTGGCAAGTGTTCAAGCTGTGTTCTCGACGCCGAGCCGGTCAAGCAGCCAGGCAGCGAAGTCCGACTTGGGGAGCTGTGGAGGTGCGGCGGTCCACGTTCCGTCACGACTCAGGATCGCGGCAGTGACCGCCGCGGCCTCGATGGTGTCCAGCGGGTTGGCCACGATGGCATCCAGGCCCTTGGCCTGCAGCTTGGCTTCGGCGCGGGCGCGGAGGGTCTCGGCGGGCTCGAGGGCGAATCCGACGATGCGTTGATGGGATTGCTTGCTGGAAGCCAATGCGGCGACCAGATCCGCTGCGGGCTGGAGGGTGATGGTGACGGGGCCGTCCCGGCGAGACATCTTGGTCCCGGCGGTTGCCTGAGGCGGAATGAAGTCGGCCACGGCGGCGGCCATGATGAGGAGGTCGCATGAGGGAAACAACCGTTCAAGCTGCGTCTGGAGCGAGGACGTGGTGTCGAATCGCGTGCAGGCATCGGGGGGCAGGTCCGGGTGGGCTGTGGCACCCTCGCCGAGAAGGAGATGAGTCTCGTGCCCACGCCGGATCGCCTCTTGTGCAACCGCGACGCCCATCCTTCCGGATGACTTGTTGGTGAGGACGCGGACATCGTCGAGTGGCTCTCGCGTTGGGCCAGCAGTGATCAGCATGCGCACGGGAGGATCCTCCGCCGTCG
>CAYQJN010000035.1:0-17383 GCA_964417845.1 uncultured Isosphaeraceae bacterium
CTTCATACAGATCAAGCCACCCGTCATTGTTGAAGTCTTCCCACCCCAGTCCGAATCGCGTGGCGTGCTTGGTCTGCGGACGCACGCCGGTGCGGCCAGTGATGTCCACAAAGTACCTGCCATCGTTGCGAAAGATGGAGTCTGACTCTCCCTTGAGATTGCAGACGATGATGTCGAAGTCCCCGTCGTCATCAATATCAGTGGTATCGACGCCCATGCCCGCTTTGGCGATGCCTTCGTCATCCAGTGAGCAGCCCCGCTCCATGCCGCGTTCGTCCCAGGTCCCGTCAGCCGCGGAGATCCACAACAGGTCCCGCATGCCGTCATTAGCCACGAAGAGATCCGGCCGGCCATCGCCGTTCCAGTCGGCGTGCGTGACGCCCAGCCCGGTCCCTTCTGCGGCGTCGAATCCGGCCTGTTTCGTCGCGTTTTCGAACATGCCATCTCCGCGATTGCGGAAGTACACGTCGCGGGCGGGTGAGAGGTAGTTTCGCGGGGAGCAGTAGTCCTCACCGCCGAGCGGGCTGTAGCAGGTGATCTCGGTGTCGGGGTTCCAGTCAAGGTAGTTGGTGACAAAGAGGTCGAGGTCGCCGTCAAGATCACCGTCGATGAAGGCGGCGCTGGCGCCCCAGCCGGCATCGCCCGTTCCCGATACCTCCGTGACATCGACGAACGTCCCGCCATCGTTGCGGAGCAGCACATTGGGGCCGACGTTGCTCAGGTAGATATCGGGGTCGCCGTCGGTATCGACATCTCCGATCGCCAGCCCCATGCCATATCCCTGGCCCGCTGCGCCGGTCTCCTCGGTGACATCCGTGAACTGCATGTGGCCGTCGTTTCGGTACAGGCGATTACCGTCCGTGTTGGCGCCGGCCCACGCCCCGCGGAGATCGCCGCCCTGGACAAAGTAGATATCGAGATCCCCGTCGCCGTCGTAATCAAGCAGTCCAGCCCCGCCGCCGACGATCTCGGGCATGAGGAACTCCCCCTGCGCGCCGTCCTGCCACACGAAGTGAACGCCTGATGCCGCCGCGACGTCCTCAAACCATGGTGTGGTGCGTGTCGTCTCTGTTGCGGGAACTGGCACGCTTGGGGTGGGGGACTCGCTGCAGCCTGCCAGGAGGGCGACGCTCACCACGGGAAGTGCTGGTGTCAGGAGCTGACTCATCACGGTGTCTGCCCACCGGCCGCACGGCGGTATCGCTCGATGATCCGCTGCAGCTCCGGGGAGGAGGGGAATCGATTGAGCCCGTCGATGGCGGTGCCCAGCGCGCTGCGATGATCTCCGGCGGCCGTGTGAACCTCGCTCAGGATGGCCCATGCCTGCGGCGGGGCGTCGGATCGGTCCTTGAGTCTGGTCAGCACCGTCCGTGCATCGTCAAGGCGGCGGCCGCGAAAGAGCACGTGCCCGTACAGAAGCATGTCGTGGGGGGCGTCAATGCCGAGTTGTGCTGCCTTGTCGAACGAAATGAGCGCTGTGTTGATCGCATCGAGTTCATCAGGCCGGGTGCCCTGATCGAGCCCCGCCTGCTGGATCGTCAACCTGCCGATCTGCAACCAGCCGGGCACGAAGGCATCGTTGGCCTTGATTGCCAGATGGGCGTGGTTCATGGCCGCCCGCAGGTCGCCAGCATTCTGCAGCGCGACCGAGAGGTTGTATTGACTGCTCTCGTCGTCCGGGTCGATGCGGACAGCGCTGCGCAACGCACGAATCCAGCCTTTCTGATCGCCCGTGGCGCGGCAGATCGCCGCACGCCGGTTGAGCAGGTTGACATCGTCGGGCCACTGTGCTGACGCCTGCGTGAGCCGCCGCATGGCTTCATCGAGCCGCCCGGAGTCAATGAGCGCGTCGATTCGGCTTACACGACCCTCGTATCCCCGCTGCGCATCGCCCCGGGCATCGAGCCATGGGTCGGGGTAACTGGGCGGGCTGAGATTGCCTTCGGCGGTGATGGCCTCTGCCTCCTCGATGCGTCCCGCACGGCGATAGGCCTGGGCCATCAGATAGGTGGCGTAGTAGTGGTCGATGAGCTGCTGCAACTCTTCGAGAATGAGGATGGCCTCGTCAGGGCGATCCAGTTCCAGCAGACACCGGGCCCTTCCGATGCGGTGGGCGGCCCCGTCGGGGGCCGGACGGGCCGCGATGCGGTCTCGCGCCGCGGCAGCCTCAAAGAGTGCGAGAGCCTCGGTGGTGCGGCCGTTCTCCAGGAGCCAGAACCCTGGCCGCCACGCGGTCGCAAGGTGATTCGGCTGGAGCTGGCGGGCCCGGTCCATTGCCTGCAGGGCCGCATCGATTTGATCGGATTCCTCAAGTGCCATGGCGAGGTGATACCAGTGCCTGGGATTGCCGGAATCCAGTGAGGCTGCCTGCTGGAGGCACGTGGCGGCGTCGGATGCCCGCCCGTTGGCCAGATACAGCAGCCCGAGCAGTTGCCGCTCTTCGGCAGACGAGGGGGCCCCGCTGACCCGTGCGTGCTGTTCCTGTATCGCCTCGCGGACTTCACCCTCCAACGCCTCGACGTTGGAAGGAGGCGGAGGAAGCGGGACGGATTCGCTGCACGCGGAGACCAGGACCAGCAGACTCAGCAGGGCGGCGGTTCGCATGGCGGCGATTGTAGGTCCCCCGTCATTCCCGGGGGGCCTGTTGGATGGTGCCCCGACCTATGATGGGGAACCGATGGGCACTCGCTACCACGCTGCCGCGTGTCAAACCGCCTTTGATCCGCCTTGCGGGCGGGGCGAGATCGGGACACGCGTAGACCGAATGCTCGAAATGGCGGCGCAGACGATCGAGGGATACGAACCTTTCTTCGACGTGCGGCTCCTGACATTTCCGGAGTTTGCCCACGCGGTTCCAATCCATGATGAGGTCGCGTCGCTGCGGCGGCGGTTGGCGGTCGAGGTTCCGAACGAGCATGTGGATCGATATGCAGACCTCTGCCGCCAGTACGGATGCTGGATCCAGACCGGGACATTTCTTGAGCAACGAGCGGACTATCCGGACGCCGTGTTCAATACCACGGTCCTCGTCGGTCCATCCGGTGTTGAATCGATTTATCGAAAGGTCAATCCATGGATCCCGTGGGAGGTGCATGCCTCTCCACATGATGTCGATCCGGATGGAGATCACTTTCCCGTGGTGGACACGGACATCGGGAAGATCGGATGTGCCATCTGCTATGACTGGCTCTTTCCAGAAGTCACGCGTGAACTGGCGCACCGGGGCGCCGAAGTACTCTGCCGCGTCTCGGCCTACATGGATCCGTGGGGGGCGACCCCGCCGACGGACTGGTGGACGCTGTTCAACCGAGCGCGGGCAGCGGAGAACACCTGCTATGTCGTGGCATCCAATCAGGGAGCGGACATGCGGCAGTACCCACCATTCTCGTGGCCGGGAGGCAGCATGGTGGTCGACTTCGATGGGCGTATTCTCGCGCAAGCCGACCCGGGGCCTGGGGAAAAAGTGGTGGTGGCTCCGATTGATCTCGAGTCGCTTCGCGCCGCCCGTGAGCGGCGGCTCGGACATGACATGGCGGCGCACCATCGGCCTGAGGCATATCGGTATCACGCGGCGCCGGGGCTGACCCCTGAACCAGGTGCAATCTCATTGGAAGGAAACCGGGCTCGCATTGCCGCAGCCAAGGAGAAGCGTTCATGACGCGTGCGTGTGTGGTGACGATGCTCCTGCTGGGTCTGATTGGTTGTCAGTCGGAGGATGCTTCGCCGGCATCACCTGTGCAGGACGCCGTTGTGATCGAGCAGCACAACAAGGCCGTGGCAGCCATGGGCGCTTTTGATTATCAGCAGGCGATGGATGTGCTGAGCCCGCTGGCCCTGGCGTATCCGGACTGGAATGATGTGCAGATCGACCTGGCCATCGCGCAGCTCAATCGTCAGGCGGAAGGCGATGAGTCCTCGGCGTTGGCTCGCCTCGGCGATGTTCTGAGCCGCGACCCCGGGAATCTGCGGGCGGCCTTCACGTCTGGCATCCTTCGCCTGCACGCAGGCGACATCGCGCAGGCTGAGCCCCTGTTCAGTCAGGTCGTACAAGTTGATCCGTCGGATGCCCATGCCTGGTACTACCTCGGGCAGGTGCGCATGCAGCGAGGTGGCATGGAAGACGCAGTCACTGCGTTTGAACACGCGATTGAGCGTGATCCATACTTGCGAAGCGCGCTGTACGCCGGCGCGCAGGCGGCGCGGCGGGCAGGGGATGCCCCGCAGGCATCCGCATGGCTCGATCTGTTTCAGCGGTTGGAGCACAATCCACGGGCCCATCTGGCAGAAATCAAGTACACGAGGATGGGGCAGAAGGCTGAAGTGGCCGCGATCGAGGGTGTGCCCGTCGGCGCCGTCGAGCCACCGGCGGGCCCGATCTTCGGACCCAGCACAGAGGTTGCTGTGGACTGCGACGGGTGCGGTGCGTGGGCAATGCTGTCCGCTGGCTGGGGTGGTCCTGAGCGGAGTTGGATTGCCGCAGCTGGACCAGAAGGTGTCACGCTGCTGAGCCGCTCGCCATCAGGCGTGATCGGAACCCCCAGCGCGGAGCCGTCGTTCATCGCGTTTCCGGAGGTCAGGACGTCCATGTGGGGCGATGTGAATGCCGACGGGCACGTCGATCTGGTGTTGTGCCGGGACGGTGAAGCGGGACTCTGGCTGGGAAGCGAGCGTGGAGTGCTTGTGCGAGACTCGCGGTTTGTGCCTGACATCGAAGGAGCGGTGGCGGACAGCGCGCTCTTCGATGCCGATCACGATGGTGATCTTGATGTACTGATCGTGTCGGGAGATGCCTCGCCCAGTGTGCTCATGAACAATGACGGTGATGGTTCCTGGAGGTCCGTGGTGGATGAGCAGTCCGGGTTTCCGGGCTGCATTCGGCATGCCAGGCAGGTCGTCGTCGCTGACTTCGACGGTGACCTCGATACGGACGTCTTTGCGATCAGAGCCGATCGCCCCAACATGATGTTTGCCAATGATCGACTCTGGCGGTGGGAGGAAGCAAAGGAAGGGCTCGGCGCGATTCTGAATGCGCCGCTGGAAGGTGCGGTGGCAGCCGACATGGATGCCGATGGGGCGGTTGATCTGGTGACCAGCGATGCGTCGTTCGGGATATCGATCTGGCGCTCGGGTGCGAAGGGATGGTCGAAGCAGTCCCTTGCGGAGGCCGTGTCGGCGCCAGCCCCAGCGCCGGATTCAGCCTCGACAGTGAAGCGCACAGGATCGCCGCGCCAGCTCGCAGTGGCCGACGTCAACGGGGACGGCGCGTTGGACGTGCTGGCTGACACCGGTTGGGGGGATGGGACCCTCACGCGGGAAGTGCGCGTCCTGGACGGCTTCGGCGAGCATCTGGCACAGATCCGGCAAGGCCCCGGATGGACGGTGGTGCAGGGGCCACCGGGACGAGGGCCGGCGCTGCTTGGCGGCGGCGCGGCGGGCATCCTCACGCAGACGTTGCCCGGATCTGGCCGGTGGCCCTTTGTCGATGTGATGCTCTCGGGGCAGACCGACGCGGGCCAGTCCATGCGGTCCAACCCCAGTGGCATCGGCGCGATGCTGGCGGCCCGCGTGGGGAGTCGCTGGACGATGACCGGGACCATCCGACGGACGTCGGGTCCCGGGCAGAGCCTTCAGCCCGTTGCGATCGGGCTGGGTGAGGCACCCCATGTCGACTTCATCTCGATTGACTGGACCGATGGTGTGTACCAGACGGAGCGCGGGCTGGCAGCGGGGGACGTGCACGACGTGGTCGAGACCCAGCGCCAACTCTCATCCTGCCCGCTGATTTTTGCATGGGACGGCACGGGGATGAGTTTTGTCACCGATTGCCTCGGTGTGGCGGGAATGGGCTTCCTGCTTGAGCCGGGCAGGTATGCGCAGGCACGCCCCCACGAGCGTGTACTGCTGCCGGATGACGCGGTGGTGCCTCGCGCGGGATCGTATGACGTGACACTTGCCGAACCCATGCAGGAGACCTGTTATCTCGACTCCATCGCCCTCGAGATTGTTGAAGTGCCGACGGGCTGGGAAGTCCTTCCCGATGAGCGGATGGGAACGGGGACGCCGATGCCGACGTCGGAAATGCGCTTCAGCAGGAGGTCCATGTCTCCCGTGGTGGCGGTGGACGGCGGCGGTCGAGACGTGCTCGATTTCATTCAACAGGCAGACGGCGTGCCGATGGACCCGGGATTGATCGCGTCTCGTTGGCTTGGGCGTGTCGTGCATCCGTGGCAACTGAACCTTGAATTCGAATCGCCCATAGATCCGGAAGCATCGGTGCTGGTGCTCGATGGCTGGGTGGAGTACCCCTATTCGCAGACGATGTTCGCCGCCTGGCAGGCAGGCGTGTCGTATCGACCGATCACCATTGAAGCCAAGGGTGACGAAGGCACATGGGAGGTGGTCCACGCCGATATCGGATACCCGGCGGGCATGACTCGTACCTCGGTGTACCCGCTTCGCGGGCTGCCGGCGGGCACACGAGTGGTGCGGCTCACGACCGACCTTGAGATCTATCTGGATGCAGCCCGCGTGGTCGTCGTGGAGGCATGTCCAGAGGCAGTCATTCGGCACGCTCCGCTGGAGGCGGCACGGCTTGAAGCAGTGGGCTATCCGCAGCGTGCCAGCGAGCCCCATGAGCGGGCGGACTTTGACTGGTCCATGAGGAGTCCATTCTGGGACACACGGGTGCAGGCCGGGGAATACACCGCGTTTGGCGACGTGCTACCGGCGGTGCAACAGTTCGATGGATCGGTAGCGGTTTTCGGAGCTGGAGAGGCCATTGCGTTCCGTTTTGCGGAGCTTCCAGCCGTCCGCGAGGGATGGCGGCGCCAGATGGTGCTGTCGCTTGGGGGGTGGTGCAAGGACATGGATCTCATGACGCGTGATGGCCAGACCGTCGATCCGATTCCGGGGACAGGGGCTGGGACATGGCGAGGGACCCGGCACCGGTCTGGTCGCTAGCAGTCGCGGGGTGCCTCCGCAGCGTACATTCATGAAAAACAGTCGCTCTCTGGATGCGGCGGACCGATACTGGCGATCGGGGGACGTGGCCGCAGATTGACAGGACACCGCATGCGCACCCCATCTGGTCAAACCGACGCCGCTGTTGAATCCCGCCGCCGTCGGTGGCGTGCTCCGGTTGGTCGGCTTGGGTGGCTGCTCTGGCTCAGTTTCGGACTCTTTGCCCTGCTCGTTGTGAACTCTGTGTATCTGGTCGGCATTCGGGTGCTCGGTCTTTCGACCGGCGAGTCGTATGAGAACTGGTTCTACCTCACCATGTTCCTCGCCCACCTCATTCTGGGGGCGGCGATCATTCTTCCAATCATCGCCTTCGGCTTCATGCACATGCGGCGTGTGCACGATCACCCGAATCGGCGGGCCGTCAAGGCTGGCTATGCGCTCTTTGTTGGCGCTTTGGTCGTGCTCGGAACAGGCATCGTGCTCGTCCGCATTGAAGGTCTGATTGACATTCGCGATCAGACGGTGCGTGAGATCACCTGGTGGGCGCACGTGGTGGTGCCGCTTCTGGTGATCTGGCTCTTCATCCTGCATCGGCTGGCAGGGCGGCGCATCAAATGGGGTATTGGTGTTTCGTGGGTGGTCGTGGCTGGTGTCTTTGCGATCGTCATGTTGACCATGCAATCCCAGGACCCGCGGCAATGGAATGTCGTAGGCAATGAGGCGGGTGACGAGTACTTCTTCCCATCGTTGGCCAGGACGGTGAGCGGAGATTTCATTCCGGCGGACGTCCTCGATAACGATGAGTACTGCCTTGACTGCCATGCAGATATCCATGACTCCTGGATGCACAGCGTGCATCGGTTCTCGTCCTTCAACAATCCGGTGTATCTGGCATCCGTCAGCGAAACCCGTGAGGTTGCCATGGAACGAGATGGAAGTGTGGCGGCCTCTCGATTCTGCGCCGGATGTCATGATCCTGTCCCGTTCTTCAGTGGCGCATTCAATGACCCCGAGTACGACATGGTGCATGATCCGACCGCCCACGCCGGCATCACGTGTACGGCGTGTCATGGAATCACCCACGTCAATTCTCCGCGTGGCAACGCCGACTACACGATTGACGAACCTCCGCACTATCCCTTTGCGTTCAGCGACGATCCGGTCCTGCAGTGGGTCAACCGGCAGCTCGTCAAGGCCAAGCCGGAGTTCCACAAGAAGTCATTTCTCAAGCCGCTGCATCAGACGGACATTTTCTGTGGGACGTGCCACAAGGTGCATCTCCCCGAAGAGCTCAACCAGTACAAGTGGTTGCGTGGTCAGGACCACCAGGACACGTTCAGGCTCAGTGGCGTTTCGGGGCATGGCATTTCCAGCTTCTACTATCCGCCGGTGGCAGAAGTGAACTGCAATGACTGTCACATGCCGCTGGTGCCATCGGACGACTTCGGGGCGGCCGTTCGAGATGACAGCGGCGAGCGGACGGTGCACGATCACATGTTCCCGTCGGCCAATACGGCGATGCCAATGCTGGTGGATATGCCCCGTCCGGAAGAGGCGATCGAGAAGCATCGCGATTTTCTGGAAGGCGTCATGCGACTGGACCTCTTCGGGCTCAAGCCGGGTGGAAGGATTACCGACGATCTGATCGCGCCGCTCGGGGTCGCTGAGACACCGGAACTTGTTCCAGGGGACACCTATCTGCTTGAAACGGTGATCAGAACGGTCAAGATGGGGCATCTCTTCACACAAGGGACCGCCGATTCGAATCAGGTCTGGATGGACGTCGAGGTCTGGTGTGGTGATGAACTCGTTGGTCGCAGCGGTGACATGACTCCCGAGGGCGTGGTTGATCCCTGGTCGCACTTTGTCAATGCCTTCGTCATCGATCGGGATGGCAACCGCATCGAACGCCGCAACGCGCAGGACATTTTCACATCGCTCTACAACAACCAGATTCCCCCTGGCGCGGCGGATGTGGTGCACTATCGATTCAAGGTGCCCTCTGAGTGTGATCACCCGGTCCGGATCAAGGCGGAATTGAAGTACCGGAAGTTCGATACCACCTTGATGCGGTTCGTGCATGACGACGCTTCATGGATCAACGATCTGCCCGTGACCGTGCTGGCGACCGATGAAGTCGAATTGCCAGTGGAGGGGGCGGCGGACGTGGCCGGCCGCACCGTGGACGTTCCAGAGTGGGTCAGGTGGAATGACTACGGCATTGGGTTGCTTCGGAAGGGCGGTGCTGGAGAGCTGCGCGGCGCCGAAGAAGCGTTTGCTCGGGTTGAGGCTCTCGGACGGCCAGATGGACCGATCAATCTCACTCGGGTGTACCTCAAGGAGGGGCGTGTGACCGAGGAAGCGCCCGCGGCCCTGGCACGCGCCATGGAGCAGGATGACCCCGCCGCCAGGGCATGGCATCTGCTCTGGTTCGGCGGGCAGGTTGACCGGCAGAACGGACGGTTGGATGAGGCGATCAGCAAGTACCGACAGGTGCTGGAGGGCGGCTTTGAACAGGCGGCGGGTCGTGGCTTTGATTTCAGTGAGGACTGGCGGGTACTCAACGAACTGGGCAGTACGCTCTATCAGCGGGCGCGGCAGGCACGCGGTGAGGCCAGGCGCGGCGAGCGCACGCAGTTTCTCGAAGAGGCCCGGTTGACCTATGAGGCCAGCCTGGCGCTCGACCCGGAGGGGATGGCGGCGCATTATGGATTGATGCAGGTGCTGCGGGATCTTGGTGATGAAGCCGGCGCAGCAAGGCACGAGGCCTTGCACCGCACCTACAAGCCGGATGACAATGCCCGTGATCATGCCATCGCCGAAGCGCGGCAAAAGTATCCGGCGGCCAACCGGGCGGCCGAGTCGATCGTGATCTACGACATCCCGCCCCCGAAGAAGACGAGCCAGGACGAATGACAACACAGCCTCAGGGGACGGATTGCCCGCCCGAAGATGAATTCGAACTCCGTGACGATGCCATCATCGGTCGGGCGTTCGGATGGTCACTGATGGTCTTTGTCGGCCTCGGAGTGTTCGGTCTGCTGGTGTGGTGGGTGGCGGCGCCGGAGGGGCCGCAGGACGAGGTCGTCATCGCGAAGACGATCGCAGCGCCAGACGTGCTGGTGGCTGATGAGGCACTGGTGCCGGCCGTCACATTCACCGACGTCACCGAGGAGGCCGGGCTCGATGTCGCCCACGTTTCGGGGGCCGAAGGTGAGAAACTGTTACCCGAAACGATGGGAGGCGGCGCGGCCTTTCTCGATCTCGATACAGATGGCGATCAGGATCTGTTGCTCGTGAGTGGATCATGGTGGCCGGATTCAAGCCGGGCGTCTGAGCCCACCGCCACTACGGCCTGGCTCAATGACGGAGCCGGTCGATTCGTCCGCGCTCCGGCTTGGGACATCGGGGCGGGCCTGCAGGGCACGGGCGTGGCCGCCGGGGACTGGGATGCGGATGGTCGCGTCGATGTGTTTCTTGCCACGCTTGGCAGCGACCGGCTCTATCGCAACACCGGTACCGGATTCGAGGACGTGACTGCCTCAGCGGGACTCGCTGACGCACCACCGCAGTGGAGTAGCAGTCCTGCCTTTATCGACGTCGATGGTGACACGGATCTTGATCTCTTTGTGCCGCACTATGTGCAGTGGTCTCCAGAGAAGGATCGATCGCTTCACTTCACGCTCAACGGCACCGATCGGGCTTATGGTCCGCCCAAGCAGTATGAAGGGACGCATCCGACGCTCTGGCGCAACGAAGGTGCCGGGCGGTTTGTCGATGTGTCGGGCGACGCCGGCATGCGGGTTGAAAACGCGGCGACGGGTGCGGCGGTCGGCAAATCGCTGGCGGTGGCGCCGATTGACATCGATCGAGACGGAGACATGGATCTGGTGGTGGCGAACGACACGACACGCAACTTCCTCTACCGAAACCGGGGCGATGGCACTTTTGCCGAGGAGGGTGTTGATGCAGGTATTGCCTATGACCCCCGTGGAAACGCAACGGGGGCGATGGGCATCGACGTGGGGCACTACCGAAATGACGATGCCCTCGGAATCGGCATCGGGAACTTCTCCAACGAGATGACCAGTTTCTATGTCGCCGACGGGGCAGGCGGGTGGTTTTCCGACGAGGCTGTGGTGGAGGGCATCGGCGCTCCGACCCGTCCTTTGCTGTCCTTCGGATTGCTGTTGATGGACTATGACCTTGACGGTCGGCTGGATCTCTTTCAGACCAATGGGCACCTCGAAGAGGAAATCCACGAGGTGCAGGCGAGCCAGCACTACCGCCAGCCTGCGCAGCTGTTCTGGAATGCAGGGGCCGATCGTGGCTTTCAGATCGTCACTCCCGTATCGACCGGAGACATGGCAACGCCCATGGTTGGACGCGGTGCCGCGATGGCCGACATCGACGCAGATGGTGACCTTGATGTCATCGTGACCCAGCCCGGATCGCCGCCGGTGCTCTTTCGCAACGACCAGGCCCTGGGGCATCACTGGCTCTCAATCCTGCTTGCAGACGACACCTCAGCCAACACCGCTGGGATTGGCGCCTGGATCGAAGTCGAGGCCGGAGGCGTGCTGCAGCGGCGTCAGGTGATGCCGACGCGATCGTACCTCTCGCAGGTGGCCCTGCCGGTGACGTTTGGCCTGGGCGACGCGGTGACGGTCGATGCGATTCGCGTCATCTGGCCGGACGGCGCGCTTCAGCAGGTGGATGTCCCAACTTTCGTTGATCAGCCAATCACCGTGACTCGATCCGGTTCCTGACGAGACCTTCGGGGACTCGCCTCCTATCCTGTGCCCCATGCACCGCCTCCTTGCCGCAATGGCCCTGAGCAGTTGGACACCGATGCT
This sequence comes from uncultured Isosphaeraceae bacterium, assembly GCA_964417845.1. Taxonomy (GTDB): domain Bacteria; phylum Planctomycetota; class Phycisphaerae; order Phycisphaerales; family SM1A02; genus UBA12567. Next base: position 11,817 of record CAYQJN010000035.1, read on the forward strand.
GGCGTCAGGACAGACTCCGCCGCCGGCGCCTCCCGAGGCCCCTCGTGTAGACAGTCCTGCGGGCGTCTCCGGGCAGGGGCGTGGGCTTGAGATGCCGGCGGTTGATCCTGCGGTGGAGGCGGCGGCCTGGGGACTTCTGGCGCGGGTCGGCCAGACGTTCTCCGCGTCCAGCGCTGCGGCGTGCACGACCCGCGTCGACATCACCGCTGCAGGTCGGGCCGATGATCTCACCGTTCGTTCGACGTTTGGACCGAATGCCACGATGCGGGTCGAGAGCCTGGGGTCCAGTCTGGTGGTGGCGGACGGTTACCTGAACATCGTTGATCAGCGCATTCACGATCGGTACATTCGCGTGCCTGTGGGCGCGCGTGTGGCTGATGCAGTTGAGGGAGTCTTCAACGACCTGTCTCTGGCAGGCTTCGAAGTGCTGATGCGTGACGGCTTTCCTCCCCAGGCATGGCTGGATCCATTGCTGATGCGCGCGGTCGGGGGCCCGCGTCCGATCGACATGACGACGCTGGAAACGGCGGACGGTCGAAAGATCACGCGCATCGCCGTGGCGGGATACATGGGGCGCGGGGTCGTGGACATTGATCCCGATCGATTCGTACTTCTCGGCGCCGCGGCCCGCATGTCGGTCGTGCCGGAGCAGGGGGCTGAACCGATCCACTGGGAGATGCAACTTCGATCCGAGGTCGCGTTGCTCGAGGCGCTCGAGGCACCGATCACGTTCGACCCCGGCGTGCGTCAGCCGGTCACCACCCGGCGTGAACTTGACCCGGTGGCTCGCAACCGCGTGGAGGTCGGCCAGGAAGCCCCCGCACTCAAGGCGAAGGATCTCAGCGGCAACGAAGTCGATCTGACCTCGTTTCGAGGCCGCCCGGTTGTGCTTGACTTCTGGACCAGTTGGGGGGAGGCCTGCGCATCGAGCCTGGACCAACTGCAGACGTTGGCAGATTCGGCCGGATCCGCTGGCGATGATGGAGTGGTGGTGCTTCCAGTCAATGTGATGGAGCGCATGCACGGCGAGGAGGATCGGTTCACCCAGGCCCGCGCCTACTGGAAGCAGGGGGGCTGGACCATGCCCACACTGGTGGCGCCGGCTGAAGCCATACAGACGGCCTGGGGTGTGACCTCCGTGCCGCTGCAGATTCTGATCGATCCACAGGGGCGTGTCTCACGGGTTTGGAATGGGCTGCGTCCAGATTGGCCCAAGGAGATCCGCGCAGCGCTCAGATCGATTGGCGGCTCTCGGCGCTGAAGCAGTGCCGTGTACCTGGAAACGGCCGGGAGTCGCTACTCCGTGATGCAGTAATTCAGGTCGAAGGACTCAAAGTGCCACGAGACGCCATCGTGGATGGCTGAGATGCCGTCGCCTTCCGGGCTGGCAGTGAGCCAGTAGAACATGCAGTCGGTCTCTCCGCCCGCTTGGGAGGCCAGCGTGAGCCATGCGGCGGCACTGCCGAATCCCGGTGAGAAGGTCCAGGTATGCATTGGCCATGCGGAGGCGTAGACCGTAGTGGTCTCCAGATGGCTCGTCGACGCCCCCGAGGCCAGTATGGCTCCAGGCGTGCCCTCGCTATCGGCACGGATCGACCACTCGAAGGACAGGGCGGGCGCGTTGGTGCAGGCTGTGTGGCCATGGGAGACGTCGTATTGGAGCGCCAGCCCGGCCACGAGGCACGACGAAACCGAGTCGGCCGTGACCGCGGCGGCCCTCGTCATCTGGGCAGCGGGGTCTGACACGGTGGCGATCCATGCCTCGGACGGGCCAAGGGGATCCAGTCCCGTACCGCTGGCACAGGGGCCATGAGGCTGCTGGCAGGTGACGGCGGCGCACGAGTCGCCCTCGTACCAGGTGCCACCAAGATCACTGCAGGCCTGCTGGGTGATGACGCCCTCGCAGTCTCCTTCCTTGCAGCAGGCACCGGTGGGGAGCGTCGCGTACCACGTGATGGTGCAGGTGCCCGGACCGACCTCGCCCTGGAATCCGGCGATGCGTATGAAGAGGTTCTCCGTCCCATCGACTTCCAGTCCGGAGATGGAGGAGTACCAGTTCTGGCAGCCGGTCTGGAAGGGGCCATCCCCGTTGCAGGCGATCTGGGTCATCGAGCCGCAGGTGACACCCTCATAGATGGCGATGGACGTGTCGAACGAGTCCGGGTCGCACATGCTGATGTCTACGAAGCCGGGGCCCGGCGGTGTGTACTGGCCCCAGAGATCGGGCCGATCGGTCGTCCAGTTCAGACCCGTGTCCGAGCACAGCCACTCTTCCGGGTGCGGGTGGCCGCTGTCGGTGGACCCGGTCGAGTCGAAGGCGTTGGGCCCGTCAAGAAACGGCAGTGCTGTCTGGCAGGTATCCCCCTGCGAGAGGCAGGAGGTGTCGGCGCACTGCGAATCATTGCCCATCCATGTGCCGCCGAACATCTCGCAGTCCTGGGGCGTGAACGAGTCCAGACAATCCGACTCCATGCAGCATGCGCCGATGGTCGTGGGCTCCCACGAGATCGTCAACGTGCCGGTGCGATCCGTGCCATAGCCCTCGCTGAAGGCGCCGACCCGAACGAGGTACGTCTCCCCTCCCGACGCCGAATCAAAGATCAGTTCGGAGGTGTGATCACCGCACGCCTCACTGTCATCGTTGCACGCAAGCACGGCGCCGTCGCATCCGTCCATCAATGCCAGCACCGAATCGAAGTTTGCGGCGTCGCAGAGCGAGACCGTCACGCGGCAGTTTTCCGGCGCCGTCCACGTGAACCAGATGTCATTGGCAATCGTTGGGATACCGAGATCACAAATCTTGGAGCCGGAGATGCCCGGACCGTTGCTCCACGCCCAGGTGATATCGAATGGTGTATCGCCGTCGAAGGCGACGACGGCATTCTCGCAGAGGTCATTGGATGGTGGGGGTATGCAGATCACCGTGTCGCAGGACGTGTCGGAGCCCTGGAAGACGCCTCCAGCCGACTCGCAGTCACTTCCGAATCCTTCGGTGCAGACAGGCTGGCCAGTCTGGTCAACATTGCAGCACGCGCCCTGGCTCGGAGGCTGGCAGATGTCGCACGAGATGAATGGACCAAGCCAGGTACCGTCCTGGGCGGTGCAATCCGCTTCGGTGCCATCCTCCGTGCACGTGCCGTCGTTCCAGCAGCACGACCCGGTCGTCACAATCTCACACTCTGTACCGAATGTGGACACCAGTTCCAGCAGGTCATCCACGGTGACGGCGCAGTCGCCGCTCGGTGGTGGGAAGCAGTCGCCAAGGGGGCGGGCTGTCCCGTCACCCACGCTGCCGTAGTTGCCGATGGCGGCCAGCAGATCATTCACATTGACGACACCATCGGGCACGCCCTCGACGCCCGTCATGTCCTGGGGGCACTGCCCGAGGGGCAGGTCGCATGCGTCGCCAACGCCATTGATGCGGTATGCGAGATTGAAGTACTCGGCCACAAGCTCGCCCTGGCCGAATCCGTTGCCGGGATTAGACTGCCAGCAAAGACCGTCGCCGATCGTGCTGACCGCGCAGGCTGTCTGGCCGTTCACGGTGTACTCATTGATCGGGACGATCGCGGCGTAGGCCGAATCTGTCTGCAGGTCCCATTCCCCGACGACTTCGACCAGATCCGAGCCGGCAAGTGCCCAGGCGGGATCTCCCACGATGGGCGCGGTGGCTTCGCCGTGCGCAAGGTCTCCAACGAGCTGAGCGCCAGCGGCGTCGAGCGACGAGTAGAACTCCGCGCGGAGTCCCTGAATGGCATCCAGCCCGCCATACCCGTTCCATCCTGTGATGACCATCTCAATGGATCCCAGCGGGTAGGACTGTGGGTTGTCAAAGTCGTCGACCGCGGCGACGTCATAGGCCTCGAGCCCGGCGCCGAAGTACTGGCTTGCCAGCCACTGACTCTGATCGATGGCGCCGCCATCGGGAGTGCCGATCTGGTCAAGCAGCGTGATGCCTCCGCCCAGCGCCGCAGGGGCGATCAGCACGATGGTCAGGCACGTCGGCATGGTGGATTGAGTCATCATCGCTCCCCGCGTTCTCGCTCCGGCGGCCTGTCCCCGGTCCCGCGGTGCCGCCCTGGAAAGCGGCCATTCTAGTCCGGGTCGAACCTCTGTCCACTGTCATTCGGTCAATTCGCACGATGGGTGCACCAGGACTCCAAAAGAACATCCCCCCGGTCCGAAGACCGGGGGGATGTGAAGAACCAGATCCGTGGTTCCTGCGGCGAACCGCAGAAGCCGTGACTGGATCGATCAGTCCACCTGCATGGTGTACGTCTCGAGACCCGAACCGCAGGTCCAGGCGGTGTTCCAGTCGCTCACCGTGCTCACGGCCGACCAGTTGCCCGCGGGCATCTCGATCGTCGTGGTGTTCATGAAGCCGGCCAGGTGGTCGGCGACATAGTCCACGGTACCGGCATCGATGTTGACCACCAGGATCAGGCACGTGGAGTCCGCGCCAATCGTGAAGTCAAACGAGCCACCGGCGTTGAGCGAATCATTGACCCACCAGTCAAGGTCACGGTAGGTGCCACCGGTCGGGCCGTCGACGAACACCGAGGAGGTGCCGCAGATCGACTGACCGATGGTCAGATCCGTGTAGGTGGGCGATGCGAGGTTGGTACCGCCGTTGCAGTCCGTCTCGCTGTCATCGCCGTCGACGAAGCAGACGCAGCCAGCGAGGCTGTTCTCGTCCACATCGCACCCACCAGCCACATACGGGGCTGGGCAGGTGATGTCGGCACAGGCCGAACCATTGAACCACACGCCGCCGAAGCCAGCGCAGTCGTCATTGGTCATCTCGCCAACGCAGTCACCAGCGACGCAGCAGGCGCCCGAGGCACCGGCATCGAGGAAGGAGATGGTGCAGGTACCAGGACCAGTGGCGCCCTGCCATCCGCCGATGCGGATGTAGATGACGCTGCCGCCGGAGACGGCATGGTCATAGATGCCGGAGTAGTAGCTCTGGCAGCCGGTCTCGACCGTGGAGTCACCGTTGCAGGCGACCTGGGTCAGTGCGGCGCAGTCACCACCTTCGTACAGCACCAGGGAGGTGTCGTACGAAGCGGAATCGCAGAGGCTGACGGTCAGGAGACCATCACCCGGGACCTCGAAGCGGCCCCAGACATCCGGGCTGCCGGTCCAGTCAAGGTAGGTGCCTTCGCACATGGTGTCGTCCGGCTCACCAAAGCCACTGTCCGTGGCGCTGGAGGTGTCGAACGGGTTGGCACCTTCGACCATCGTGGCGGCCTCGGCGCACGTGTCGCCGGTAGCACCGCACTGGACGTCTGCACAGGCCGAGTTGTCGCCCATGTAGTCGCCACCGAAGTCGGCGCAGTCTGCGGGATAGAGACCGTCAATGCAGTCTCCAACACCGACGCAGCAGGCACCAGGTGCCGGCGCGGCGCAGGTGACGCTCAGGACGCCCGTGCCAGTGCCACCCTCCGTGAACGAGCCGACGCGGATCACGACGCTGTCACCAGCGGTGAGGTCGACACCAAGCTCGGAACTCAGGCCGTTGTTGGCGCCACCGCAGTCGTCGTTGCAGACGAGCATGGTGCCGTCAC
>CAYQJN010000036.1:0-17240 GCA_964417845.1 uncultured Isosphaeraceae bacterium
GAGGTTCCGTTGATCGTGCGGCTCGAAGGAACGAATGTCGACGCGGCGCGTGACGTGCTCGCCGAGGCTTCGGAGCGACTTCCGACGATGCGTACCGCGACCGATCTGGCGGACGCGGCCAAGCAGGTCTGCTGCGCGGTCGCCTGAACATGCTGATTCTGTTCGACATCGACGGCACCTTGCTTCGAAGTCATGGAGCAGGGCAGTCCGGCTTTGTCGCAGCGGGGCGGGAGTTGTGGGGCGAAGACTTTGAGCTCCAAGGGATACCCCTCGCAGGTCGATTGGATCCCGTCATCCTTGCGGACGCTATTCGGCATGCGGGCGTCAGGCCTGCTCCTGGCGACCTTGAGGCGTTTCAACTCAGGTACCAGCACCACCTGAAGCGCTCTTTCGAATCGGGAACGCGGCTTTGCGAACCATTGCCGGGTGCCTTGTCTCTGGTGCAGGGCGTGCGTGCACGCGCGGATCTCACCAGTGGCGTTCTGACTGGCAACTGGGAGCAATCCGGGCTGATCAAACTCAGCGCGGCTGGGTTTGCGCCCGACGACTTCACAGTGCGCGTCTGGGGAGGCGATGCCAAGGATCGCCCCGGCCTGGTGGCGAGAGCGATTGCTCAATGGCAGGGCAGCCCCAAAGCCGTGGTCGTGATTGGTGATACTCCGGCTGATGTCGCATGCGGACAAGCGCATGGGTGTCGCACCATTGCCGTCACGACCGGGCCGATCGATCGGGATGATCTGGAACGGGCAGGTGCCGATCTCGTGCTGGATGCACTCACAGATGTGGAAGCAGTGCTTGCCTGGATAGAAGGTCTGCCCGTATGACCACTCCAGCCCTTCCGACATCTCCGGGAGCGAGGATTGTCTCAATCGATGTGCTCCGCGGTGTGGCCGTGCTGGGCATTCTGCTACTCAACATCAGGACCTTCGCGCTGCCATCACCCTGCTATCAGAACCCGTCCATTCAAGGTGTTCGCGGCGTCGCTGACGAGTTTGCATTCATGGTCATCCAGATGCTGGGCGACATGAAGTTCATGGCGATCTTCTCGATGCTCTTCGGCGCTGGCGTGGTGATCTTCTGCGATCGGCTGGAGTCTCGGTCGGGCGGGAGCGCGGGTGTGTGGTATCGCAGGTTGGGATGGCTGCTTGTCATCGGGCTGTGTCACGCCTGGCTGCTCTGGCATGGCGACATTCTTGTGACCTATGCGCTGTGCGGCATGCTTGTATACCTCGCGCGGCATTGGAGGCCACGCACACAGATTCTTGCGGCGGCAGGTCTGCTGACATTCGGATCGCTGATCTGGTGGGGCATGGGCGCGGCCATTCGCCTTGGGGGCGAGGAGGTGATTGCCGAAGTTGCCGATGCCTGGGCGCCCAGCGCGGCCGCCTTGAAGGCTGAGGACGCGGCATGGAGTGGATCGTGGATTGACCAGACGCCCATGCGTCTTGGGCTGGCGATCGGGCTCGAGACGTTTGGGTTTGCCTTTTGGCTCCTGTGGCGTGTCGGTGGTCTCATGCTGCTGGGAATGGCGCTCTACCGGAGTGGACTGCTGGACGCTCAGCGGCGATCTCCCGCGGCGACCACCTGCCTGATCTTCGGATTCGGTCTGGGCATTCCGTTGACGGCCACCGGATACCTCGCCAATGCCTCTGATGGGTGGCAGGGCGTGGACACAATGTTCGCCAACTCTCTATGGAACTACTGGGGGAGCGTCGGCGTGGCGCTGGGATGGACGGGCCTGGTCATGCTGCTGTGTCGGGCAGCGTGGTTCGCGAAGGCGGGCAAGATTCTGGCGGCCGTTGGCAGGATGGCGATGACGAACTATCTGGCGCAGAGCATTCTGTGCGCCGTTTTCTTCTACGGCTGGGGATTCGGGTGGTACGGGCATCTCGGGTACGCCGGCCAGCTTGTCGTGGTCGCCGTGATCTGGACCGCCCAGTTGGTCTGGTCCGTGTGGTGGCTGAAGGTTTTTCGCTTCGGCCCGGCTGAGTGGGTGTGGAGGTCGCTGACCTACCTGCGAGTCCAATCGTGGCGGCAGGTACACTGACACGCGTGACGATCGCATCGACATCGCTGGGAGCCCTCTGCACGGACTTCTACGTGAATCAACGGCTCGGGTTGACGCTTGATCTTCCGAGCCATCGAGAGTCGGTGCTGGATCTCTTCGGACGCCTTCGCAAAGAACTGCCGGAGTTGGATCGGTTTCGTCGGTTTGCCGGTGAGTTGGCGCTGGAGTCTCCTGAGATCGCTGGACGGTATGCGTGGGTGGCGTTGCAACGAACCTGTGTTCGAAGCGGATGGGTGAACCCGGACGATCTGGACGCGCCCTATCGACTGCATCGCCTGTTGCTTGAGACGGCGCCGTGGTTTTTGTCGATCACACCGCTCGATATTGAGTGCCTCGAGCTGGTGTTCGGGTTTGATCTTGAAGTCACCGGCGATCGCAACGAAGTCGTCTTCGATGCGCTCCTCAGTGGCAGTGCACTTGCGGAAGTCGTTCATCGGGGCCGCGAGCATCTGGCGGACGTACAGCCCTTGATTGCCATGTCGCTCGATGAGGCAGGCCAGACGCAGTCGAGCGTGGAGATCAAGACACGTGGCGGCCATCGTGAGGGCGTTGGGGACGATGCGTCGGCCCCGTTGAGTGTGTATCTCATGATGCGCCGCAACGGACCGATTCAGGATCTGAAGGAATTGCCTGCGGTATTCGGAACGTTGGCGGGCCACGCTGAACGAATGGTGGAAGACCGCGTGATTCCGAGCATTCTCATGCCCCTCCATGCCCGCATCGTGTCAGGGTGACACTGATCAGCGAGGCGCCACCATTCGGCGTACGCGATCGGGATCTTCGACCTGGCGGGTCAGGCAACTGAGCCGCGCCGCTTCCTGAAGGATGGCCGCGTCGATGGAGACTTGCGTGAGCGGTCGTCCCTCCGCCATTCTTCGAAGGTGCCATCCGGCCAGCTCGCCTGCATTGGACTGCCCCTCTGTGGGGGGCGCTTCCTGCGATCGACCTTCCGGATCCGTCCACGAGACGCCTTCATCGGTCACGATGAGGCGGCCTCCTTCACCGAGTATGACGACGCGCCGAATCCATGACCCGCCGCCGTCGGAGACCGTGATCGATGCCGCTCGCTCCCGGCCGAACCGCATGGCCGCTGTGAGGTGGCCCGGCCGATCCACCACGGGATCCGGCGTGATTGGAAGCGGTCCGGCGTGGGCAGCCCAGAGTTCGTCCGGTTCACCAAGGAGGTGAGCCACCAGGTCGAACGCGTCCAGCGCCAGAGCGCTGTTTGACGTCTGATGGTCCCCGGCTGTGGCCGATACATGGACGCAGTGAATCTCGCCAAAGGACTCAAGTGCCGTCGATGCGGATTGAAAGGCCGCGCCGCCACGCATGAGCGGAAGGAAGAGCGCCGGCATGCCACCGTCGGATTCTGCGAGGAGGTCCGCGAGTTCGGCAGGTGGTGGGGCAGAGGTTGCGACCGGAACGCTGGCGGTTCGGACCAGACTTCGTCCGTCTGCGTCCAGCACGCCGGGCGCCGCAAGCCAGATGACATCGACCTCCGCATGCAGGACGCCTCGAACCTCGGTGACGGCGGGGACCTTGAATCTGGAAGCGAGTGCCTCGGCGGCCTGCGCGTCGGCCGCGCCGACGACGGCGAGGGTCAACGGCTCGCCTGGTCCTTCGGCGTTCAGTGCCCGTTCAATCAGAGTGTGTTGCTGGCCCGTGGCCCAGATCGCGACACGCGTCATGGCCGGAGGATACGCCGCCGGGTGGCGCCGGTCCAAATGGTCAGCGGGGGGGGGGGGGGGGGCCCCCCCCCCCCGCTGCTCGTCTGTGGACGTAAGCCGGATTCTGTTCCTCTCACAGCGGCCACAGGGCCCTGTCAGAGGCGGTGATCATTCATCTCGGACCGTTGTTGCCAACGATCTCCTGCACGCGACCCGCCCTCATCCCGCGGACCACGGGCCGGTGTGCCGAGGCACACCGCGAGGGCTGCTTGCGCTTGCACGCGGTGGGGTTTGCCGTGCCCCGACTGTCACCAGTCGGGCGGTGCGCTCTTACCGCACCCTTTCACCCTTACCCGCCGAAGCGGGCGGTTTGCTTTCTGTGGCACTTTCCCTGGCTCGACGCGAGCCGGTGGGCGTTACCCACCACCGTGTCCTGTCGTGTCCGGACTTTCCTCCATTCGCCGCATGACGAACAGCGATCACCTGTCCACGCCTACAGCATAGCCAGCCGCGTCTGTGTGGGGTGGTTCGAGGCCATGCGTGGCCTGTGACCGGCCTTCTAGCCGCCTTGCCCCTTGAGCGTGACGTTGATGTCCTTCGGCGCGCCGTCCCGGATCACTCTGATGACGACGGTGTCGCCAGGGCTGTGGGCTCGGAGGTGTTTCATGAGATCACGGCCGCCTTCGATCGACTCGTCATTCCATGCGACGATGACGTCGCCTTCACGGATGCCGGCTTCGGCGGCGCTGGTACCCTCGCTCACACCGTCGACCTGCACGCCCGGTTCGTCGGCCGTGGTGTATGAGGGCATGATGCCCAGCCGAACAGAACTGCCCGTCTGGCGTGCGGGGGTCCCTTCAGTCGAACCGACGAATGTGAATGCGCTCGGTCGATGCGTTGCCTCCATCAGAATCCGCTCACAGAGATCGAGGATGCGCAGTGTTCCTTCCGGATTCACGCGCCACGCGACGTCCTCGGGCGTGTGGTAGTGATCATGGAGACCCGTGAAGAGAAACAGGACGGGAACGTCTGCTCTGAAAAAGTTGGCGTGATCAGAAGGGCCCAGTCCGCTCGGCGTCGCCATCACGGTGAGCCCGGTTGGCTCGGCGGCCTTCGGGAGTACTTCGGCGAACTCCCTCGCCGTCCCAGTACCTCCCATCGCAACGCTTCGTCCTCGAATGCGACCCATCATGTCGAGGTTCAACATCATGTTCGTCCGGTCGAGATCGATCGGTGGATCCTCGACAAAGTGGGCAGACCCGTGGAGTCCAGCCTCCTCGCCACTGAACCCGATGAAGAGCAGTGATCGACGATCTGCGTCGCCCTGGTCCGCGGCTTGCGAGAGTCGGTCGGCCAGCACCAGAATGGTGGCGATGCCTGAAGCGTTGTCATCGGCCCCCGGGTGGACACGGTCGTCTCCAGGGGCCCGCGACCCGGTGTATCCATGACCGATGTGATCGTAGTGCCCTCCGACCACCACCCATTCATCGGCAAGATCGCCGCTGCCTGGAAGTACGCCGGCGACATTCATGGTCACGAACGGACGGTGCTCGAGGTCGGTCTGAATCTCGACCTTGCGCCACGCTGGGAAGTGCAGGGCACCGGAGACGCCCTCATTGGCCCGCTGCTCGATGTCGGACAGCCCGGTGTCGCCGCCTGACGCCTTGCGAAGGAGGGCCTCGGCCGTGTGCTGGGAAACGTGAAGTACCGGGATCCCCATGGGTCGGCTGAATCCGACGCTCGACTGGGTGGTGGCCAGCTCGCTGGTGTGCGGCATCGGGTTCACCAGCAGGATCGCGCTGGCACCGCGGTCTGCCAGTGCTTTGAACTTCGGGCGCAGGGCGGCATGGGGAGAGAATCCTGTCGTAGACCAGCGGCTCTGGCCGTCCTCATCCATGGGTTCGTATCGCAGGAGCAGCACGGCGCGCCCTTCGAAGTCGTCGTCTTCGCCGAAACTGGTGGCGCCGTTGGGTCCCCGTTCGATGGCATACCCGGCGGTCGAGAGCGGCAGCCGGACATCGGCTGCACCGCTCGGGGCCAGCACGGTAAAGTCATCTCCTCGATCGAAGCGATCGTTGCCGATGGACAGCCAGGCGTCGTTCACGATTGGAGGTTGCCCGCCGAGCCGAAAGTCGAACGGCTGCCGCCACGAGGGCCCGTCATTGTCCGTGAACGCTGGTTGAAGGCCCGCCTGATCCAGATAAAACGTGATGTACTCCGCAGCGAGTTCGTCGCCGCGGGTGCCGGGCTGGCGACCCTCCAGCCAGGGGTTGCTGAGCGTCTGGACATGCTGGTACCAGGTTGCCGCGTCGGCGGGGAGCGCCTCGAAATACGCGGCAAGATCAAAGTCTCGTTCGTCCCATTCCGCTTCGAAGGCCGTGATGCCGTCGTGGTTGGGGACGACCCTTCCGCCTTCGGACTCGTCTTCGGCGGCGGCGTGAGAAGTGATCAGGAACAGGGCCAGGACAAGCATGTTTCGGTCCATGAGTGGCTCCACGTGTCAGATTCGGGAAGGCTCATGGTAGTCGCTCTCCGCACTCACCCTGTCAGCAGCAGGGCGCTCCAGCAGAGCCCCGCGGCCGCAAGCCCCGCGAGCAAATCATCAATCAGCACCCCCCAGCCGCCGGGAAGGCGCTGCGAGGAGCCGATGGGGGGGGGCTTCCAGATGTCCATGAGCCGGAAAAGGGCGAATGCCATCGCGGCGAGCGCCCACGGTGGCCAAGGGGAGGGCCAGGGGAGCAGCATCAGGCACAGGGCCATGCCAGCCACCTCGTCGCAGACCACTTCCCCGGGGTCCGATCGGCCGAAGTGTCGCCCATACCACGGAGCGAGCAGGACGCTGGCCAGCACGCCATAGAGGAGCAGCCCCGCGAGCCCCCAGCGGGTCACTGACGCGCCCCACAAAGGGCTCAGTGTGACAAGAACGGCGGGGGGCAGGGATCCCCAGGTCCCCGGTGCCGGGCGGAGCAGCCCGAGCCCGCCGGACGTGGCGGCGAGCAGGCGAAGCATCAGGATCTCTCCGGGCCGCGGAGGAGGGCAGGGACAGCAGCGACATAGGGAAGCCCGGACCACACGGTGATGCCGACGGTGGTCCACATCAGCCCTCGTATGACCCACATGGACCAGCCGACCTCGTCCGGATGCCAGAGCGCGACGATCGCCAGCGTGCACGGGACAGCCAGCGACTGAAAGGCCATCTTGGCCTTGCCGCTCCATTTGGCACCAAAGGCCAGCCCTGACGACTCGGCGATGCCCCGAACGCTGGTGACAAAGAGTTCCCTCCCAAGCATGATGACCACCATCCATGGGGTGAGCCCCGTGGCGGTTGTGATGATGGCATCTTCAGCGACCCAGCTTGGAACCACGAAACGAGGGCCGGCGAGGCAGACCAACGCACCCAGAACCAGCAGTTTGTCACAGAATGGATCCATCACCCGCCCAAAGGCGGACACAACTTTCCATCGCCGCGCCAGATATCCGTCCAGATAGTCCGTCAGGGCTGCGAGCGCGAAGAGCACGATGCTCGCCCAGAGCCATCCCTCCCCGTCAGCCGGAAACTGATACTGGCTGATGCAGACGAAGAACAGGATGGCCATCGCACCGCGGGCCATCGTGAGCAGGTTGGGAATCATCCGCAGGGGCGGGGCGGTCATGCCAGAATCCTATCAAGGGCGATCGCCTTGGCCGGTACGTGCGGTGTGTCCTCTGACGGTTGCTCCCGGGGTCCGCTGCCTCTATTCTCCGCATCTTTCCAAGCCCACGCCCTTTCCATTGGGCCGCGGATTGCAAGAAGACGAATTCTTCGTCGCAACAGAAGGCCACGGATGGACCCCATCCTCCCTTACATCGCAACGGCCATCAGCGCAGCGGGCCTGCTCGGCGTGCTGATGGCGCGGGGGACAGGTGGCCGGCTCGGCGGAAGCGGCGTTGGTGTTCTGGGGCTGGCGTGGCTGTATGTCATGGCTGGGGCGCCGGGCGGCGGTGGCGCAGGTCTGGCCGAGGGGATTTTCTCACTGGTGTTCTCTCTTCTTGCGATCGCTTCATCAGTGCAGATGATCACGCAGCGTCGGCCCGTCTACTCGGCGCTCTTCTTCGTTCTGGTGGTGCTCAGTGTGTGCGGGATGCTGGTGATGATGGAGGCCTTCTTCATGGCCTTCTCTCTGGTGATCGTGTATGCGGGGGCCATTCTCATTACCTACATGTTCGTTCTGATGCTGGCCCAACAGGCATCCGACACGGCGCATGATGCAGAGATTCCCGAGTACGACAGAAAGCCGCGGGATCCGCGAGCAGCGGTCGTGGTGGCTGGCATGTTCTTCGCCATTGTGGTCTCGGTGGTCTTCACCGGTGTCCATGACCTGCCCCCGGCGGCCGGTTCAGAGGCGAGGCTGCAGGCCGATGCTGCGCTGCTGAGGTCCTTGCCGGGAGAGGTTCAGCGGCTGGCACGCACGCACGATCTTCAGTTGCCCGGCACGACCGCAGAGGCGGTTCACATCGGCAAGGAAGGTCTGATGCTGCGAGGGACTCAGTCGGACGGGACGTCGGTGACGGTGCCCATCGAAGGCCCGGGAAACACGGCCCATGTCGGCTGGCATCTGGTGGCCGGATTCCCGGCAAGCCTTGAAGTGGCCGGTGTGATTCTTCTGATGGCGATGTTCGGGGCCGTGGTGCTCTCGCGGCGTCAGGTGGAGCATGCCGAGTCTGAATTGCTGTCGGCCGTCTCGCAATCCGATCATGCCCTGGACCAGGAGTCCGAAGGGTGATGCAGGCCACGTTGGCGAGCACGGACCTTGTTTCGCTGCAGCACGCGTTGCTGCTCAGTGGTGCATTGATGGCGATCGGTCTGGCCGGATTCCTCTCCCGCCGGAATCTGATTGTGATGTTCCTCTGTACCGAACTCATGTTTCAGGCGGCGATTGTGTCGCTGGTGGCATTCGGAAGGTGGTACTGGGACTTCTCCGGACAGGTCTTCGTCATCTTCATTCTGACCGTGGCCGCCGCTGAGGCTGCACTCGCACTGGCGCTGGTGGTTCTGCTGCATCGACGGCGACCTACGCTCGACGCCGATGCATGGACGGAGCTGCGAGAGTGACGGGTCTGCTGCACACCATTTCGAGCATGGCGATCGGCACACCCGCGGTGCCGCTCTCTGAGGTACACGTTGACCCGGGTCTTCGGTGGGCGGGCCTCATCCTGCTGTTGCCGCTGCTGTCGCTGATCCTGTGCGGACTCTGCGCCGCCATGGGCGTCAAGCGGAAGTGGCCGGCTGTGATCACCGCAGCCTGCCTCGCTGGCGCCTTTGTGACGTCGGTCTTCCTGTACCTGAACTACGAACCGCCCGGCGAAGTCATTCCACTGCTGGATTGGATCAACCTCTCATGGGGGGATGGTCGCTTCGAGTCGTTCACCGCCAATTTCTCGCTGTACATCGACTCCCTGTCGCTGCTCTGGATCATGTTTGTGACGGGGCTCGGAACGCTGATCACGATTTATGCCAGCGAGTACATGGAGCCTGACCTCGGGACGGGATACGCTCGATTCTTCGCGGGCGTGAGCGTCTTCCTGTTCGCGATGGCCTGTCTGGTGCTCTCAGACAACCTGCTCATGCTGTATCTCGGCTGGGAGGGCGTCGGGTTCGCGTCGTACTGGCTCATTGGGTACTACTACCAGCGGCCGGCGGCGGTGGCGGCGGCGAAGAAGGCGTTCATCGTCAACCGGATCGGAGACCTTGGATTGGCGCTTGGCGTCTATCTGATCTGGTCCACGTTCGGGACAGTGCAGTACGACGAACTGATGACAGTGCTGGAGTCGCACGACTGGCGAGACTCTTATGAGGGCTGGAGCGTCTCTGCCATTCCGTTCCTGCTGATGCTGGCGGCGTTCGGCAAGTCTGCTCAGTTGCCGTTGTATGTCTGGCTGCCTGACGCCATGGAAGGGCCGACGCCTGTATCCGCGCTCATTCACGCGGCCACGATGGTGACGGCCGGCATCTACCTTGTCGCGCGGACGTATCCGCTTTTCCTTCTCGAGCCCGTATCGCTGCACGTCGTTGCGTGGGTTGGCGGTCTGACTGCGTTGTTGGCGGCCACCATCGGCATGGCGCAATATGACATCAAGCGGATCATGGCCTATTCGACGGTCTCGCAGCTCGGATACATGTTCCTCGGACTGGGAGTGTTGACGACGTACGGTGCCGCCTATCACGTCTTTACGCATGCGTTCTTCAAAGCAGTGCTCTTCCTGACATGTGGCGCCATCATGCACGGTTTTGCAGGCCAGTTGGACCTGCGAAAGCTGTCGGGCCTGCGGCACATGAAGGGCTGGCGAATCACCGCCTGGACCATGTTGGTGGGCTGTCTGTGCCTCGCAGGATTCCCGTTCACGTCAGGCTACTTCTCGAAGGATGCCATCCTCGCAGAGGCATTTGTCACGCAGGGGCCGGGCTTTGAAGTCCTTGGGTGGATTGCCATCCTGACGGCAGGCCTGACGGCCTACTACACGTTCCGCGTGTGGTTCAGAGTCTGCGCAGGTCCGGTGGCGTACGAGCCAGGCGATGAGCTTCACGGTGACGATCATGACCACGGTGGCGACTTCCACCCCCACGCGCCGCGGTTTGCCATCAATGGCGTACTCATCGTGATTGCTATTGGAGCACTGGTCGCTGCGGTTCCTTACTTCCTCAGCAATGAGGCCGACGAACGACTCGTGGGCGGTTGGGTGGCTGACATGGTGCACGACTCGACCGCTCGTGGCGGGCTTCCTGGCCTCGCAGAGTCGCATGGCGGCCACGTTGATCATGCTCATCATGAGGCTGCGCATCCGACGCTCCTGGGCATGGATCCTCATGCGGCGATGTACTGGATTTCCGGTACGGTCGGCATGGTGGGGCTGCTTCTCGCAGCATGGCTCCACTTGTGGCGACGATCAGCTGCAGATGGCTTGCGAGACTGGCTGCTTCGCCATGCATGGATTGGCTGGCTTCCCCGCGCGATGGAGCGGAAGTGGTACGTGGACGAGGTCTACCACGCCCTGGTGAGAGCGCCCCTCTGGATCCTTGGGCACGTCTTCCACGGGTTCGATCGATTCATCATTGATGGTGTCTTTGTGGACGGCGTCGCGCGGATCCCGCGTGGTATCGCTCGATGGCTTCAGCCGCTTCAGGCCGGTGCAATTCAGAGCCTCGCCGTGGTGATGGCGGGTGGTGTCATGATCATCCTGCTGCTCATGGCACTCTTCATGCAGTTCGGCTGGCCGGGAGGGACTGTCTGATGCTGGCCGTGCTGTTGTTGGTCATCCCGCTGTTTGCCGCTGTCGTCGTTGCAGCAGGGCCAGCCCGCCTGGCCCGCGGCGTGTCCTTTGTGGCGAGTCTGGCTGCATTGGGCGTGGCGATCATTGCCGCCATCGACTTTGATGGCTGGGGCATTGGTGGGTGGGGACTGTCGTGGTCTTCATCGCTTCTGCCTGAGTACGGCATTGCATTGACGCTGGGCGCCGACTCAGTCTCCATGATGCTGGTACTTCTGACGGCCGTGCTCATGCCGTTAGCCATGCTCGGCTCATGGACCGCGGTGCAGCACCGAGTTCGAGAGTACTACGCATGGCTGCTCGTCCTGGCTACGGCGATGACAGGCGTGTTTCTGGCACGGGACCTGCTGGTTTTCTATGTCTGCTTCGAGTTCACGCTCGTACCGATGTACTTCCTGATTGCCATCTATGGAAGTTCAAACCGCGCCTGGGCGAGCGTCAAGTTCTTCATTTACACCTTCCTGGGTTCACTCTTTGCGTTGGCCGGGCTGCTGTATGTCGCGTGGCAGGCTATGCAGCATGGCGGCAGTTGGTCATTCTCCATCCCCTATCTGGTGGAGTTCGCATCGACCAACATGACCACGTCGGAACAGGCCTGGATCCTTCTGGCGCTGATGGCCGGGTTTGCTGTGAAGATCCCTCTGTTCCCTGTGCATACCTGGCTTCCGCTGGCGCACACGGAGGCACCGACCGCCGGCTCGGTCATCCTGGCTGGTGTGTTGCTCAAACTGGGAACCTATGGCCTCTATCGATTCGTTCTGCCCATGGTGCCAGCCGCGGTGGTTGAGTGGGCACCATTGATGGCGGTGCTGGCAATCATCGGTGTTCTCTACGCGGCACTCATCTGCTGGGTACAGACTGACGTCAAGAAACTGGTTGCGTACTCTTCGGTCAGCCACCTTGGATTCTGTGTGCTCGGGCTGTTCGCCTTGAACCCAATGGGGTTACAGGGGGCGGTCCTGTACATGATCAATCACGGCTTGTCGACCGGGGCGCTCTTCTTCCTCATCGGCATGATGTACGAGCGGTATCACACCCGAGACATGGCGAAGGTTGGCGGGCTCGGAAAGCGCATGCCAGTCTGGTCGTGCTTCATGGTGTTCTTTGTGCTCGCCTCGGTCGGTCTGCCGGGACTGAACGGGTTTGTCAGTGAATTCCTCTGCTTGATCGCTGCCTTTACGGCGGGCGGAACGGGAAGTTACCCCGGTGTGCTCGGACCATGGTTTGCGGCGATTGCGGCACTCGGGATGATCCTGGCGGCTATGTATCTGCTGATCATGGTGGGCAAGGTGGTCTTCGGCACGCTGAACGAGCCCACGGCCGACCGTGGCGATCTTCCCGTTGACCTGTCTCTGCGTGAGATTCTCGTACTTGTTCCGCTCGCGATCGGTTGCATCTATCTGGGGATCCAGCCGGATGTCGCCATGCATGCGATGCAGGGATCGATTGAATCGACCTTGGCGGCCTATCCGGATCTGGCAGGAGCGTCTCACGAGGTGCTGGCTGCGACAGGGGGCACTCCATGACCGAGCGACTCTGGTTTGTACTTCCTGAGTGCGTCATGCTTCTGGGCGTTGTGATCTGCGCCATTAATGGAGTTTCTCGCTCGGCTGCGGTGCGTCAGGGGCTTCCGGGAATCGCCATTGCGACGTTGGTTGGCGCGTGGATCGCGTCGATGCTCGTCTATGGTGCTGAAGGCGCGGTGAGCGCCGACGGTCCATGGTCGCCGCCCCTTCCGTGGCTTGGGGCCATGGTGCTGCCAATGGCGTGCGCAGTTGGGATTGTTCTGGTGTTCGTACAAGGGGGCGCGATCGATCGGCGGTACGAAGCTCGCGTTGCGTCGGGGCAGACCTCATTCGACCCGCTGCGGTCGAGCAGGGGAGAGTATTGGGTCTTCTTCCTGCTCAGCATCATGGGCTTGATGTTGACGTGTGGTGCGCCGGATCTCATCTGGCTGTTCCTCGGCCTGGAATTGACGTCCCTTCCGACCTACGTCATGGTCGCCGTGGGCCGATATGAGCGCCGAAGTCAGGAAGCGGCGATGAAGTACTTCTTCCTTGGCGCACTCTCCGCAGCCATGTTCCTGTTCGGATTTGCACTGCTCTATGGAGCGACCGGAACGCTGAGCCTCACTGAGATGGCGAGCGTGCTTGCTGAGCGGCATGAAGCGACGGGGTCCGTTGGTTCATTGGCGATCATCGGCCTGTTGCTCTCGTTCTTCGGGATCTCCTTCAAACTGGCTGCCGCGCCCCTGCACCTCTACCCCGCGGACCTGTACGAGGGGGCCGCGGCCCCAGTCACTGCGTTCCTGGGCTTTGTTCCAAAGGCTGCTGGTGCGGTGGCCGCCATGCTGCTTCTGACCATCCTGGGGGATGGACCGCTGCCGGATGCCGTGCTGGTGACGCTGTGGATCATGGCCGTGCTCACCATGACCCTCGGCAACATCGGTGCGTTGCTTCAGCAACGCACCAAGCGGATGTTGGCGTACAGTTCGATTGCCCACAGCGGATACCTGTTCATCGGACTCATTGCCGGGCCCGGCGCCGGGTATGCCGCGGTCCTGGTCTACCTCGTCGCGTATGGATTCGGCAACACGGCCACCTTCGCCGTGCTGGCCAGTCTGAAGCGAGATGGAGAAGAGGTTGAGACGCTGGAGGAACTCGCAGGGCTCCGAGAGCGACATCCCAGGCTCGCATGGGCGCTGGCCATTTCTGCAGGGTCCTTGCTTGGCTTCCCACCCCTCCTGGGATTCTGGGGCAAGCTGCTGCTGTTTATTGCCGGTGTGGCCTCCGGGCATGTGGTGCTTGTCATCATTGCCGGCGTCAACAGCGCCATCAGTGCGTGGTACTACCTGCGTCTGGTCGCGCTGCCGCTGACAAGCGATGCGACGGGACGAAGCCGGGGCGTTGAATGCGCATCAGAGAGCGGACCGAAGATCGCGGCACTGCTCGGATGTCTGGCGGTCGTCGTCTTGCCGCTCGGGTTTGCCGGACTGACCGACATGGCTGATGAAGCGGTCGGGACTGTCAAGAACTCTTCGACTGAGGTTGCGGCCGCGTCATTGCCTGAATGACGAGCCCGACGCAGGAAGCGCCCAGCCACGCCAGTGCCAGCGTGCTCTCCGAGGCGTCTCCGGCGAGCCATCCCGGCGTGATATCGAAGTGATCCAGCAACCGGGGCGCACCTGCCAGCACGAGCAGGCTGCCTGCTGCGGACGTCATTAGTACCGCGGCCGATGAGGCGAAGAGTGTTGAAACGACGAACCCGGCGAGCGCTGCTGCGGCCGCGGCAGTCAGTACCGCCATGCGGGGATCCGATGGAAGCTGACTCCAGGCCGCGCTGATCGGAGTCCATCTGGGGTTGTTGACCAGCGACGAGGGCTCAATGGGGATTGGCCACCCTGGTGAGGCGATTGCCACGGGCGTCACCTCTGTCGTTGGCGCTTCCCAGGGCTCTGCCATCCCAAGGAGCGCGTGCATCGGTGGTGGCGGCACATCCGGTCTTGAGAGGTGCATGGTCGTCCATGTCGTACTGGCGGCGAGCAACGCCAAGGTGACTGCGAGCATGGTGCCAGCCAGGAGTCGATAGGCCAGAAGCGCCACACAGGCAGCGAGGATGCCACCAATCGTGACCGGCACCCACATCGGGCCGATGCCTGTCTCCAGCCAGATCACCCACCCCCCCAGGGCGCCCAAGCCCAGCCCGAGCGCGCCAACAGCTGGGCGGAGGAGCCAGCCGCCCGCGGCCCAGAGCAGCAGACCCACTCCTGCAGTCGCACCTGCCCAGATGATGGCCGCGCTGGGGGTCTCAGGGGTTGGGGTCGACATGACGGTGAGAAGCAGGTGCATGATTCGCTCTATCGGTCCTCACTCTATTGGGAGTCGAGGATTGCGGGTTGCATCTCTTCGCCCCCGGGATGAGGTCGCCGCCCTGATATAGTCCGGCCCATGCCCGTTCAGGACGTTGCTCGCTGGACTGTGGTGGCCGCCGCTGCCGCAGGATTGATGCTCACCGACCCCGTGACAGCAGACGAAACAGCACCGATTCATGGCAACGCTTCGGGGCGAGAGACGCCGAACAGGCTTGCCCGGGAGACGAGTCCGTATCTCATTCAACACGCATGGAATCCTGTTGAGTGGCACCCCTGGGGCGAGGAGGCCTTTGAGCTTGCCCGCCAACAGAACAAGCCAATCTTCCTGAGCATCGGGTATTCAACGTGCTACTGGTGTCATGTCATGGAGCGAGAGTCGTTCGAAGACCCTCGTATTGCCGCGGTACTCAACGAGTACTTCATTCCCGTCAAGGTTGATAGGGAAGAGCGGCCCGATGTGGACGAGATCTACATGACGGCGGTTCAGATCATGACGCGGCACGGTGGATGGCCGCTTTCCGTATGGCTCGAACCGGACACCCTCAAGCCGTTTTTCGGCGGGACCTACTTTCCTCCGAAGGATCAGGGGGAGCGTCCTGGCTTTATGACCCTGCTGCACGCGATCCATCAGGCATGGAAGGAGAAGGAACCTGAGATGCTGGAGCAAGCTGACCGCGTTGCGGCAGCTGTGGAGCGTCGCTTGGCAGAGACGCACACCTTGGCCAATCCTGAACGCTCGGTGGTGGATGACGCCGTTTCGCAGCTTCTTGCGACGTTTGATCCGGTGCACGGAGGCTATGGAGACGCTCCGAAGTTTCCCATGCCGGTCCATCTCAACTTTCTTCAGGAAGCAGCGTGGGATCGGCCTGATGTGCAGGCATCGGTGGTGCATACGCTGGATCAAATGGCCATGGGCGGCATGTACGACCAGGTTGGAGGTGGGTTTCATCGATACAGCACTGATGAGCGGTGGTTGGTTCCCCACTTCGAGAAGATGCTCTATGACAACGCCATGCTTGCCTCCGTCTATGCGCGGTCATATGAATTGACAGGCAACGGGTTTCACGGGGCGATCGCGAGAGAGACGCTCGACTACGTCCTTCGTGACATGGTGGATGCCTCCGGTGCCTTCTGGTCAGCTCAGGATGCCGAGTCCAACGCTCGTGAAGGGCAGTCGTACTTGTGGACTTCGGAGGAGATTCAAGAGGCCATCAATGCCTCAGGGCTCCCTGCCGATATGGCCGCGTTCGCGATCGAGCTCTATGGACTGGACCGTGGAGCCAACTTCCGGGATCCCCATCATCCGGCGGAGCCAGCGTCCAATGTGCTGTTCCTTTCCAGTCATCCTCGAGACATCGCCGCCGACATGGGCCAGTCGATCGCCGAGTTTCATCAGAATGTGACCCGGATCAATGCGGCGCTTCTGGCGCATCGCGACTTGCGCGACCAGCCGTCAACGGATGACAAGATCCTCGCTGGCTGGAATGGTCTGATGATCGCCGGTCTTGCGGACGGTGGCCGAGTCTTCGATGAGCCGAGGTACATCCAGGCCGCTCAGCGGGCTCTCGAGTGGATTCGTGAGTCCATGTGGACCAGAGACGGCGGACTGAAGCGATCCGCCCGCGAAGGGCGGGTAGCCGAGATTGATGGCTTCCTTGAAGACTACGCTTTTCTGGTCCGCGGACTACTCAGTGTGTATGAAGCGACAGGGGATCGGTCCATGCTCACATGGGCTGAACAACTGATGGAGCAGGCCAAGGAGCGGTTCTTCGATGAATCGGCCGGCTGGTTTGACGTTGAAGAGGGCGACCCGTCGCTGTTTGTGCGAGGTCGATCCCTGTACGACGGCGCGGTTCCAAGCGGCACGTCCGTCATGCTCGACAACATGCGGCGTCTTCACTCGCTCACCGGTGAAGCCGTCTGGTTAGGGGAAGCGGCAGCCGCGCTGCATCCTGTGGCGGCTGCGATCAACCGGGCGCCGCGCGGCGCCGCCCAGTCTCTTGTGGCAATACACCACCTTCGTGCAGCAGATGCTGATCGGTTTACGGGTGATCTCGCCAAGACCGAGCCAGCCGGCCCAGTGACGGTTTCGCTTGGAACGACATCGCGTGGTGTGGACGGTCTGGAGACCTCCGTCATTCTGGAGATTCCCTGGCCATGGCACGTCGCCCTGCCGGGCGGAGATGGGGTGGTGGGGCTCCACATCGAGACGGCCACGCCTGGGGCGTCGGTCGAGTTCACTCCCCCCACAGGACAACCCTATGACGGACCGATTGGTGGCCTGCAGGTGGTTGTCGGTCGGGTTGAGATTCCAGTCCGCATCCGGGGT
>CAYQJN010000037.1:0-16713 GCA_964417845.1 uncultured Isosphaeraceae bacterium
ATGTCAACATCGAGTGTCCACGGATTGGCACCTTCCACCGGTTCGGGGGGGCCGCCGTTGACCGATAGGGTCACTGCTCCATCGGCATCGGTCCAACCTGCAACCGCAACGTTGCCCCATCGCACTTCGCCATCAGCCACCGATGAGAAGCCGATGACGGGTGGCACATTGTCTATTTCGACGGAAATCTCATGGGAGTAACTCGGACAGTTTTGACATGCCCGTCCGACAACACGAATCATGGCTGGACCGTCGGGCGTCGTCGTGGTGTCCCAGCCATAGGACCACGTCTCGACGCCGTCCACCTCCACTGGCTCGTTGTCGCCAATGCGCACACGAATGTGACCGCCCTCCAATCCCACGCTGGTGCCAGCGATGACGACCTCGCCCGAGACAACATCGCCATCCTCCGGTGACACGATGGTGACACCGTCCTGATCAGGCGGATCGGGCGGATCGTAGTCGAACGAATCAAAGTAGGCCTGCACCTCGGATCCGGCCAGGGGTCGATCCCAGATACGGATCTCATCCAGTGCACCATGGAGAAACTGGTCCCCACCAAACAACCCGTGCCCAAGGTGAAACATCGATTGGATGGGCAGGTCTGCGAAGAACCTTCGATCATCTGGAGATCCGAAGTTGTAATGTCGACCGGTCATCTCCTCGCCATTGAGATAGCCGGTGTTCCCTGCTTCATCCACGACCAGCACATAGTGGTACCAGACGCCCTCAGTGAGGTTGATGCTGGAGTCGTAGCACAGTGTGGGCTGATCGTCGGCCGGCTCGGTGATCGTCCAGTACAACTTGCTGTTGACCTGCGAGTGCCCGACTTCTACCTGGAAGGATGAGCGATCGCTATCGGAGCTCTCGCGGCCGCAGTACAACATCGAATGAATCACGCCCGCTTCGGGAGTCGTGTCAAATCGGAACCACATGGCAATGGTGCCCGCGTCCAGTGTGGTCAACGACTCCGGCAGCCCGTTGCCATCGGTGATCTCCACGAAATCATCGAGCCCATCGAACTGAATGGCCGCCCCGGAGATCCCCTCGGTCCACACCGGCCCGTGGAGCACGCCAAAGGTATCGCCTGCGTCGTCCCACGCGATGCTCCCGGAGCCCTCGTCGAAGGTCCATCCAGTCACATGATCGGCGCCAGCCATGGCGAGCACATGCATCGCGGCTGCCAGCACCGTCGCGGCAGACCCATGAGCCATTCTCATCAATCGGCTCCCTCTCAACAGGTCGATTCACCATACTCCATGACAGGCCCGAGAATCCCTGAAATGTCCGAGAATGCCCACCAGATCGGTCACCAAGAACAAGCACCCACCTGATGGACTCGTGAGAATCAATCAGGTGGGTGCGCACAGGGGCTGGCAACTGGTGCTCAGCCCGGCGGAATCACGGCTCGGTGGTGCAACCGAATCGATCCAGCATCGCAAGCAGATCGTCGATCCCAACCACACCATCGTTGCTGAAGTCCAGAAGCGGATCAACTCCTTCCCATCCGCCGATCAGCAGCAGCAGATCATTGATGTTCACGCCACCATCTCCATCGACATCACCGATGCAGCGCACATCGAGGGAAATCGCCAGATCACCCTGCCCAGTCTCAAAACCACCCATCAGGGGCGCACCGCCGAGAAGCAGCGGATAACTGTCCGCTTGGACCCACAGGTTGAGTTTCGAACCGTACTCACCACAAACGCGTCCACAGCGAAGGGCCTCCTCACATGTCCCCGGCTGAATCGCAATCAGCTTCGAGTCGAAGTCCGCATCGCCCCCGTCGTCCTCGCAGGTGGAGATGGTCACAAATCCACTGTGGCTGGCGACGTATTTGAACCAGATACCATCAGTCTTCTCGCCAGCGCATCCTCCAGTTTGATCTTCACTCGCCCCGAGCGTGCTGAATGGATGAACGCCCTCTGAAATGGAGGCCAAGTCACTGCACGCATCATTCTGCGGTGCCCCCGCATGAACACCTGCGCGAAGAACGTACTCACCATCCTCACTCCCACCAGCGATGCGAATCAGGTACTTCTGACCCACAACCGCATCCCACGTCACATGAGAGGCACCGAGCACGCCACAGGGCGGATCCGCATCTTCATTGCACGCGATGGGAAGACAATCAGGGCAGTCCTCGGCCTTGAAGATTGCCAACGCAGTGTCAAAGGACGTGGAGAGATCGCACGTGCTCGCCCACGCTTCACCATCCGCGGGAGCCACCCAGGAATACCACTCGGCCTTGGGCTTGTTCGGGCTGCACTCTGCCTCCGGGCCCGACTGGTACGAATTGTCTTCCAGTGTCTCAAACACCACTCCATCAAGCGGCATGGCGAGCGTGACAGAGTCACCTGGAACACCTTCCAGGCGGTACCCGATATTGAGATACCCTCCGGCCGGCTCGCCCGTCAGGCTTCCGACTCGCACGAGGTATCGCTTGCCAGCTCCGACCGGTGCCTGCAACGCAGCGAATTCACCCTGACCGCCAAATGCGGGGTTTCCTCCGCTTCCATGGCTTCCAGTGTCGCACGTGCACGCAACCGGAGAACCGCCGCTGCATGCCTCATCTGCTTCGTAAAGGGCAATGACATCCGAAGCGCCATCAAAGGTGATGGTGACCAATCCGTGCGATGGCGGCGTGAACTCATACCACAGGTCCGGCCCATAAAACACGCCCCCCGGCGAGCAGCAGAGCTCCATCGGCGGGTCATTGTCATCCAAACCAAATGGGTAGGGAATCCAGACCACATCGGTGTAGAAACCCCAGTTCGGGAGATCGATGATTGTCGGAGTACCACACGAAGGCGTATCGGGCCCCGGGTTGCCCGGACATGGAATCTCCATCCAGGTCGTGTTATTGCTCGAGTAGAAGTCTTCCTGCACGTACTCGTCCTGCGGCAAGTACATCATGAGACCGATGTAGTAGATTTCAGAATCGAGGTCATCGGGCCAGACAAAAGTCAGATCGCCCTGCCACCATGTCTCCGGGGACAACTCAGACCACGTCCACGTACCGACAAGCCGGTCGCTCTCCGTAATCGTGTGGTTGTTCTTGGAGAGATACACACGCAATTCCACGTCGTGCAGCGCCCATCCAGTGGTCATGTTCTCCATGACGACGTCATACAGGGTCACGGGTTCATTCGGGTCGGGGCAGACCGGATAGAAATAGCTCCCGTCCAGCTGCCCCGCCGAGTCCACGTAATAGGACTCGCATCCAACATCAATCAGGGCCGTCGTCACGGTCTGATCCTCGTATCCCGCTCGGATCATCATGGCGTCGGAGAGATGCAAGCCCCTTCCAGTCTCAATGACATCGTCGTAGTAGGCATGCATGACCGAGTGACGATCGTAGTTGTACGTTTCGGGACAGGCGGATCCAGTCGATCCTTCGCTCTGATATCCCCAGGTGTGGCCAAGCTCATGCGCGAGCACCGGGCGATACAAGGCGCGATCGTCGCTGGAGTAGCGATACAGTGTGTCATCGATGTCGTCCAACCAGGTGAACCTCGGGTTGTAATGGACATCCGTCTCGACAAACCAGCAACACTCACAATCATTGGGAATCCAGGATTGGGTCACTCCAAGCGTGTTTGTTCCCCACGAGTAGCCGTACTGGTCCTGCATATTTGCATTTGACGTGAATCCACCAAACTCATTGACCTCGTTTCCGCCAGCCCACCCGGGATCGATGTAATAGCGGTAGATATCCATGAACTGGTTGTAAGTCCACATACTGTGCATGTCCTTGTCGAACGCCCAGAAGTGCTCCGGGAGCGCGTCGATGATCAGCATGAGCTCCCATCGATTGCACACACACAGATCGACAATCCCGCCGCGTTCGGATACAGATCCTGAATCAGGAAGGGGAATCGGGCCTTCGGTGCCGTGATCATGCATGGCCAGCGCAGATGCGTCGCCAGGCTCAGTCGTGGCCAGTATTCGCAGCAGCTCGTTCAAAGAGAGAACCCCACCACCGAGCCACGATTCACGGGTCATGGCGGACAGCGCGCTTTGACCGGTCGGAACCGGCGCGGCCGACATCAGCGCATCCAGATCCCCAGTCGGAATCGCCAGGCCATCGACAATCCCGTCGAGATTCGGCGTGAGCTCAAGCATGCCATCGTCGTTAAGACCGGTGATCCCGCGGCGATCAAACCGCATTGGATAGATCTCGCCGGAGGACCCTTCATCAGAGACGAGCCGGAACGCGCCCTGGTCACCTGCCACGATGTCCCAACTCCCCGCATCCCGGTCGCGGCTGCGAAGAAGGAGCAGGTACGGTCGACCGATCTCCATTGCCGGAACATGGCCTGATGACAACAGTGCATCCCCATCAGCAAGTGCCCGGAACAGAAACAGCGATTCGCCTTCTCTTGGGGCATCGCCGCGCGAGAGCACAGGCGAAACAACCTCGAGGACGTCTCCATACTCACGTGACCCGGACGCCGCCGCGTCGATTGTGGTTTGATGGCCGGTGGGCACGGCGATCACACACAGATCGGTTCCGGCAAGGAGGTCATCAACCCGTTGAATCTGGCCGTGTCCGGAGGCATCATGGCCCAACGCCAGGACACCACAGACAACACCAATCGACGCAAAAACCCTCTGCATCAGCATGAGACACTCCTCTCGGATCTCCATCTCAGGGAACCGAATCGAGCATATCGGGCCTGCATCCCACCTCAAAGTAGAATTGAGAGGCCCCGTGTTATCGCCCCGTGATGGCCCCTGAATCAGCCGCCAGACGATGCCTGGAATGACAGGCGAGCCCGATCGACGTCAGGGTAGACCCCAAAGATACGGTCCATCCTCATCATGGTCAGCACCTGCATGACCAGGCCGGGAACGGCGCACAGCTTCACATCCCCTCCGCGAGACGCGGCCCGGCTATGCAATCGAAGAATGGCACCGATCCCCTGGCTGGTCAAGGACGTGAGCCCACGACAGTCGATGATGAGTCTGTCCACGCCCCCATCCACCATTGCGAGCACATCACTCGTGAACTGGGCCGACGTGGTTGCATCCAGACCACCATCAATGGCGATCACCATCGTGTTGCCATCGATCTCGCTGGGAACAAACTGCATGTCAGGATGCCTCCTTTTCCACAGCGATGCGGGCCTTATCGATCGCCGCATTGCACGCGTCAAGCCGACGTCGGATGGCCTCGGTGAGCGGCGCCTTCTGCACCGCCCGCTCGACACGCACCTTCATGTCACGCAGCTGGCGGCGAGCATCATCCCATGTCGATGAGGTCGACAGCAGCAGTGTGAGAACCGACGGGCACGCGTGATCAATGGACGTCTCCATCGTGTGCCGTGTCGCAGTAGCACCTGCCGCAAGCAGCACGTTCACGACCTCCGGATGGCAATGAGACGCTGCTTCATCCAGAGGTGTTTCTCCTCGGGGCCCCTGCTTGCCGACGCCAGCGTGATGCTTGAGCAGCGTCGTCACACAACGGGCACATCCACTTCGGGCGGCGGCCAGCATGGGCGTCCACCCCTGCACCGTGCCGCGACTGGCATCGGCGCCCGCGTCGAGAAGAAGACTCAGACAGGAGGCATGCCCTCGCAGTGCTGCCAGATACACGCCGTCGTGGCCTTGATGGTCCACGGCCAACAGGTCCGGGTCCTGCGCCAACAGCAACCTGAGGCAGTCCGTGGACCCCCACCACGCAGCCGCCATGAGCGGCGTCACGCCGTCACGAGTCGCCGCGTGGGGATCAGCCCCATGTTCCAGGAGCAGCCGAGCCACGGAGGGGCAGAAGGACTGTACTGCGGCCAGCAGCGGTGTCATCCGGGAGGGCCCAAAGGCCACATCGACGTCTGCCCCCCGCTGAAGGAGCAGCATCGCCACGCGAGGGCGGCACGCCAGGGCCGCTTCCACGAGCGGTGGTCGGACCCCGGGCGGTCCATTGGGATCGTCTCCCACATCCAGCAGTTGCCGCACGGCGCCGAGGTCTCCTGCCCGTATCAGCAGCGTCATCGGCGAAGCAGTGTCGCTGGTGGAGCCGAGAGGCAATGTAGGCACCTCGGCGGTGGGGACCGCGGCCCTCGTAGCGATCACCCACACTGACACCATCACGATCCCTGCAACTGCTGAAAAAATCGGCCTGCGCATGGCTCTCTCGCCTCCTGAGTGATGCTTCGGTGCAGTCTATCGCTGCCAATGAAAGAGATCGGGCACCGGCGGTCTTGTCCCTTGATGGAGGACCCCATGCCCCAGATTCGACCGACGCTTGACTCCAACGGACCCACTCACTCAAACGACGTGGAACGCACGCTCGATCGCGCGTGGCCCGTCGTATCGGTGCGATGGGTCGATGCGGAGGCCCGGGGAGGTCCCGGCTGGGAAGATCCCGAGGACATGGTGGAGTTTGCGCTCAAACCGCTCGCGGAAGTGCACACGGTGGGACTCCTGATCCATGAATCCGCTCAGTTCATTGCCCTGACCGATTCCCGTGGCCCCGACCAGATCGGTAGCGTTCAGAAGATCCCGAAGGCATGGATCACGACCATGGAGATCATGGCGCCTTCCGAAGAGGATCTTCCTCCGGCGCTTCCAATTGACGGAGTCCGCGCGGGCTGAGGGAACAAGTCCGTCCGCCTCAAAAAAAGAAAAGCGAGGACAAGTCGTTGAACTTGTCCTCGCTCTCTCCTCTTCCAAGTCAGTCGGGTGTGGGTCCGTCTGACCTGATCGTGCTTCCTGCACGAATGTCGCTGACTGCTCGGCCGGGCTGAACCGGACCAGCCTTCATTCGTCGCCTTTCAGCGTTTCGACGATGGCTGGCACTCGCGGTGATCTCGGTGGGCGACCCCACCTTACCCGGTGCACGCGGGCGTGTCGGTGTCCGTCGAATGGCCATGTCCCCGCCGCGTTGCCTCGCGACGAGTGTTCTGCTGGCTTGCACATTCCATTCCCTTCGAGCAACCTCAGTATGGCAGCGGGACAATCGGACTCCCTCCGGGCACCGTCGCGCCCAGGGTTGCCACGCCTGACTGATGTCGTCCCCCTCGCGGTCTTGGCAAGACTTCCATCGGCCGTCCTGCGAATCCTGAGATTCACAGGCAATCCCGATTCCGATTCGGGATGCTCGACCGGCTGCTTGACTTGGTCGCGTGAGGTGGTCCACGGCATCGAGTGCTCGGGCCGCCGGAACCGCCGGCCCGGGCAGCCATGCCGCCCTCGAACTCCTCTGCACGCTGGTCTGCTGTCACATGCAGGACATATCACAGCCACCTTGCGGCGAGGTCTGTGGCGTCTGCCACAGTGGACTGTCACGATACGGCGGTTGCCTTGCCTGTGATCCGAAGATTTCAGTCCAGCATGATCGCCGCTCGTCTTCGACTCCCTCAAGATCAGACTCGGTCTCAGGCGAACCTGCGGCCGTATTCGGGAGCGCTGAGGCGCCCCTACATCTCCAGAGCATCGAAGTCATCTGGTTTCTGCAGTGTGAGTGCCGCCGATCGCGACACTGCACGTCCAAATGAGACTGCGAGAAACGGGTGCCCCCCGGTATGTATTCAACCTCCACACCGGAATGTCGGGAAACCGTGTGTGGTTCGATCAACCTTGCGATTCATCGTGAGGTCGAACCGGAGGCATTCCTCGCGTTCCGACACGTATCTCTCCGCTTTTCAAAGAGCCTTGCGCCAGTCCGGCCTCGGCCGAGCAGGCAGCGACAACGCATGTATTGATACGGCGCTGGCGCACCTGCTGCAAGTCATGCAAAGGTGGTGGACAACCTAGTGGATGAATCGGTGGATAACGCGTGGAGTGCCGTAGTACTCCCGCCCTCAAAGGCGCCCAAAGCCTATTTGGCCTCGTACTGGAACTTTTGCCCACCTATGTCGGCAGAGACGA
This sequence comes from uncultured Isosphaeraceae bacterium, assembly GCA_964417845.1. GTDB lineage: Bacteria > Planctomycetota > Phycisphaerae > Phycisphaerales > SM1A02 > UBA12567. The sequence goes on from CAYQJN010000037.1 coordinate 7,873, forward strand.
TCAACCCAGCATTATTGCGCGTAAAGACCGCAACACCATGATTGTAATCCACCAGATTCAGACCACCTGAGTCACCGGCGACCGCGCCCGCCGAGGCCTGACCCGTGAACTGATCTGACGTAAAGCGATCAAACGCCGCTTCGTCCTGGAAGAAGATGATCTCTGAGTAGGACTGTCCACCAACTTGCGCGCCGACCGTGACACTCGTCACACTGGCATACCCGACCAAGGCGCCACCCCGGTAAACCTCGCCATGCCCGTTCGAAGCACCTACCAGCAGCGCTCCTTTGACGATTTCGGGGAACACGGCCCAACCATACGCATCCGCAAAAAACTTGGACGCTTTCGAGTCACGTCGAAATCCAGCGAGCGCGGTGGCTGCTGCATCGGCACTGTCGAGTCGCGCGCCTCGAGTCGCCGGCGATGGTGAACCACATCCGTACATCATCACACTGATACTCATCGCGAAAATCGAGAGCGCACATCGGAGGTACATCATCGGGGTCTTCCTTTTGAAAGCCTTGGGGTGTGAGCGGACTCTATCACGCCACCGCCAGGAAGTCGCGCCGACTGGATCCCCCCTGACTACCGAATCCGTGACCGCATCATGGACCGCAGCCACGCCTGCAGGGCCTGGTCCGATACGTCATCCTCTGCGGCCACCCCAAGCAGCATGGCCACCGCGCCCGTCCGCTTTGCCATACTCAAACGCTCCAGTGGAATGAATGGGTTGCGGGGATTCGCTTCCGTATTCTCGATGCGCCAGGCCGATGTCAGAACCGTCCCGACCGAAAGGTGCAGCGGGTCTTCAAGAACATATGAGAATCGCCAATGTGGATCCCACTCGGGTGCGTCGAAGAGAACCGTCTCACCCTCGCCGGGTATGTCTGCCGTGAGACGCAGGGATGTACATGTGCCCATGGCCCTCGGCATGATGGTCACCAAATCGACCGCGTGCTCCAACACCACCTGATCTTCAAGGACCTGCGTTTCGCCGACAGGCACATCCATGCTTCGAACCATGGACACCAGCGTACGAATCGGTCGTGACGCCGGATCGTGCGTGAGATCCCACGCAACACGATCCGTCAGGGGAAGAGGCCTGCCGACCGGCCGGTAATGCACCTCCATGGCCAGATCAGCACCGGAAGGAATCTCCCAGTGGAATCCGGTCGGCAATCTGATTGTTCGCGCACCAACACCGGTTCCACCCAGTTCGCCAGTCGGATGGTCTCTGACATCTCCCGACATGTAGGTGCCGGGCTCATCGTCACGTTGATCGTTCCACACGGCAGCGCCGGTCGTATCGGCCAGATAGGTGACGGCATGAATCGCCGTGGGCGCCGTTGACACATGCGACACGGCCGTCGCTCGAAGTGGCCTGGCGTTTCCGATGGGAAACGCGAAGGTCCTCTTGTCGCGCTCCCGTCGACCCCAGTTCTCTCCACCCTCCGCGGGAATGACCCACGCGTCAGGCATGGTCACGACCAGATCGTCGGCGGCACGGGGCGGTGACGGCGGCCGCGCGGGCGCGGCGTCCTCGCCGATCGGATGGTCCCCCGCCGCCCACGAGTGCAGAATCGCCTTCTCCCGATCGGTCAGGCCCCGGCCTCCACGAAGCGGTACGCCCGCGTCCGAGGGAATCCACGGGGGCATCAGATTCTGCGCCGTCACCTCTCGGATGAACCCCGCCCGCCGGGACACATCGGCGGCCTCGAGCAGTGGAAACGGCGCTGGTCCATTCTCCTGATGACACGCGGCGCAGTGTTGCTCGAGGATGGGCCGCACATCGGCCCATGTCACGGTGGACGGTGGCGTGGTGGCGATCGCCATGAGGAGCCATGCCACCGTCATCAGTGACGCTCCAGATAACAGCCGATCGGCTTCCGGAACGCTGGTTCAACTTCCTCGTCGGTCGCTGCCGCCGCAATGGCATCGCGAGCGTAGTGTTCGCTTGCCACGTCGCGCCGGTTGCCGAGCGATGCGTACAGATTGTTGACGCGGCCCTGATACACCACATCCATCTCACCCCGATCGGTTCGGATCACGAAGACCTCGGGGGTGACCGTGGCCCTGACGTGAGCCACCAGTTCCTGATCTCTGTCCAACAGAATCGGCGCCGTGATTCCAAACTGCCTGGCGTGCTCAATCGCTCGCGCTGGCGTGATGTCGGCCCGCGCGTAGACCAGATAGAACCGACCATTCGCTTCGACCGTCTGGCGGTGAAGCCGTTCGATTTCCGGCGCGATGGCGTTGGCGATTGGACAGTCCGGGCTTGAGAAGAGCAGGACCACGAGCGGCGAATCGGTCGGGTCGAGCGGCACTTGCACCACGCCGTCTACATCCGAGACAGCCACCGACCTTCCACGGTGTGGCCCGACACATGAGACAACGGTCGCGAGAATCGCGACCGTCGTCAGTTTCGTTACCAACCGTTGCCAGCGCACGAAGTGTCAGGGTAGTCCGCAGACATTCTCGGCGTAGGTCTGACATGCTGCATCCCAGTCCTGACAGCAGTAGCTGTACTGCGGATCTGACTGCACGCACTGGCAGATGTTTGGCGGAATCATGTGAGCACCGCAACCGTCGTCGCACGGGCCACCACCGCCACCGCCTCCGCCGCCCGCTTCGAAGTTGCTCGTCTCCGGATTTCCGTGCCAGCACCCCTGAATCCACGGGAACCCACTGGCGTCGAGATCGTAGGAGATCGAGTGGTAGTGGTACCCTCGATCGGCGTCGTCATGGCCGTTGCAGGCGTCAAGCGCCATCGAACCGGAGACATCCTTGGCAAACACACCGGCTGATTCGTATGGGCCGTACACGGGGTAGCCATCTGCGGCGTACCCGATGATTTCGGAGTGCCCCATGCTGTCGCCGTAGCCCCAGGTAGGCGTCTGGTGATAGTGGTACCGGCCATCAACCGAGGGGTGGCCATTGAAATCATCGAAGCAGATGGTGCTCGGCGCGTCGATGCCGCCTGCGTCGTATGGGTTGTAGAACGCAACACCGTTCAGAGACACCCCGACCTTTCCCATCTGGTCCATATAGTCGATGCCTGACTGATTCCCAACCTGAGGCACCAGTGGAATACGCCACGTGTCATTCATGTCGGCTGGGGTGTTCGGATTGTGACATCCGGTCGAGCCGTCGAACGGCCCCATTGGGTGATCCGCCAACCCCGTACCGGTGATGATTGCCACGCCCTGGGCATAGTCAAATGTCACGGACATGTTGTCGTGAAAGGGATGACAGGGCCGCTGCCACTCTTCCAGAATGAGCAGGAGTTCAGGGACGCCGGTGATGCCGTCACCGTCGGCATCGAATCCACCGGTCGATCCCCACGAGGCAATCGCTTCGAGAATGTCGTCTGTATCGACCTGTCCATCCTGCGTTGCGTCCCCGTCACATCCAAGCCGCGTCATGGAGTCGGCAGCACTCAGACCGGCAACACACATAGCGGCCACGCCGCTCATCCAACGCACATGTCTCATATGGCCATACTCCCTTGCCTCGTTGCTCCCCCCACTGTGCCGTGCTACGGCGATCGGGACAAGTCCATCCCCCCAGAAAACCAATGTTCAGGCCCTGAGGGCCTGTTCCGGGTATCGTCGAATCCCGTGCCCCACCTTGCCGACATCGTGCGCACGCTCCAGGAGGACGGGATGGCCACCCTGCCAGCGATTGAATTGCTGGCCGCACAACGACCCGATCTTGAACCGGAGATTCCACTCCTCAGTGGCCTCCTGGCCAACGAAGACAGAGAATCCTGGCGACACGGGGCCGGGGCCTTCTACACCCCGGGAAAACTCGTCGAGGCAATCGTCTCCGAAATCCTCACGCCTTGGCTCCACACCCATCCAGATTCCACTCCAACGATCGTTGATCCATCCTGTGGCACCGGGCGGTTTCTGCTTGAAGCAGGGCGTAGGCTGGTCGAACGCCAACCTGGTGACGCTGTAGCGGCCTGGCGCCGCATCGGTCCCTCGCTGCGTGGCTGGGACACGGATCCGCACGCCATCGCCTGGACCCGCGGACGGCTCATCACACTGGCAGGCGGCGACCCTGCAGCGGCGGCGGGAATCACCTGCGGTGATGCAATCTCCCCGTCGGCACTTCCGCGAACGCGGGCCGACCTCATTCTCGGCAATCCTCCGTTTGGAACGCCACTCAAGAGCAGTGGGGCCGAGTCGCTTCGCAGGCGGGCGGCGGACCTCCTGCATCTTCAACTTCCTCCGTACATTGACCAGGCCGCCATCTTCCTGCTCATGAGCGCTCGATCACTTCGACCTGATGGTCGGCTCGGGATGGTGCAGCCCCTGTCGTTTCTCTCCGCAAGGGACGCGCAATTGATCCGCCGGGAGTTGACACAACACGCCACCCTCGACTTTGTCTGGTCAACTCAGGAGCGTCTGTACGACGCGCAGGTGCACACCTGTGTCATTGGTTTGACAGGTGGCACCTCAACGCGGCGGAGCCGCCGATTGCACGACCTCCCGCCAATCGAATCTCCATCCTGCCCGACCCCCTCCGCGGATTCATGGGCACCCATGGCGGCTCCCGCCCTCGGCCTTCCTGACCTCCCGCCACTCCGGTGCTCAGAGAAGCTCGGCACCATCGCCACAGCCACCGCCGACTTTCGCGACCAGTACAACGGACTGAAGCCCGCGATTGAAGACTGCGGTGGGACCATGCCACAGGGCGCCGCGGCGCTCATCACCAGCGGCCTGCTGGATCCCGCTCACTGCCGGTGGTCGGTGGCCCCCGTCCGGATCTTCAAACAGTCATGGGCGGCCCCGGTGATCCGACTAGGCAACCTCTCCGAAGAGATGCGCCGCTGGGCCGAATCCCGCCTGCAGCCCAAAGTGCTACTTCCGACGCAGACCCGCGTGCTGGAACCGGTGTTGGACGAACACGGCCGGTGGCTCCCAAGCGTCCCTGTCATCACGATCAGGACTTCGAACGCCGATGACCTGCCGCTCGTGGCCGCCCTGCTCGCCAGCCCGATTGCCGCCATCATCGCGATGCACCGCCATCTGGGCGCCGCCCGATCTCCGCAGGCGATCAAGGTTTCGGCATCGAACGTGATGAACCTCCCAACGCCCGACAACGTGGCCGCATGGCGCCAGGGCGGCACGTCCTTTGTTGATGCGCAGAACGCCAGCAACAGCGATGATCGCATCAAAGCCCTCACGGCGTGCGCGCGGTCCATCCATGCCGCATTCGGCATCGGTGATGCTGCATCCGATGCCCTCGTGACCTGGTGGCGAGAAAGACTTCCGAAGCGATAACCGCAGTCAGACGCACGGCCCCCAGTGTGCGAGAAGGATCAGGATGTCGTCCACGCCGACGAAGCCGTCTCCGTTGATGTCGCCGGGGCAATAGGGCGGGCACAGCGCATCCTCGCAACCTGCATTGTGGAAGATGCCGTGCACCATTTCGCAGTCGTCAACCGTCAGCATCAGGCAACCACCATTGATGCAACACGCACCATGGGACGCAGCGCCGCAATCCGTGTCTCCACACGTCGAACCGTCTCCGTGCCACTCGCCGCCTTCCTGCATGCAGTGCCACTCGCCGATCTCGACACAGGTGATTCCACCGGCAGCCGGAATACAGCACGCGCCACTCTCAACGGCGCCGCACGTGACGTCGCCGCATGTCGTGCCATTCCCCTGCCAGTCACCGCCCTCCTGTGCACAGTGCTGTTCATTCGTTTCGACACAGATCTCTCCGCCATTGGGCGTCGGCACGCAACACGCACCGGGCATCGGAGGCTCATCGCAGATTCCGTCCTCGCAGGGCACACCCCATCCCAACCAGATACCCTTCTCTGCAGCGCAGTGCACCTCGGTCAACTGATGGCAGGTCCAGTCGACGCAGCAGGCCCCTGTCTCAGGGGCACCACAGGGCACATTCGCGCAGGGCGTTCCTTCGCCCTGCCAATCGCCACCTTCGGCCAGACAGTGCGTCTCAGACGTCTCTACACAATGCCATGTCCCATCCGCAGATGCCAGGCAGCATGCGCCGATCATTGGCTTGCCGCAGACCACATCCTTGCACTGCGTGTCCTGCCCCATGAATTCGCCGCCCTCCAGGCCACACGGATCGGCGGGCAGCATGTAACAGGCTCCGTTGATGCAGCAGGCGCCCATCGGGCCGGGACCGCAGACCACGTCGCCGCAAGGAACGCCCCAGCCAAACCATTCACCCTCCGCCTTGCCGCACATGAGTTCCGTCACCATCTCGCAGTAGCCTTCAACGCAGCAGGCGCCCTCGCCACTGCCTCCGCATGGTGTGTCGAAGCAAGTCGACCCGACCCCGAACCACTCACCACCCTCGGCTGCGCAATGCGACTCAGTCGTTTCAAGGCACTGCATCGTGCCGTCCGCCAGCGCCACGCAGCACGCACCGTCGACGGTGACGCACGACACGTCCTCGCACGATGTCCATGCGCCGAAGAACTGCCCGCCGAATTCATCGCAGTGGGTTTCGGATGTGAACACACACTCCCCATCGCCACTGGAATGCGCAATGCAGCATGCACCGAATGCCTCACCGCAGGGGGTCGTCTCGCACTCCGAACCCGGACCGTACCAGACCCCAAAGAACGCCTCGCAGGCCGTTTGGCCCGACGGAACACACGCGTTGAAGTCGCAGCAGGCACCCAGCATGTCGTCCGGACACTGCTTCCCCGCGCACGTCGTGCTCTCGCCGTGCCAGGCGCCCCCCTCAGCCTCGCAGTGCGTCGCCGACGTCTCGATGCAGAACCAGTGGCCACTCAGTGCCTGAATGCAGCAGGCTCCATCGCCCATTGCGGCGCCTGCCACGACCACCAGAGATGCTCCGCCAATCAACAGCTGCCGCATGACCTGCTCCTCTCACGCAGTCCCCTCCATGTCGAATGGCACCACATGCCGCTTCCACTGTCAACCAGAATCCAGCCAAACTCGGTTCAGGTGGCCTCAGCGCGTCCCGAACATCCGATCGCCCGCATCACCGAGTCCAGGCAGGATGTAGCCGATGTCACTGAGTTCCCGATCCAGCGCCGCGGTAAAGACTGGCACGCCGGAGTCCGCCTCACACATGGCGAGGACACCCTCCGGCGCTGCGACGAGACAGACCAGCCGCACATCCTCACATCCATGAGACCGCAGCACCTTCACCGCGGCCACTGCCGAGCCACCTGTCGCCAGCATGGGATCGACTAGAAACACAGGGCCCTTCTCGATGTCATCCGGAAGTTTGCAGTAGTAGCTCACCGGCTCGAGCGACTCTTCATCCCGATAGAGCCCAATGTGCCCGACGCGTGCCTCAGGCATGAGGGATGCGACACCATCCGCGAGTCCGATCCCGGCACGCAGGATTGGGACGATGGTCACAGGAGCCCCGAGTCGGTAGACATCGGTCTCCTCAAGAGGCGTCTGCACCCGGTCCTTCCGAAGCGGCAGGTCCCGACTGATCTGAAACACCATCAACCCGGCGACCTCAGATACCAGCGAGCGGAAAAACCCTGGCGGCGTGCCGACTTCGCGGATCCGCGCCAGCTTGTCCTGAATGAGCGGGTGCTCAAGCACGTGCAGATTCGGATGTTCGGGATGGGGCATGGGGGCCACCATACACCCGACATTCATACCATGTGGTGCCCAATGGAGACCGCCATGACTGTACGCCCACCGCACGATCCCGCAGACGCCCTCGCTTCCGTTCGTCACGAGTTTGGTGAACACGGCGGCGTCAATCTGTCCATCGAAACGAGTAGTACATTCACCGTGCTTGAGGCTGGCACCATGCCGGAACTCTTTGAGGGGATGCGTGGACCCGACACGGGAGGCTGCTACCTCTACGGGCGCCACTTCAATCCGACCGTGCTGGTGCTGGCCCACCAGCTCGCCGCCATGGAAGCGTGTGAGGCGGCCTACTGCACGGGCAGTGGTATGGCCGCGATCTCGGCTGTCATCCTGCAATGCTGCAATGCAGGAGACCATGTCGTGGCCTCCAACACGCTCTACGGCGGCACTTGGGCCCTGCTCAACGACTTCCTTCCTGCCAAGACGGGGATCACGACGACATTCGTCGATACTCAGAATGAGGCTGACGTTGAAGCGGCCTTTCGAGCGGGGACCAAAGTGCTACACGTCGAGACAATTGCCAATCCCACGCTGCGTATTCCAGACATTCCAAAGCTAGCGGAGATTGCCCATCGGCACGGTGCTCGGCTGGTCGTGGACAACACCTTTGCGCCCATCACCGTGACACCCAAACTCCATGGCGCCGACGTCGTCGTGCATAGCCTCACGAAGTTCATCAACGGGGCCAGCGATCTGGTTGCTGGTGTCGTATGCGGCGAGCAGGCGTTCATCGACGAGCTCTTTGATCTTCACACCGGTGCCCTCATGCTGCTGGGGCCTACGCTCGATCCTCGCGGGGCCTACGAGGTCGCCATGCGCCTGCCCCACCTCCCACTGCGAGTCAAAGCCCACAGCGAACGAGCGATGGCCTTTGCGGATCGACTCCAGGCGATGGGTGTCGACGTGAGTTACCCGGGGCTCCCCTGCCACCCGGATCATCAGCGCCTCAAGGAGCTGGTCAATGATGGGTATGGTGCAGGGGGATTGCTGACCATTGACGTCGGCGACTCAGCACGAGCAAGCGCCTTCATGGAGCACCTCCAGAATGTCGAAGGATTCGGGTGGATGGCCGTGAGCCTCGGTTTCGCAGATTCCCTCCTCTCCTGCCCAGCGCTCTCAACGTCCAGTGAGATGGATGAGTCGTCTCTCAGGGAGGCGGGCATCTCACCTGGGCTCGTCCGCATCAGCGTCGGTTACACCGGGTCGCTTGAGC
>CAYQJN010000038.1:0-14607 GCA_964417845.1 uncultured Isosphaeraceae bacterium
AGAGGAGCCCCACCCGATGACCACCGCCAACATGTCGCAGCCCCAGACCGCCACCGACCCGCTCGCCCTCGTCGATGTCGATCACGTTCGCTTCTTCGTCGGCAACGCCAAGCAGGCGGCATTCTTCTATGCCTACACCTTCGGGTTCACCATCGAGCAGATGGCCGACCTGACGACCGGCAGTCGCGATCGCTCGCGGTACCTGCTCACGCAGGGCAACATCCGCATGCTCCTGGAGACACCGCTCTCCAAGGACGACCCCGCGGCCGAAGAGCTCCGCTGCTACGGCGACGGCGTCAAGGACATCGCCTTCACGGTCGAGGATGCAGAGGCCGCATGGAAACAGGCCATCGCCAACGGCGCCGAGGCCGCCTACGAGCCGCTCACGCTTTCGGACGAAACCGGCACGGTAACGACGGCGGGCATCAAGACCTACGGACGCGCGGTGCACTCGTTCGTCAGTCGCACAGGCGACTACGCCATCGAGCGTGTGAAGGAAGGCGGCGACTTCGAGCCGGGCTTCCGACGCATCAAAAACCTCTCGATCAACGACTACAACCGCAAGAATCCCTGCGGACTGATGTTCCTCGACCACTGCGTCGGCAACGTCGACGACGGCAAGATGAATCACTGGGTGGACTGGTACGAGAACGTGCTCGGCTTTGCGATGTTCAAGCACTTTGATGACGCTGACATCTCGACCGAGTATTCGGCCCTCATGTCCAAGGTCATGGCCTCCGGCAACAACCTCATCAAGTTCCCGATCAATGAGCCCGCCCCCGGCAAGAAGAAGAGTCAGATCCAGGAGTACTTGGAGTGGCACGACATGACGCCGGGCGTGCAGCATCTGGCCTTCCGCACAAATGACTGCGTCGAGTCCGTCGCCGAACTCCGCCGCCGCGGCGTCGACTTCCTGCACATTCCCGACGAGTACTACGAGACCGTCTGGAAGCGGGTCGACACGATGCTCACCGAGAACGGGCACAAGCCGGTGCGTGAGGACCACGAGCGGATCAAGGACCTCGGCATCCTCGTCGACGCCGACGATCAGGGCTACCTGCTGCAACTCTTCACGAAGCCTCTGCAGGACCGCCCCACGCTCTTCTTCGAGATCATCGGTCGCCGCGGCAGCCAGTCGTTCGGCAAGGGCAATTTCAAGGCGCTCTTCGAGTCACTTGAGATCGAGCAGGAGCGTCGCGGGAATCTGTGACGGCGGCAATGACCGCCGCTCGGCACATGGGTGAAGTCGAACGCAACCGACGGCGAAGCGGGCCTCTCACTGTCCGCTGCGCGGGCATCCCCCCCTGGAGGAGAAGAGGACAGACGCGGCGATCACGCACCGCACATCGCGGCGCCGCATTGCTTGATCAGTAGCCGCTCGCCCGTAGGCGCTGATGTGATGGCGTCGACGATCGCTTCGGCGGCGTGACCGTCACCATACGGATTCGTCATCCCTGCAAGTGACGCTCGGAAGTCCAGCGATGTGGCCACGGCGAGCGCGTCCTTGATCGCGGCACTGTCTGCCGCCGCGTCGATGATGTTCGTCGCGCGGGTGCGGCCCTGTTGGCGGATACCGACATTGACGACCGGCAGTTCCAGTGAGGCCGCTTCCATGATGCCGCTGCTGGAATTGCCCGCAAGGCAGGCCGCATGCTGGAGCAATCCCCAGTAGTGCAGGTGATCGAGATTCACGCGGAGCACCGCGTCCTTGCGGCGATCGCAGACACCCTCGGCGAGCGAGATGATGCGCGTATAGCCGGCGTCGGCGTTCGGAAAGCAGAAGACGAGCGGCGAGGGGCACGCTTCGATGGCAGCGAAGAACACCTCTGCTTCATCGACAGTGTCTCGGTGCATGGTCGTGGGATGAAAGGCCACAACGACCGGAGGAGGATCGAGGGGAAGCCCAACGGCCGCTTCCACCGATGCGCGGTCCGGGATGTCGTCGAGTCGAAGATGATCGAGTGAAGGCGCGCCCGTGACATGCACGCGCCACGATTCTTCGCTCATCGCGATCACCCGATCGGCGGCGTCCTGGGTCGGCACCAGATGCAGATGGCTCATCTTGGTGAGCGCATCGCGAACCTGCTGATCGATGGCGCCCTCGCTGATTTCGCCGCCCTCGATGTGCGCGATTGGAATGCGCATCGCCATGGCCGCCGCGGCCGGCGCGAGCATCTCATATCGGTCAGCAATCAACAGAAGCATGTCCGGGCGCAGCCGATCGAGCGACTGGGTGAATCCAAGCACTGCTCGCCCGATGCCCTCACCCATACCCCGATCCGAGTCATCGGCGGCGAGAAAAGGAATCTCGGCGTTGACGTCGTAGCCAGCCTCCCGAATCGCGCCAATCGTGCGGCCAAAGCGTGCCTCAAGGTGCGCCCCGCCAACAAGCAGCGAGGTCCCGACCCGACCCTGCATTGCCCGCAGCACGGGCTCGACATGGCCCCAATCGGCCCTGGATGTCGTCACAACGGCAATGTGCTTCATGGTGGGCGAGGATAGCCGCGGCAGGGGCAGGCGGCGTCCTCTACAATCCGGACTTGGAGGTGAGCGATGCCGTATTACACCAGCCTCGGTGAGATTCCCGCAAAGCGTCACGTGCAGTTCCGCCGTCCCGACGGCGTGTTGTACTCGGAAGAGGTCTTCGGCACGGAGGGATTCGACGGCCCCACCTCCACCATGTATCACATTCACCCGCCGACGCAGGTGACCGGCTGGAAGTGTGAATACTCCACCAAGGTCGACTACCTCGAAGCCAACGTCATGCGGATGCGGCACCTCAAGTCGATGGATCGGCAACCCAAGGGTGATCCGATCACCGGACGCACCGTGCTCTTCGGCAACGCCGACTGCGAGTTGGGTATCTGCGTGCCCGTCGAGCCGATGGACTACCACTTCAAGAACGGCCAGGGCGACGAGTGCCTCTATATCCATCACGGCACGGGCACGCTGTACACGATGTTCGGGACACTGACCTTCGGCCCGCGTGACTTCGTCGTCATTCCGAAGGGCACGATCTACAAGATGGTGTTTGATCCGCGGGAAGAAGGCGCCCCCGACGATCGCTTCCTCTGCATCGAGACGGCCAATGCGTCGCACATCCTGCCACCCAAACGGTACGTCTCGGAGAAGACGTCGCAGTTCCTCGAGCACGCCCCCTACTGCGAACGCGACCTGCGGATCCCCGAGATGCCGCTCTGCTTTGACGAGATGGGCGACTTTGAAGTGCGCATCAAGGCCGTCAACAGCGTGCATTCGTACACGTATCCGTATCACCCGCTCGACATCGTCGGATGGGACGGGTGCTATTACCCCTACTGCTTCAGCTGCGACGACTTCAGCCCGATCGTCGGCAAGCACCACATGCCACCCCCGACGCACCAGGTGTTCGCCGCAGGCGGGTTCGTCATCTGCGCCTTCTGCCCGCGAATGCTCGACTTCCACCCGGAGGCGATCAAGGTGCCCTACAACCACAGCAACGTCGACAGCGACGAAGTGATGTACTACTGCGACAGTAAGTACACCGCACGTCGTGGAATCTCCGAAGGCTCGCTCACCATGCACCCGCAGGGCATTCCCCACGGTCCGCATCCCGGCACCGTCGAGAACACGCTCGACCAGACCTACACGGACGAACTCGTCGTCATGTGCGACACATTCCGGCCGCTGTACCCGACCGCGGCCGCGTTGGAGATCGACGACGCCGAGTACCCGCAGTCATGGGCCGACTGGAAACCGATCCCGGTCGGGGAGCCGGTCGCCACGTCCTGACGCGGCCATTCAAGTACGTCGAGCCCTCATCTGGCCCACTGCTGCATCCCACTGCATTCACGTGATGTCTCTGGGGAGCCACAACTCGCCAGGCGACGAACCGCTGCGCCGGTCGCGGTCCCCCTCACCGGCTGCGCGGGCGTCCGCCCCCACCGGGGTTGAGCGGAAGCCCTACACCGCTGGCAGAATCACACCCGAGCACGAGCCGAACCCGATGCGGGCGGCGCCATCACGATGGCACCAGGCGCTGATCGTCAGTTCATCGCCGTCCTGAAGGAATCGCCGCTGCGTACCGTCCGGCAGGTCGATGGGCTCGGTGCCGCGCCATGTGAGTTCGAGCAGGCAGCCGCGGCTGCCTTTGTCGGCACCACTGACGGTGCCGCTGCCAAGGAGGTCACCAGCGTGCATCGGACATCCGGTGCTCGTGTGATGCGTGAGCATCTGCGCGAACGACCAGGAGAGATCCGCGAGCGTCCCGCGGCTCAGACGCACCGCCGGCGTGCCGGCCTCCCGCATGGCCTTCGACGCGAGCGTCACCTCCGCCTGCACATCGATCGCATCACGGCTTCCTGGTGCTGGCGTCAGATAGTCGAGCAGCGGCGGGTCATCGGCCGCGCGAGCCGGGCCTTCGGCGCGGTAGGGCTCCAACGCTTCCATCGTCACGACCCAGGGCGAAATCGTGCTGGCGAAGTTCTTGGCATTGAACGGCCCGAGCGGCTGGTACTCCCACTTCTGCACATCGCGGGCGGACCAGTCGTTGAGAATCACCACGCCAAAGAGTCGGTCACTCGCTTCACCGATGCCGACCCGGGTCCCCATCGCGTTGCCTGCCCCGACAAACGCCCCGAACTCGAGTTCATAGTCGAGCAGACGGCACGGCCCGAAGACTGGCGCTGCGTCATCGGGTTTGAGTTGGCCGCTGGGCCGCACGATCTCTGTTCCAGACACCACAATGCTGCTCGCACGGCCGTGATAGCCCACCGGCAGATGCAGCCAGTTCGGCATGAGCGGCTCGCCGTCCGGCCTGAACATCCGACCCACATTGGTCGCGTGATGCCGCGCGGCGTAAAAGTCGGTGTAGTCACCAATTGCTGCGGGCAGCCGCATGGCCACCTCGCCCATCGGGCGAAGAAGTCGATCCTGCCGTGGCGACTCATCGGAGAGCAGCAGTCCGATCGCCGCTCGCGCCCCGTGCCACGCATCCGGGCCGAGCGACATGAAGTGGTTGAGCGAGTCAGCACACAGTGCGCACGCAGCGTCGCCGTTTACTGCAATCGCCTCCGTCTCAACCGCCGCCGCCACGTCGAGTACCTGATCGCCGATCGCGACGCCGATCCGGCCACCGCCGTCATCGCCATCAAACACGCCGAAGGGGAGGTTCTGAATCGGGAAGTCGCATCCCGGCTCGTTGGCTGACTCGACCCAACTGCGTCGGGCGGGATCATGGGTTGCATTCAGGCTCACGCTGTCGTCTCCGTGGCCGGTTCAAGCCAGCCGAGTGCTTCAAGATCTTCCCAGGGCTCATCGACGCTGCAGGATCCATACGAGATTCCGAATCCAAGCCGCGATTCCTCAATCTCATCCCGGCTGATCTCGCACGATCCCACACGCACGACGTCATCGCCGAAGGCAAATGCGGACGGCTTGTCACATTCGATGATCTTCCGAACTGCATCAACATCGGATTCCAGTGCATGCGCCGACGCCGCTGCGAGAAAGACACCGATGAAGCCGTGCTGCCGCGCAGGCACCTTCGGGTTGTCGTTGGGCATGGGGTGGTGCATCCCCGCGGTCGCCTTGAACGGCACGCCCGCAGCCGCCGCGCTCACGATGAACCTCGCGACGTCAGCGCTGCTCGGATACAGGTCTGCCGTCACACCGCCCGTGCGTATCTTGGCAGCGGCCTCTGAGCCGGCGAGTACCGCAAGCGAGCCGCGCGGATCATCACAGGCCGACATCTCGATAAACGGAAAGAGATCATCTGGCAGCACATCAAGAGCGCGGTCGATGTCGGCGGCCGTGCCTCCCTTGGCCTCGATGACATCCACGACAGCGCGTCCTGCCGCGGGATCGGCGTGCCGGGCATTGAATGACTCGATGGCCGCGAGGTCTTCCGAAAACCCTTCGTCGCCACACGGCCGCGTCAGCGCGCTCAGGCACCAGGGCTCCGCCTCCTCCTCGTCCGGGAGGATGGATGCCGCAGCCGCCTCAAACTCCATCAGGCGGGCGACCGGCACGATGACGCGTCCGACCATCCACCCGCGAGGATCGAGCATCACCCGGCGGTAGGTTTCCACCATGGGCTGCATGTCGAGCTTCGCCGGTGGGAACAGCCCGGCGTAGTCGATCAGCCCGTCGAGCAGCACACTGAGCGTTGCCGGCATGGTCATGCGGGCGCCCCTTCGAGCGCCGTACGAGCCGCGAGGCACCGATCGATGCGACCGATCGTGGCGTCACGGCCAAGGATGTCGAGTGTGTCAAAGATCGGCGGGCTGACGGGGCCGCCACTCACGGCCACTCTGATCGGCTGCGCGATCTTGCCAAGGTTGCCTTCGCAGTTCGCCTCGGCCCAGGTCGTCAACATCGACTCCAGATGCTCGGGCGTCCAGGGCTCGGCGGATGCAAGCAGATCGCGAACCGCAACGAGGCGATCAAAGCCATTGGGCGCCCCCTTGCACAGCGCCTTGCGGACCGGCTTGGAGGCTGGCCAGTCGATTACGTCATCTGGCTCGATGAAGAAACGCCCCGAATCGATGGGATCGCGGAAGGTCTTGCTGCGATCCTTGTTCGCCAGCGCAAACGTCTTGAATTGATGTGTCGTCATGGCCTCCAGGAAGAGTGGCTCAAAGTCCTGACAATAGGCCTGCAGGCGAACGACGAACTGATCGTCATCCATCGCCTGAATGGCATCGAGATTGAATGCGAGGAGCTTGGCACGATCGAACTTCGCGGGGCTTTTGACGATGCGGTCCAGATCGAAGTGCGATTTGATGAATTCGCGATCGAACTGCTCGCGATCTCCCCCCGGCGACCAACCAAGCAGTGCCAGGTAGTTGAGGAGCACCTCCGGCAGATATCCGGCGCGGCGGAAGTCATCCACATTGATCTCCGGCAGCGCGACACCGAGCAGGTCAGCCAGTGTCGATGCCTGCCCGGTTTCGAGTTGCATGGTCTTGTCACCAAGCCATGCGTCCCACTGCTCCCGCGAAAGTCCACTGGCCTCAGGGGGCGCGTCGACCCCCTGCTCACGCACAGCAGCCCGCAGCGCCTTGTCCTTGTCTCGCTTGGACATCTTCGATCCATCTGGGTTGAAGATCAGTGAGACGTGCGCCCAGGTGGGTCGCTCAAAACCCAGGGCATCCTGCAGCAAGGCATGCTTCGGACTATTCGCCAGATGCTCCTGGCCGCGGATCACATGCGTCACACCCATCAGGTGATCATCCACGACGACGGCAAAGTGATAGGTCGGATAGCCGTCGGCCTTGCGAATCACGAAATCCTCAAGTTCCCCCGGTTCCACACACACGTCACCGAGCACCGCGTCTTTGATCACGATCGCCTCTTCGTCAGGCACGCGAAAGCGAACGACGTGCGGCTTTCCCTGGCTGACCCATTCGGCGACCGTCTCCGGATCGAGATCCAGGGCAGCGCGGTCATATCGATAGGCCAGCTTCTCAGATCGAGCCTGCGCCCGCGCTGTGGCGAGTTCATCCGGCGTCTCGAAGGCGCGATACGCCACGCCGCTGTCGAGGAGCTGCTGCATGTATCGCTCATAGATATCCAGACGCTTGGATTGCTCGTACGGACCGCTGTCACCACCGCCACGGCCATGCCACTGCGGCCCCTCGTCCCAGTCGATGCCGAGCCAGGCGAGATCCTCGAAGAATCCGCGGCTGGCATCGTCACTTGATCGCTTCTGATCAGTGTCCTCGATCCGCAGCAGAAAGGTCCCGCCATGCCGCGCGGCGTACGCCCAGCAGAACAGGGCCGAGCGTGCGCCGCCTACGTGCAGGTGACCGGTGGGACTCGGCGCAAAGCGCGTACGGACGCGGGAGCTCATGTGGCGGACTCCATGGGGGGCGAAGGTTTGCATTGCCGGCGGATCATCCGCCACGGGCCGGAGAGCACATACAGCAGGAAGACGATGGACAGCGTCTCCTGGAGCCACCAGAGTGCACAGCAGAGCACAATGCCTGCCCGCACCAGATATGTGAATGAACGCCGCCCTCGGAGGTAGCGGTTGGCCATGTGGGGATACGGAACCGCAGACACCATCATGATCGCCGAGAGCAGGACGATGGCTGGCGTGAGCAGGACAATGGCCCCCGAGAGCGCTGAGAGACTGCTGGCGGCATCGCCCTGCCGAATCGTCTCGACGTGCTCATGCAGCAGCACGAGTCCGACGACCGCCCCCGCAGCCCCCGGACTCGGGAGTCCGCGAAACGCCATGTGATCCCCAAGCCGCCCACTGGCAGTCTCAACGTTGAATCGTGCCAATCGAAGCGCCCCACAGCACACGTAGATGGCTGCAATCGCCCAGCAGACCTTGCCGAGCGTGTTTCCCGCATCCGGCGAAACGATCGGATCGGTCGACCCCAGGTACTGACTCAGCAGGTTGAGCATGATGAACGCGGGCGCGACACCAAACGTCACCACATCACTGAGGGAATCGAGTTGCCCTCCCATTTCCGTCACGCCGTCGGTCAGGCGGGCCACCGCCCCATCGAGCGAATCCAGCACGATGCCCAGCAGGACGAGCGATGCGGCCACCGTGAGGCTGCTCCACGCCCATGGCCCGTAAACGGCCGCCGCATCAATCGGTTTGGCGGCGTAGTGGATCGCCGCAAAACCCGACACAAGATTGCCAAGTGTCAGCAGCGTCGGCCAGACACCCGTCTGCCCAAGTCGACGACGCCGCGAGATGCCGCCTGCCGGCGAATCCTGCTCGCTGAGGTCCTCGAAGTCGTCGAGCACATCCGAATCCAGGCGCATCACCACATTCTACCTGTCGAAGCAGGGGATCACGAGTACCACCCCGATTGGCGGGCGGTCCCGGGGCCCACCCCACCCCATGGTCTCCGCGGCAGGAGTTTCCGGCGAACCTGCTCCTTCGGCCTGCGCATCCGCTGCGAGGGCGAGCATCTCACCGGGAACGAGCACGTGCTCGAGGCGAAGGCGCTCGCGCCCCCGATGCCCCAGCCTGATCTCAACAACGCCGCGCGGCCCCAACTCGGTCAGCACCGGCCACGCGCGAACGTCCAGGGCCCCGGCCTTTGATTCCGCGACGCGATTCCACCGAACGGGAATCCCCAGCCAGGTCGGAACATGGAGTTTGTCTTCGCCGATGGCTCTGACGATTGGATCAAGAACGACATTGTCCCCCTTGAGCACCGTCAGTCCTGCGCCCCCCTCGCCCTCATCGACTGGGTGGAGCGCCGCTCGCCCAAGGGCTTCGTGAACCTCTGCAAGCGACAAACGCGTCTCGATCGCATGCAATGCCGCGCCTTCGCCCTGAACACGCAGGGTCGGCGACCGCAAGTGATCTCGTGGCGTCGTTTCAGGATCCGTCGCCGCGGTCGGTCCCTGACAACCGGCCAGCACCAGCGAGGCAAGCAGCGCCAGGCGAATCAGCATGACCCATCAAGTGGAAGCAGATTAATGCGATCGATCAGCTGGCGAACACGCCCCCACCCCCGCTTGGTGTGCACAAATGCAAGTCGGGGAAGGTCGAGGTGATCCGTCTCTCCAGGCAATGGTTCGCACTGCTGCATGTCGCCGGCATCGACCAGATCGCTGAACTCCTCACCCAGCATGGCGACCTGTCGATCGCTCAGGGGCGTCTTCAGGCGAATGACATAGGTCGCACCGACATATCGAGCCGAGTGATAGCGACGATAGAACATGCGCACGTGATCCGCCGCCTCTTCAGGGCTCTCCGCAATATGCAGGAGGGAGAGATCCTCAGCACAGATCCAACCGTTGTCGCCAAGGTGTGCACTGATCCATGAATACCAGTCTTCCCAGTAGGTGCGACCTTCTCCCTCGAGCAACACGACAGGGATGACGTTGGACTTGCCGGTCTGAATGAGGGTCAGGCACTCAAACAACTCATCCATGGTGCCAAACCCACCAGGGAACACGGCCACGGCATCAGCATGGGCCATGAACATCAACTTGCGCGTGAAGAAGTAGCGGAAACTCACCAGTTTCGGATCACCCTCGATCACCGCATTGGCAGACGTCTCGAACGGGAGGCGAATCCGCAGGCCGAAGATTGACTCACGACTGGGCCCTTCATGGCCGGCCTTCATGATGCCATCGCCCGCACCAGTGATGGTCATCCAGTCATGCCTGGCCATGATGGCGCTGAAGTCCTTCGCCGCGACGTAGTCGGAATGATCTTCCGGCGTCCGGGCTGATCCGTAGATCGTCACCTTGCGGGTACCGCGGTATTGATTGAACAGCACCCACGAGTGCCGAATCTCCCGAACGGCCCGGCTGACCAGTCGCAATTGCCCGTCATCACTGCCGTCATCAAGCAATCGAATTCCCGTCCGGAAGAGATCCTCTATGTGGGCGCGACGATCTGCCGGAATCTCCGGTGCCAATTCCTCAAGAAAGGCTTCCACCTGCCGGCGAAGTCCCGCGCGTTCAACATGCTGATGACGTGGTGTTCGATCCATAGAACCCGACATCGTAGTGTCCTCAAGCGGTCAATTGCGAGTTGAGCGGCCAAAGAGCCCGGGCAATGCCGAAATGCCAACCTCGGGATCTCCCACCGGCCCCGTGATCGTCACCTCGTACAACTGGTCCTGAAGCAGGCCAATCACATCTCGCACGATGGGCCAGGCACCTCTCGGTCGCAGGTGCACATCAACGTCCATAGTCGACAGGTTCATCTCACCATTGCCTCGAAGGCTGAATCCACCCTGCCCATCAGGACCACTGGCCAGAAGCACCTGCTCAAGCAGGGCATTGGAGCCAGCCACCAGAAACTCGACATCGACAAAGGCAATCGCCCCGACCACAGGCGATGACAAGTGCATCACCTGCTGAAGGGCAACCAGCGCGGGCAACGTCCGCAGGTATCCGTCGCGCACCTGGAACGACCCGGTCCCGACAACACCGTCCGGCGCCCCAACCTTGCCGCGGATGTGCAACGAAGCGTCCACCTCGCCGCTTGAGGGCCTGGCGCCGGGGCCCGTGGCTGTAGGAAAGAGCTTTGAGAGCCGACCATTGGCCAGTAGCACAGACGCGCTCCACGCCCCCTGAACACCGCCAGCCGTCCCCTCGACCGTCACCACACCGTCCGCCAACAGGCCGTGGAGCGGTCCGATCTCCAGACGATCGGGCGCTTCTGGCGTGGGCACGGTTCGGACGCGGCCTTTCAGATCACTCGCAGCGGCACCGTGGACGGTGCAGGCCGCATCGGAGACGCCAAGCATGACCTCAGGACGGCCCTCAGAGAATCCAATGTCCGCATCAAGGATGGCGGACACGCCATGGAGCGTGAGCCCCGCAGTCATAGTGGCATCACGCAGCGCCACCTGCCCCGCGATCCGGCCCGACCAACCTTGCGGAGATTCCTTCAACGCCACCATCAGTGAGGTCACCTGTGGCGTCTGCCCGTCCTGAAACTCCAACTCATCAAGTATGGACATCCATTCCGGGCCAGCTGCGGCCTGTATGAGAGGACTTGCCAGTGATCCGGCGTACGTTCCTTCAAACTCCACCGCAAGCGGCTCCAGTGCGATGACGCCTTCCACGTCAATCCTCGCATCGCCCAACCGCCCGGCGACGCGGTCCAGACGCAACTCGCCGGGAAGAAGCCTGAGTCGAGCTGGCCCATCTCCCCGATAGGTGAGACGGTGTCCACGCCACGATGCCTCCACCCTGTCCGGCTGAATCCCGACCTGCCACCACGGATCACCACCCGATTCTGCCCAGGATGCGTCCAGCGACACGCGACCTGTAGGCTCCAGGGATCTCCACACATCATCACCCTCAGCGCCCGCAAGCGTCGCGATCACATCACGCAGAATCGGGAGGTCAAGCTGAAGCGCGTCGGATCGAATCGCGAGGTCTCCCTCCCCGTCGCGTCGACGAATCGATCCGTCGAGTTGAATCTCGCTCACCGGAAGACCACTCCTCGTGATAGCCAACACTGGCTGCGCAAACGCCACGACGTCAGGCGACACCGTCAAGGCACCCGATTGAAGTTCAAGGTCCTCGCCGTCCCCCCATCGCATCGAGAGTCGTTGAACCTGGAGGCCCTCAATCTGTGGTGCCTCGCCTCCGGAGATGTCGAGGCTACCCCCCATCGTGCCGCCCGGATCCCGCGCCACCCACAGCTCCCGGATCTCATCGGTCGCCACCTCACCGACTTCATCGAGAATCCAATCGCCGATGTGAATCCCCGCCCCCTCAACCCGCAAACGGCCACCCTCAGCCAGTGAGCCATGAAGCATGATCTCTGCGCCGCCAGCCTGCGCCGAGAGCGGGCCGAACGCCAGTGCGCCGTCATTGAGCGTGACACGACCATCGATCTGCAGCCTGGTAGCGTCCCCGAGCGGTCCGCGCAGTGATGTCCCGACAAGTGCCTCGAGCGTCGGTGTGACATCCAGCTCGCCGCTGCGAACCGCCACGTCAATGGACTGCGTGTGCTCATCACCATGAATCTCAAGGACACCTGACGCAGAAAGGACGCCCTGGAGGTGACCATCCGAGAGCACCGCAGACTCCCCACTGGTGGCAATCATGAGCGCATCCAGAAGCGGTGGGGCAACTCGCTCATCGTGTACAGCGAACTCGATGCGACCTCCCCCTTCGTCCGAGGCGGAATCAAGCGGTACGTCAATCTTCGCCGCCAGCGTCCCGGTGCCCCCTCCATCTCTGGTGCGGATGGACACCGGGCCCATGGCACCATCCTCGAGATAGAGCGCATCGCTCCAGCGAAGGCGTCCTGAATCCAGCTCGAGCGTGACGGGGAACTCCGCCCAGGTCATTTCGAGATGTTCAAACGGAATCTCACCGCTGATTGTGAGCCGCTCCTGCTGATCCTGCTCGATCAGAAGGTCGAGATCTACGATCTGGTGCGCGACGCCGCCGCCGGCTGGAAGCGTGACGTTCTGGGCACTGAAGACGTCTCGAAGCGTTGCTTCAGCGCGAGGAGGAACCGCCCCGAGCAATGTCGCGTCCAGCGGCACATCCCATGCCTGCACGCGAACCGCGAGATCACGGCCATCGATCGGCTCCACCCGGCCCGTGATACTGACGTGCGATGTGCCCGCGCCGCGAGCAGACAAGTGCCGCACAAGAATGTCGCTGGGCACCATGATGATCTCGGCATGCAGGTCGGTCAACGGATACGGGAACCGCGCGTAGGCCCCGCGACCGTTCTCGATTCCAAGCTCACCAGAAAACGTTGCAGGGCCCCCGTGCTCCTTGCGCATGAGGACCATCGCCATGTCAATGTCACACTGATCGACCTGAAAGAGCTGAAGAATGCGGGCCGCGTCCACGGGAACCACCGCGCGGCTCCCGTGATCAAACCGTACATCATGGGCAGTCACATCGAGTTCAAACGGGGCCTTCCCAAGCGCCTCCTCGACATCTTCCAGACTCGCGACAGCCTCAATGTCTGGAAGATCCCGAATCGTGAGATCTACGTGATACGGAACGCGGACCGCGTCAGCGAACTCCTCCCCGGCGTCGATGTGACCTTCCAGGCCTTGAATATGGAGCGTGTCGCCATCGAATGCCAGACGGCCGGAGTCAACGAAGAGCCGCGGCGGGACATGCTCAGGAAGCACGCGACCGCCCTGATAGACCTTCCAGAACGAGTCGTCCGAGACGCCCCCGAAGACGGCGGGGTCCAGACTGATGGCCAGAGACTCCAGCCATAAACTCAGTTGCACCGGAGCGCCTCGCTCCAGCGTGATGTCAATGTCGCCCAACTCGCCTTCGAGCCCGAGTGCCTGGGCCTCACTGCGCAACCATCGGAAGGGAACCAGTTGCTGTGACTGCTGCCCCAGCGAAATCCCCGTCGCCACCGCGTGTAGCCGGCCCATTCCCGGCCAGACCTCTCCAGCGATGGCAGCCCCGCCTTCCC
This sequence comes from uncultured Isosphaeraceae bacterium, assembly GCA_964417845.1. Classification (GTDB taxonomy): domain Bacteria; phylum Planctomycetota; class Phycisphaerae; order Phycisphaerales; family SM1A02; genus UBA12567. Next base: position 13,883 of record CAYQJN010000038.1, read on the forward strand.
CCTGACGAAGCGTGAACACGGCAGCATCCTGATCGCCTGGAAGGCGCGACACCAGTCCCATGAAGGCGCCGCTTCCGACCAGCACGACACGATCGCCATCCAGATACCCACTCTCAAGCCTGAGGTGGTCGATCTGCACATCTGGAATCTCCATCGCGGACACATCAGCGCCGGCACCACCTCGACCCCCCGGCCCACCAGCCCGGTCAGGACGAAGTGCCTCCAGCGTCAGTCGCCAGGGCGATTCCTCGATCAGACGAACGACACCGTCATGCACACGAACACGTCGCACCCGCACGCCGGCCCCCTGCCGAAACCAGTCGACGGTCATCCGCTTGATATCGATCAACTCCCCGGCAGGTCCTGCCCTTTCCGAATCGCGGATCGTCACGCCAACCAGATCGATGGACCAGCCATCGCTCCACTCCATCTCCTCAATAGCCACATCGCCCCCGATGAGCTCGGACAGCCTTGTCTCAATCACCCTCTTGAGCATTGCCGGGTTTACGATCACCAGCCCGATCAACCCGCACACGATCAGGATGAGTGCCCCGAGGCTGAAGACCGTCAGGCGAAGATGTCGTGGGAGTTTCATGTGGGCGGCGGCGATTCTACCCCGGCAGCCACTTCGCCTCGGAAGATCGTCTCCACACTCGGCATGGCCCCCGCCGGCGCGGCGAGTGCTAGGCTCCTCGGATGAAGGTTGCACTCACCGGCGTTTCAGG
>CAYQJN010000038.1:14617-16620 GCA_964417845.1 uncultured Isosphaeraceae bacterium
ACGGCGCACGCGCTCCACACCGAGGGCCACGGCGTCCGCGGCCTGCTCCGTCAGACCAGCCGGAGAGACCACATCGAGCAGGCGATGGAGTCCACCGTCACGGGCTCAATGGAGGACCGAACCTGCCACGCTCCACTCCTCGATGGTGTCGACGCGCTGATCCACAATGCCTTTGACTGGTCGATTCTCAAGCGTGGTGATCTCTCCAGCCACCTGGATCACAACCTCACCACATCCATCGAGCTACTCACCTCAGCCGCTCGCCGCGGCCTGCGCGTGGTGTACATCAGTTCGGTCGCTGTGCACCACGACATGCGGCCACACTGGGAAGGTCGGATCGACGCCGACCATCCCACCCGACCAGGTTCCCTGTACGGCGCCTGCAAGGTGGCCATTGAGGCGCACCTCTGGTCCCTGCGGGCAACAGAAGGCCTGAACTTCACCATCATTCGCCCCGCAGCCGTCTACGGCATCGACCCGGTGCTGGAGCGGTCCATTGGAGCGCCCATCATCTCGCGCGTGCGGGAGGGTCGCCGATGCCATCGTGCTGGCGGAGGCAAGTTCGTCCACGTGGACGACGTTGCCGCAGCAATCGTTCGGTCGCTGATGAGCCAGGAGGCCAGCGGAAAGGTCTATCACCTCGCCGACTGTTACGCCCGGTGGTCCGACTGGGCCACGTGGACATGCGAGCATCTCGGAACCACTGTCGACATCGATGATTCGAGCCCTCCTGCTCCGAAGAACATGTTCACCAAAGATGAGATCCAGCGTGATCTCGATCTGCCCATGGACCGTGGCCCCGCGGGGATTCAGACACACATCGCGGCACTCGCCAGTGCTATGGCCTGCTCAGGTGTCTGACGCATCCTCCGAACGGCCGCCCTCGGCCAGATCAATCGCCCGACCGAGCGCTGCAGCCTTGTTGACGGTTTCGTCATACTCACTGGACGGCTTGGAGTCGAGCACGATGCCTGCGCCAGCCTGCAGGTGATAGATCCAGGGTGGTCCACCCTGTTTCGCCGGGACCACAATCGTCCGCAGCGCGATCGCCACGTCCAGATCGCCCTCAAACGAGACGTATCCGATTCCTCCGGCATAGGGCCCCCTTCGGACCGGCTCCAGCTCATCGATGATCTGCATCGCCCGAATCTTCGGAGCGCCCGTCACCGTTCCGACCGGCAATGAACGCCGCAGCGCATCCCAACAGTCCACGTCCGGTGACAGCGTGCCTCGCACCGTTGAACTCAGATGCATGACATGGCTGTATCGCTCGACATCCATCAGCCGATCGACGGCAATCGTGCCCGACTCGCACACGGTCCCGAGGTCATTTCGCGCCAGATCCACCAGCATGGCGTGCTCCGCACACTCCTTGGCGTCATCCAGCAGGTCCTTTGCCAGGGCCGCGTCATCTTCGGCGGTCGCGCCGCGCTTTCGCGTTCCGGCCAGCGGACGGCTCGTCACGGATCGCCCCTGCACCTTGCAGAGAATCTCGGGGCTGGAAGCCACGAGGATGACGTCCGGCGACTGCATGTAGATCATGTAAGGACTCGGGTTCACCACACGCAACGCGCGATACACGTCAAAGGGATCCACATCGCTGACGCGTTCAAATCGCTGCGAAGGAACCACCTGGAAGATGTCTCCCGCGCGAATGTACTCAATGCACCGCTCGACACCTCGCTCAAACGTCTCACGTGACATCGCAGGCGTACCCGGAAGTGCCCCTTCCGCTGACGCCTCGAGGTCGACGCTCGCCGAATCCAGAGACACCGTGCCGGAACTCAGCCGATCGATGACCTGGTCGATCGCGAGGCAGGCCTGGTCGTAGGCCGCCTCAGGGTCGCCGCTGCGTGCATCGCCCCAGACCGTGACGGACATCGTTTTGTTGACATGGTCGAAGACCACGACCTCTTCGTAGAGGCCCAGGTGCATGTCCGGAAGATCCCGATCGTCAGGCGGCGCCGCGGATTCACTCACCGCGTCGGGCTCGAGCCACCGGC
>CAYQJN010000039.1:0-16582 GCA_964417845.1 uncultured Isosphaeraceae bacterium
ATGAAGAAAGGCGTCATGGTTTCGTCCGAAACCAGTCGAGCGCAGTGGGCAAGATCCTGCACCGCCATCGCACCATCCCACGCTGTCACAGGGGTACGGCGGTTGGGAAGCGGCAGTGAGATCGGCAACAACTCCATCGGCACCGAGCTACGCGCCAGCACCCGATCGACGACCAGCTCGTTCTCTTCGGGCGCCATGGTGCAGGTCGCATACAGGACCTCTCCGCCCGGCCGCGCGCATCTGCACGCCGATTCAAGCAGCGCCCCCTGCCTTTTGGCAAGCCCCGTGATGCTCGACACGCTCCAACGTTTCCATGTGGATGGATTCGAGAGATGAAATCGTGCCTCGCCGCTGCAGGGAACGTCGGCCAGAACACGATCGAAGCACGCCGCATGGGTACCGCCCAGCCGCTCTCCGGCTCCGGTCATCACCTCCACACCCTCGCATTCCAGCCGATCAAGAACCGCGTTGAGTCTCGTTGTGCGAGCGCGGCTCAACTCATTGGCGATCAGCATGCCCTTGCCACGCTGCAGGCGATGGATCAGGGACGTCTTGGCGCCCGGAGCGGCGCACAGATCAAGTACATCGTGGCCAGGCTGGATGTCCATGGCCATCACGGCGGCCATGCTGGAGAGCGATTGCATGAACAGTCGCTGCTGGGTCACCCACGGCACCTCACTCAATCGACGGCGGGTACAGCGACCCACGCTCCATGCCTCGGGCATCCACGGAACTGGTGCCGGCTCAAACTCCATGCTCGAGAGGTAGGCGCGGCCGCGCTCGACGTCCTCCCGCGGGCCGGTCCATCGCACAGACAACGGTGGACACTCCAGCCCTCGCTCCCACCTGGCGAAATCATCTGGCGAGAGCAGTCGGCGGACCCGTTCGACAAACGGTTTGGGAAGCGTGTGACCGGACATGGAGCTCAGTTTGAGAGGGGCGTCACCTGCACCGCCTTGATGCCGGGGGAGGCATCAACAGCCGTGTATTCGACCCGTTGACCTTCGACCAGCGGCTCAACAGATGCATTGATGATGTCTATCCCCACAAAGACGTCCCGCTCGCTCTCGTCCGGCGTGATAAAACCAAACCCCCGCAACTCGAAGATTCGACTCACCGTCCCGGTTGGCATGCGTAGTGCTCCGGTGCCCCGCGCGGACCCTCGCGTCGGCGGCCGGCCGAGTGTATGCGAGCAACAGCGTCCGCGTCGAGTCCGCCACGATGGCACGTCGGGGATCCTCCGCGAGCCTGCATCAGGCCGGGAAGCGACCGGTGGCGCCTACCGGCACGCCCTGCCACCTGCAACGGGACCGCCATGCTGGGGTGAGGCCCGATGAGCGTGCCTCGCCCGCTCATACCTGTCAGGCCGCTTGATGCCGTTCTGCCCCTGAAGGAAGGCTGGCCGCCATCCGCGTCCCCGAAATGCCCTGTGTAGGATTCGAACCCACGACCCGCTGATTAAGAGTCAGCTGCTCTACCAACTGAGCTAACAGGGCGAAGCGAGCATGGTATCGCCAGTCGGAGCCCGATGGCGGATGCGAATGGCACTGCAGCACTGTCGCGGCACGCCGGCCGCCCTGCCTGAAAAGGCCAGACCGAACCGACCACCTCGCACGAAACTCGCCCGGTCAATCCGCGAGCAGCCGCTCGGATGGATCCTCGATGCCGGCGATCGCACGCATCGCCCCTCCAATGATGTTCACCGCCGGTCCAAGCTGATCCCACGTCGTCTCCCGGCACCAACTGAATCGCACCGACCCGTAGGTATGGGACGGAATCTGGCACGGCTGGGCCCCCATGGTGGACAGCACTGAGGACTCTTTGAGCGCCCCGGAGCCACACGCCGACCCCGCCGAGGCATCCACGCCGCGCTCTGAGAGCACAAGCAGCATGAGCTCCGCCTCAACATCGGGGAAGCCAATGCTTGAAGTGGACCACATTCGGGGCGCACGCTCGCCATTGACGCAAGCTCCAGGGATCGCGGTCCGCACGCAATCTTCAAACCGATCTCGAAGGGCAGGCATCCCCAGATGTCCGCCGCGGTCCAGCCACTCGAGCGCTTCCTGCGCCGCCACGCCGAGCCCGACGCATCCGGGCACGTGCTCCGTTCCCCCACGCCTGCCTTGCTCCTGCCCTCCACCGATGACAGTCTGCGCGACTGCACATCCCCGCCGCGCCCACAACACGCCGGTCCCCTTTGGTCCATGAAACTTGTGACCGGCGAAACTGAGATAACTCAGCGGAAGGTCCTCGACCGCTGTGGGCATCTTGCCAACCCACTGCGTCCCGTCAGAGTGGCACAGCACTCCGAAACGCTCGCAGCAGGCAGCAATCTGGTCAATGGGCTCGATCACCCCCGTCTCATTGTTCGCCCACATCACGGACACAAGCGCGATTTCATTCGCCCGCTGGGCCAGCAGCGCTTCCAGCGCCGATGGATCGACCCGGCCGGAGTCATCCCCCTTGAGTTGCACCCACTCGATGCCGCCGGGTACCAGGTGCTGCATGAGCTCCCGGACAGCAGAGTGCTCGACTTCGCTGGTCACCACGACACGTCGATCGGGCCCGACCGCGAGCGCCGACCGAATCGCCGCGTTGACGGACTCCGACCCGCCTGACATGAAGACAATCTCTTCAGGAGCGGCTCCGATGAGCCCGGCTACCTGCTCGCGAGCCTTCTCCAGCGCTCTTCGAGCCTGCTGGCCAGTCCAGTGGATACTCGAGGGATTCCCCCAGTTCTGTTCCATGGTCCGCACCACCGCACCCATCACCGCGGGGGATGGAGGCGTGGTGGCGTTGTGATCGAGATAGATTCGATTCGAGTCGGTCAAGGGTGACGTGGCTCCGCAACTGCATCCCAACGAGGGCCTCTCGATGCCGCACGAGTGTGTCAGGATGGCCACAGTGTACTTACGTACCAGCCCAATCAGCGCAACTCGCCATGCCACGGACGCTCCCGAGGGGAAGTCCGCGCAGACAACAGGCCCCTTTCGGGGCCCGCTGGTCGCTCATGCGGCTGAGAGGAGTCGAACCTCCACGGGATATTACTCCCACTAGAACCTGAATCTAGCGCGTCTGCCAATTCCGCCACAGCCGCAGCGAAGCGGGGAAGTATAACGAGCCCTCGCCGCCCCCTCCGCGATTGCCCAGGCACCGACTGCCCTTCCCTCCGCAGGCACGCATCTCATCAGCCCTTCGACGTCGGCTCCGCGGCCTCATCCGCTGCCGGCTCACCGCCATCGGCGGGCGTGATGCCGCGTGAGACCATCACCTTGGATCGCAGCTCTTCAAACAACTCAGGGTGATCTCGAAGGTAGGCCTTTGCGTTCTCTCGCCCCTGCCCAAGCCTCATCTCACCACAACTGAACCACGCACCCGACTTCTTGACATGCCCATCAACAACTGCAAGGTCGACCAGATCCCCCGTAGCACTGATCCCTTCATTGAACATGATGTCGAACTCAGCATCACGGAATGGCGGCGCAATCTTGTTCTTGACCACGCGAGACCGAACTCGGTTCCCGACATTCTGATCACCATCCTTGATTGCGCCGATACGGCGGATGTCGATTCGCACAGAAGAATAGAACTTCAGTGCCCGCCCACCTGGCGTGGTCTCCGGGCTGCCGAACATCACACCGATCTTCTCCCGAAGCTGGTTGATGAAGATGACCACGCAACTGCTCTTCGCAATCGCCCCGGTCAGTTTCCGAAGCGCCTGGCTCATCAGCCGCGCCTGCAGACCCACATGACTATCCCCCATCTCTCCCTCAATCTCAGCACGTGGGATCAGCGCGGCCACGGAGTCCACCACAATGACGTCCAGTGCATTGGACCGCACCAGCATTTCACAGATCTCCAGCGCCTGCTCCCCCGTGTCGGGTTGGGAAACGAGTAATGCATCGAGGTCAACACCCAGCCGCTTGGCCCACGTCGGGTCCAACGCGTGCTCGGCGTCGATGAACGCAGCCGTACCGCCGGTCTTCTGAGCATTGGCAGCGATCGTGAGCGCCAGCGTCGTCTTGCCGGATGACTCCGGACCGAAGATCTCCACCACGCGACCACGTGGGATGCCTCGGCCGCCCAGGGCCAGATCCAGACTCAGTGTTCCCGTGGAGATACCTGGAATCGCGCGGCGTCGGTCGCCATCGAGCCGCATGATCGAACCGGACCCGAAGGTCGTGTCGATCTGCGAGATGGCCCGCTCCAGCGCCTCCAGCTTGTTCCGGTCCGATCCACCCTTGTCTTCCTTCGTCGAGCTCGCCTTGCGTGCCATCGTGTCTTCCTGCGTGGTTGCCTTGGTGCCGGTGCGAACCCTACCACGCGTTGACGTGGTCGCTGCTGATGCTGCCTTCTTTCGTGCGCCATTGCGTGTTGCTGAGACCATCCGAAGTCCTTTCGTGCTGCGGTCCTGGCCGATGAGGATGAAGCCTCCGGGCCATTTGATCGGGTTCTGTCAGGGTGCGTATCCTGACAAGCCCCATCGACCATGGCAAGGGATGTTCGGTAGATTTTCGGTGTTTTTTTCGGGATGTGTTCGGGTACCGCGAGCCCTGGTCTCAGGCCACGGGCGGCGCTTCCCAATACGGCGTCGGAGGGGTCCACTGGGACAGGTCCAGCCCCTGGAAGTACGCAATGGTGTGCCTGAGACCTTCCTCCAGAGAAACCCCGGGCATCCAGCCGAGCCGCTCCTTCGCCAGCGTGATGTCCGGACAGCGACGCACCGGATCATCCGGCGGAAGCGGTTTTCGAACCAGTTCCGACCCCGACTCGGTGAGCGCGAGCACGGTCTGGGCCAACTCCAGAATCGTCTGTTCCCGCGGATTGCCGAGATTGACCGGGCCGGTGAAGTCGTCAACATTCATCAGGCGGATGAGCCCGTCGACGAGATCCGAAACAAAGCAGAAGGAGCGTGTCTGCGCCCCGTCGCCGAAGATCGTGATGTCTTCTCCGGCAATCGCCTGCCGAATGAAGTTGCTGACCACACGACCATCGAATGGATGCATGTGCGGCCCATAGGTATTGAAGATGCGTGCGACCCGAATCTCAATTCCATGCTGGCGGTGATAGTCGAAGAACAGCGTCTCAGCGGCTCGCTTGCCTTCGTCATAACAGGCCCGCAGACCGATTGGGTTGACGTTGCCTCGGTATGCCTCTGACTGCGGAGACACCTCAGGATCGCCGTAGACCTCACTGGTGGACGCCTGAAGGATCCGGGCCTGGTTGGCCCGCGCCATGCCCAGCATGTTGATCACGCCAAGCACCGAGGTCTTGACTGTTCGCACCGGGTTGTACTGGTAGTGCCCCGGTGCCGCCGGGCAGGCCAGATTGTAGATCTGGTCCACTCCGTCCACGAACACAGGATCAACGATGTCGTGCCGGATGAGTTCATAGTTGGGGTGGTCAAGGAATGGCCGTATCGTCAACTCGCTGCTGGTAAAGAAGTTGTCGATACAGACAACCGCGTGGCCCTCATCGAGCAACCGCTTCGTCAGATGCGAGCCAACGAATCCCCCACCTCCAGTGACGACAATCCGCTTGGACATGTCCACCCAATCCTTACCTGACCCGCCCAATCGGCGGGGCTCGGCAGGCTATCACAAGGCGTCAGAGGCCGGTTGCCCTCCGGCCGCGTCCATGGCATCATCAGGCATGACCACCAGGGGCGTATCCGGGCGAATCGTAGTCGGCGCGATGAGCGGCACCAGTCTCGACGGCATTGATGCCGCCGCCATCTCCTTTTCCGGAGTCTGGCCGGACGTGCACGTCGAAGTCGTCTCATCCGCATCCGGATCGCTCGGTCGCGCCGCTGAACCGTTGCGGGCGCTGGCACAGGGCGAGCCGCTCACCGCCGGTGAGATTGCTGCCGCCACCCGTCGTTTTTCTGAACGCACTGCCACCGTGATGCTGCAGGCACTGGACGGGCGAACCCCGCGCCTGGCCGCCGTGCATGGACAGACGGTCTATCACGCCCCTCCCGAGTCATGGCAAATCGTCGACGCCCAGCGCATTGCCGCAGCACTGCAATGCCCCGTCGCATCTCATCTCCGAGGCGGCGACCTGGCGCTCGGTGGCCAGGGCGCGCCGATCACCCCGGTGGCAGACAGGCTCCTTTTCAACTCGGACGAACCGCGGGCCATTGTGAATCTTGGCGGCTTCTGCAATATCACCTGGCTTCGAGACGGAACTGTTCAAGGTGCCGATGTGTGTCCATGCAATCTCCTCCTCGACGCCGTCGCACGGCGGCGACTCGATCAGCAATACGACGAGCACGGTTCGGTCGCCGCCGCTGGACAAGCCGACCACCTGCTCATCGCATCGCTGGAGCGTCGTCTGGCCCTGACAACGCTCGCGGGCCGCGCATTGGGCAGTGGCGATGAGGCCATCGACTGGCTCGAAGAGGCAGGACCCGCCACCTCTGGAACCTCCACCCTCCTCGCATCGATGGTCGAGGCCATCGCTGAAGTGATCGTGCAGCATGCCTACCGGTACGGCCCCGTCGAAATCGTTCTCGCCGGCGGGGGCGCCCGCAATGACGCACTGACAGCCTCCATAGGGCGAGCCGCAAAGGGGCAGGTCATCACCTCCACGGACCTCGGCGTTCCGATCGAGTCACGCGAGGCTGCCTGCATGGCGATTCTGGCAGCGCTCGACGATGGGAACATGCCGACCACCCTCCCAGCCATCACACAGCGCAAAGAGGGAGATCCCATCAGCATGCAGTGGTGCCAGCCGCTACGGCAGCCGATTGAAGCCTGACGGCCAGCACGATCGACCGTACGCTCGACAGGTTGGCTTGAGGCCAGTGCGGTGCCTAGGCTCAGACCACCCCCTGATGCCGAGGATGCTGCTCATGATCAAGCCGATCGCCACACTCGCCGCCACCACACTCACGATGGCCACCACGGCGGCACCTCCCGACGAAGGGCTCGCATTCGCGTCCCAACTCTCCCGCGCATTTCAGCACGCCGCAGAGACGATCCGACCGTCTGTCGTCCGACTGGCCACCGCCAGCGAGTACTACCAGCGCCTCGGCGGGCGGCGAGGTTGATTCACCACCGTGGTCGAATGGACTGTCTCCGTGGTCATCATCAGCCAGAACGGGCACATCATCACCAATCACCACGTGATTGCGGACGCTGATCAGATCATCGCCACGTTGCACGACGGCCGCCAGGTCGAAGCGGTCCGCGTGGGAACGGATCCGGCGACCGATCTCGCCATTCTGCAGATCAAGGAACAGCACCTCGTCGCTGCGGATATGGCCGATCCACGCGACGCCCATGTCGGGCAGTGGGTGCTTGCGGTCGGGAGTCCCTTCGGCCTCGCCCAGTCGTTTTCAGCAGGCATCATCAGCGCGACCGGCCGATCACGCATCGGACTCAGCGAGTACGAGCACCTGATCCAGACTGATGCGGCCATCAACCCGGGCAACAGCGGCGGCCCGCTGATTGACCTGCATGGTCGCATTGTCGGCATCAACTGCGGCATCACGTCAACAACCGGACAGGGGGCCGGTGTCGGATTCGCCGTCCCGGTCGCGATGGTCTCCCGGGTCGCAACGTCCATCATCGAGGACGGGCACGCCACGCGCGGGTACTTTGGCGTGTCGCTGCGCAGCACACCGCCGCATCACACACACGCTCAGGACTCCGGTACCTCTTGCCTGATCACGCACGTGGTCCCGGACAGTGCGGCGCATCGTGGCGGTCTCCAGCGAGGCGATCTCCTGATCAACATCGGAGGGCACGCGATCAGCACGGCCACGGATGCGCGGTACGCCATTGCCATCCTGCAGCCAGACACACCCACCGCGGTTACGGTCCGCCGAAACGGTTCGACACGCACGCTGCAAGTCACGCCAGAGGCGCAGCCGGATCGGCGACCGAGCCCTCATTGACACGAGTCCTGCGACAACTCGCCCCGAGAGTCGAGCTGCACTGTCATCGATTCTGAGCGGCCCGCTAGAGCCCGTAGATCGCCCCGAGTTTGCCCTCGAGATAGTCAATGAGATAGTCGGCCGACAACGGCGCGCCGGTCACGACCTCGCAGAGCTGGGCGGGCATGAACCGACGTCCCTGACGGTGAATCTGCTCGTTCAGCCAGGTCCGCAGCGGCTCGAAATCACCCTCGGCGAACCCCTCCTCAACCCCGGGAATGGCTCGCTTGGCCGCGTCAAAGAACTGGGCCGAGTACAGGTTGCCAAGGGTGTAGGTCGGGAAGTAACCCATGGACACCATGGACCAGTGAATGTCCTGCAGGCATCCCTTGTCGTCGCTCGGAACCTCGATGCCGAGATAGTCTCGATACTTCTCGTTCCAGGCCGCGGGGACATCTCCCACCTCAAGAGCGCCCGTCAGCAACGCCCGCTCGATCTCGAAGCGGATCATGATGTGCATGTTGTACGTCGCTTCGTCGGCCTCGACCCGAATGAAGTCCGGCCGGACGATGTTGGCACCGCCATAGACGGTATCCAGATCAAACGACGCCACCGCCTCACCAAAGCATGCCTTGAGCCTGGGCAGGCACCAGGTCCAGAAGGTTCGTGATCGCCCGACCTGATTCTCCCACAGCCGGCTCTGAGACTCGTGAATACCGAGCGAAACGGACTCTCCAAGCGGGAGCAGTGCCTGATCGAGGCGCAGCCCCTGTTCGTAGATCGCATGCCCGCACTCGTGCATGGTGGAGCCGAGAGCGTCGTTGACGTTGTTCTCATGGAACCTCGTCGTGATTCGGACATCTTTGGGATGGAACCCGGTGCAGAATGGATGGGTCGAGACATCGAGACGGCCGCGCCGAAAGTCAAACCCGATCGCGGAGGCGATGTCCCGAACGAATGACTCCTGCTTGTCCACCGGCAGTATGACTTCGTTGAATGCATTGCTTGGTGTCGTTGATGACCCCATCAGCCGCTGCAGGAGATCCTGAAGCCGATCACGCAGCGGGGTGAACACCGACTCAACCCACGCCGCAGTGCACCCCGGCTCGTAGTCCTCCGCTAGCGCATCCCACGGTTCACCGTCTGCAGCCCATCCGTAGCACGCGGCCTTTCGACGAAGCAGATCCACGACCTGCTCGAGGTAAGGGCGGAAACGCGAGAAGTCGTTGTCGCGTCTGGCTTCTGCCCAATGATGCTGTGCCTGAGATCCAAGCGTCGCTTCTTCGGCAACGAGGTCAGAGGGAATGCACGTGGCTCGATCGTAGTCCCGCCTGAGACGACGCACCGTCACCGCCGCATCACCGCACTCATCTGACACGATGTCATCAGTTGACTCGCAAGTTGCAATCATGTCCCCCATCGCATCACTCGTCATCTTCTGATGGGCGAGCGTTGCGAGAATGGCCAACTGCTTCCCACGAGGCTCTATGCCCTCCGGGGGCATTTGCGTCTCCTGATCCCAATGGAGCACCGACGCACATGAACCAATGGTCTTTGCCTCGATGACGGCATCCTGGAGGGCCTCCAGCGCCGGATGGGCCTTGGTATCTGCTGTGGTCGTCGTCATGGGTCGCTCCTCTTTCAGTGAATCGAATCCCAAGCGTATCAACTCCAGGCCCGGCTCCGGGTCCAGGCTGACTGTGGAGAAGGCAAAAAAGAACCCAAGCTCCGCCATCGACGAAGGCGGAGCTCGGGACGTTTGGTCAGCGGAGGGGATCCGCGTGAGATATATCAGATCACTCGCCGCCAGAAGTTTCGGAAAGGATGACGATCACGGCAGACGCGTTGGCATCGGTTCTCTGCTTGGCCAGATCCAGCGCACCGCGACCACCATTGTCCTTGGCGGACACGTCGGCGCCTTTGGCGATCAGAAGCTCAATCTTCTCAGCAGAACCATTGGCGTGAGATGCGGCCGCGAGCAGTGGCGTCTCGCCCTTCTGATTGCGAGCGTTGATGTCAGCGCCCTTCTCGAGCAGCAACGTCATGCCTTCAATCTTGCCCGTTTTGCACGCATGCATCAGTGGCGTACTACCGTCGATGCCATCGGTGGCCTCGATGTTGGCACCCGCCTCAAGAAGCATCGGGATCGAGTTGTAGTCGCCGAATCCCGACGCCCAGATCAATGGCGTGTAGCCCGTCGCGGATCCCTTGACCTCGATGTCCGCTCCGGCGTCAAGGAGGTCCTGAACCGACTCGGCCTTTCCGAATCCGGAAGTCCACGCAAGCGCGCCGCCAATGAACGTGTCACGCATGTTTACATCAGCGCCGCGATCAATCAAGAGTCGCACTGCATCGGCGCTCTTGGAGGTCCCCGCATGCATGAGCGCCGTACGGCCCACTTTGTCGGTCTGATTCACTTCAGCGCCGGCATCCAGAAGCACCGTCATCATCTCGACGTTGCCTTCCTTCGAGGCGATCGCCAGAATCGGTGTCCCACTGTCGTCCATGGCTGAGGCAGACTCACCGGCCTCCAGTCTGGCCTTGACCTGCTCCGACTTCCCACGGCGAACGAGATTGGCAAGCGACTGCACACGGGGCGTCGACGGGCGGGCATTCGGATCAATGTCCGGCTTCCCGGACGAGGTCAGCCCTGGCCCCTGCTTGCTGCCTTTGCCCTTGGGAGACTGTCCACCGTCCCGACCCCGATTGGCATTCTGTCGCAGTTTCTCCCGCTGCTCGCGATCCAGTTTCACAATCGTGAAGTGCTGCGTTGACTTCGGGTGGTCAAAGTAGAACGTTACACGCGAGTTCTTGGCCTCTTCCAAGAATGCGTCCCAGTCAAGTTCCAGCTCGTGCTTCTTCTTGGCTTCCTTCGGAAGCTCCCCTTTGACGACGGCCGGCTGCACGTTGAGCACCTTGAATGGATGCTCATCGATCGACTCAAACACGATCTTCCCATCGGGATTGTCGTTGATGCCGAGACGATCCGGCTTCATCGTGACATAGGCGATCGATCGCCCCTTCACAGGCACCTTGAGTTGCGGATAGCCCTCAATGGTGAAGGTCACCGTCTTGTTCAGGACACGGGCAGTTGGTCCACCTCGCATCCGAACCGTAACCTCGGTCTCCTCGCCGGGACCAAGCACCGTGTTCTTCTTGAAGTCCGCAGTCGTGCAGCCACACGAGGCCTTGGCTGACACGACAGTGACATCCTCGTCGCCGGTGTTCTTGAGCACGACCTTGCCGGGCTTGGTCTCGCTCGTGGAGAACTCCCCAAGTTCAATGACGGGAGGATCGGCCACGATGACCTGACCTCGGGCCGGGGTGCCAGCCAGTGGATCGACGCCAGCAGGCGGACGCAGAGCGCCGCCGGCTGGTCCCACCGGCGCAGGCGCCTTCGGCGGCGCCGCAGCAGGGACCGGATCCGTCTTGGGAGGCTCGGGCTTGTCCTGGGCAAAGGCGGGAGAAACGGCCGCGCATGCCATGGTGGCCACAAGCAGTGTGGCAAGTCGGCTGCGGGTCCTGATCAATGTCGTTGTCATGCGATCATTCCTCGATCTGGGCGAATACGCCCAAAGGGTCCTTGAGTTCGGGACTCTTATCCTCAATCTCCCCCCGGCAGTGCCAGGCTGAGAGTTCGCGATAGTAGCGAAAACCGTCGTCCTGCTCACATTCTGGGCGTAGCCAACGTAGCCAACGACACGTCGTCCATTTGATTGCGGAGATTGCCTCATTCCTTGAGATTCCGGGGGGAATCTCGGAGCCAACTGACTTCCCCCAGCGGGCCCCATGCAAGTGACGATGAAACGCCAGCACAGGCCCGACGAATGCGGATAGTCTCCCCCATTCTCATCGGAGCCCCTACATGACGACCGAGGACACCACACGCCCTCCCCACATCGACCGCCCTCACTTGAGGCGGGTCCTGCCCCACCCGGTCACCAGCGGTGAGCAGAAGGGAATCGCCCTTCAGGATCCGTTCATGCTCAGCGGGCAGACCATGGTGATTCCGATCCAGGCGGCGGGTGCCCTGCAACACTTCAATGGCGAGTGGACACAGGAGGAGATCGCTTCCAACCTCAAGGCCCCGCCCGAAATCATTGAAGCCCTGGTCGGGAAACTCGATGAACTCGGACTGCTGTGGGGACCGACCGCAACCGGACTGGAGTCCTCCCTGCGAAGTCGCATCGAGGATGAAGGGGCCATTCCACTTCGGCAGAGCCAAATGCTGGGTGACTCGGAGGAGGCCGCCAGGAAGGCGCTCGATGCCATGATGGCCGAAGCCGAGAATCCCGAGCTCCCGTTCGAACCTACCGGACTCGTGATGCCCCGGATCGACTATCAGGCGGCGTCCCACGTGTACGCTGGCGGGTATCACGCAGTGAATGGGATGGAGTACGACCGCGTGGTCGTGCTTGGAAACAACCAGTTCGGATTCGGCGAGGGCGTGATCGCCTCCCCCTGGAGTTTCCAGAGCCCGCTGGGCGTCATGCCTGTTGACGCTGCACTTCTGGATGCCCTGACATCACGTCTGGGACCAGCACTCACTGCCGACGCCCTCGACCACATCGCCAGCGCCGACATCGAGATGCAGATCCCATGGATTCAACACACGCTCGGCACCACGCCAGTCCTTGGATTTCTGCTCCCCGATCCATTGGACTCGGGAACCGGAGAAGGCGACCGGGTAGAGGTGACTGCCTGGGCCCAGGCCATGCACGCGGCGCTTCATGAACTCGGCGGTCGGACTCTTGTGATCTCCGCCGGTGATCTGAGCCACATCGGACCCCAGTTCGGAGAACCACGTCCCATCGACGATCAACGGATGTCCGAAGCCGAACGCGCGGACCGGGAGTTGCTCGCCACATTCGCCAAGGGTGACGCAGCGGCCTTTGTGTCTTCAGTAAAGTGGCACGCCAACGCCCTGCGGTGGAGCGGCGTCGGCGCGATGGCTGGGCTGCTCGAGCTGATTCAGCCCTCGTCGGTTGAATTGATCGACTACCACCAGCACGCCCTGGACGAAGAAGGGGCGGCCTTGGTGGCCACGGCGGGGATCGCGGTTGGCGGATGATTGCAGTCGTCCAGCGGGTCTCGTCGGCCAGTGTGACGACTCAGACGCCTCCCAGGCGGGCCTCCATCGGCACCGGACTGCTGGCCCTGGTCGCTGTGGAACCGGCGGACGGGGACCAGGCCATTGCGTGGATGGCACGCAAACTCTCCGGGCTCCGCGTCTTCCAGGACGCTGAGGGCCGCATGAATCGATCGGTCTCAGACTGCAAGGGACAGCTCCTTCTGGTCAGTCAGTTCACGCTGGCAGGTGACTGCACGAAGGGCAACCGGCCGAGTTTCGTCGGCGCGGCAGATCCGGCCGTGGCCGCACCGATCCTTGAGCGTCTCGCTCACCGCCTGGAGGCCTCGGGCATTCCAGTCAAGACAGGGGTTTTCGGTGCTCACATGTCCGTGGATCTCGTGAATGATGGCCCCGTCACGCTCATCCTTCAGACGCCACAGGGCTCCTGAGGCCTCCCAAACCAACCTCCATTCGGAGCGCGTCCGCCCAGAATGACTTTTTTCATGACATGGGGGAACCTTCGCCCGCCGGCCAGCGAAGTAACACCCAGAACCAAGCCCCCCCCACAAGGAGCCTGTACGTTGGCGGTCAACGGCGGGCTCTTTTTTGCGCCCCCGTTTATTGCACCCCCAATAACCAGCGTGGCACCCGCAGCGGGCTCATGAATCGGGCATCCACACCTTCTGAGCCCACCTTGGCTGTTCAGCCACCCTCAAGGAGGGCCACGACCTGCTGCATATCCGACCACATCGCGGTGCGGACTTCTGGCGTGTAATTCCTGAGCAGATAGGCGGGATGGAATGTCGGCATGACTGGAATCTCCACCCCGCTGTCGGGATCACGCCACATCCCCTGATGGCCTCGGAGCCTCGTGATGCCGGTATCCGTATCAAGGAGCAGCTTGGATGCGGGACCACCAAGCGCCACGATGATCCTGGGCGCGATGATCCGGAGCTGCTGGTACAGGAATGGAGCCTGAGCTGCGACCTCGTCAGGAAGCGGCGTTCGATTGTCAGGGGGTCGGGCCTTCAACACGTTGCAGATGTAGACGCTCGCCCGTTCGAAACCCATCGCCTGGATGATCTCGTCCAGTTTCCTGCCTGCAGCTCCGACGAAAGGTCGCCCGAGGCGGTCTTCCTCAGACCCTGGTGCCTCGCCGACAAACACCAGATCGGCATCAGGGTTGCCCTCGCCAAAAACGCAGTTGCTGGCCCCTTTCAGGGACTCACAGAATGGGAAGGCGGCCTGAACTTCCGCTCGCAGGGACTCCAGATCCCCCCCTGCTGCCTCCGCGGGAGGACCCGCCGAGGGCTCCTGAGTTCCACCTGCCGCTGGAATGCAGTGCACCCCCAGCGCGGCGTCCGCGGCTGCCAGAAGGCGGCTGCGCGTCCCTTGTCCCCATTGCGGTTTTTCTTGCTTCGCCAACCGATGCCCCATCCAGTACTTCCAGCCACAACGATGGCCTGACGGGCATGATATTGCGTTCCTTTCAAAGTCTGGGGTTGTCATTCCGACTGGTTCGGCAACAATGCACGGAGTCCGCCGCAATCGCCGCCATGGAGGGGTTTGGAGGCCACGGAGGTCTCACGGCAGAGGCGGACCATTTAGGTGTGGAATGGATTCAAGCATGACGGCACAACCTCCCGCCAGCGGGCTCATGGCATACAGCATGCTGCTGTATCGGGGCCCCGTACATCCCGAGTTCTTCAAAATCGCAGGTCGGCGACAGACCGCCCACCCGGATTTTGAGTTTGAAGCATGGGTCTACCCCGGGGGCCATGTCCTCCGGTTCGAGCACGCCACGACGACGCTCTGCGAGGTCGTGACGGATGAACCCGATGACCTTCCCGAGCGAGCACTGGTGACGACCATGCCCTGCTCAGGGGAACGAGACTTCGAAGAGGTCTTCGGTGACCGCATCAGTTTCGTGACATCGATTCAGACGGAGACGCTCTCAGACCACCTCTACCTGGGAACATTCCAGGAGATGCTCGAGCACGGACAGGACCCGAACTGTCTGGTCACGACATGGACTGGCGAGTCCGGTCGACCAAGCCTCTCACTGATCGAGTTCCAAAGGTACAGCGATCAGGTGCACGTCCAGGCCTATCACCTCCGAGGCGATGGATTGATGGTGCTGCGGACCCAGTCGATCTTCCAGGCGGGCGTCGACGAGGAAGCCTGATCCGACCACTCCTGCTCGGGCCAGCGCGATACCATCGCGGCTGGCCGCGTCCGCAGCGGCCCTTACCTGGGAGGCCGGACATGAACGACCAGAGAGCGGGAGTCGCGGTCGAGCACGTACAGTTTGGAAGTGTGTTTCAATTCGGATCGATTCTGAAGGCGATCGGAACCGCCATGAGTCCGTCAAGGATCGGTATCGCCATGTTCACGTTGGCGTTACTGGTCGGTGGCGGTCGAATCTGGGACGCGGTTGCGTCCGCCGAGGGCCAGGAAGCAGCCGTCATTGAACGCCCCTTCGGGGCCATGACCGCCAGCGTTGAACACGCGGCCGTCGGACTCGGCGAAGGGCTCTGGACACTGAGCCCAACCGCGATCGTCGAGTCTGCGAAAGCAATCCTCTGGGACACGCCCGCAGCACTCTGGCAGGCAGGTCATCATTGGTTCATCATCCTATTCGGGCTCTGGACCGCTGCGGTGCTCGCGTTCGGCGGTGGACTGTTGTGCAGGCTCGAAGCCGTGACGATCGCGTCGGACGACATGCCGCGACTTGATCCGGCGCTGGGCATGGTACTGAGCCGGTGGGGCGCCTTCTTCAGCGCGCTCCTGGTGCCATTCGTGCTCATTGCCCTGCTCGCCATCTTCCTCCTGTTCTTCGGGCTTGTGCTCCTCAACCTGCCACTCTTCAACCTGCTGGGGGGCGTGCTGTATGGCATCGCTCTGCTGTTCGGGCTCGGAATCGCGGTCATGCTGCTCGGCTATGGCGTGGCAGGCGTCCTGTTGCTCCCGGCGGTTGCCGCAGAGAATTGTGACGGCGCAGACGCCATCCACCGAGCGTTGGCATTCGTCGTCGCCAGACCCCTCTCCTGGATGCTCTATCTGGCAACCATATTCGTGGGACTAGGCATGGGGCTGCTGCTTGTCGGGACCGTCGCGGAACTGACACTCTCACTCACTCGATCGCTCGTCGAATCATGGACCTTCAATGAGACGATGCCGATCGTGGACGCGATGTACGCGGGCGTCGAACCCCCCGATACGAATTGGCCTTGGCATATGGGGTGGACCGCAGGGCTGATCTCGTTCTGGAGCGGATTGGTCGCATGGGCGGTTGCCGGATGGAGCTTCGCCTACATGATGAGCGCATCGACGCGGGCCTATCTGCTGCTCAGGCTCGCGGCAGACGGTCAGCCTGAGGGCGAGATCTGGTGGCCCGGACTCATTCGCGGCACGCTCGCACCTGAACCACCCGCTGATTCCCCAGCAGAATGAGCCCACCCGCGATAAGCGGAAGCGGAAAAAACGGATTGATGAGTGTGTGCCAGTCGAGCGTCCCAAGGGCCACACATCCCGCAATTGCCAGCCACCCGCCAAGCGATCGCTTCCACAGCGAGAGCAGCACTCCGACCCCCGAGACGGTGATGGCCCCGAACATCAAGGCCTCGACCCTG
>CAYQJN010000040.1:0-16542 GCA_964417845.1 uncultured Isosphaeraceae bacterium
CCGTGATGCGTCCCCCCCGTCAATCCGGACGTCCGGCCTACACCCTCGTGGAGGCGGTAGTCGTCCTCGCCATCCTCGCGGTGGCCGCAGTGCTGCTCATTCCCCGGTTGACCGATCGCGGTGATACTGAAGTGCAGGCGGCGGCGAGGCAACTCGTATCGGACATCACCTGGGCGCAGTGTGATGCGGTTGCGGGTCAGGGCTATCGGCGTCTGCACTTCTATGATGATGGCCGTGGATGGTGCCTGATCAGTGTGACGGACGGGACGTTTGACGACGCCTTTGATCCGCAATCCGCCATCTACGCCGAGGATCCCTGGCGGACGCGTCGGGGCGGCGGTGACATCATCGTGGACTTCCAGGCGGATGATCGATTTATGGAAGTCGCCGTCTCTAATGTGTCCATGCCCGCCGGCGGACGATCACTGACGTTCGATCGTCTCGGTGGCACGGTGGTGGCACCTGGCCTTGGCGCTGGCCCTGCGAGCGTGACGCTGAGCGACGGGCAGGCCGACTGGACCATTTCGGTAGCGCCGGTGACCGGCGCCGTATCGGTGGCCCGAGCAGAGTGACCGGAGCAATCCATGAAGTTCATCACCAACCGATTCCGATCCATGACCGGCCACGTCGGCATTGCCTTTGAGGCGGGCTGTACGCGAATGGTGCAGGTTCGTGAAGATCGATCCGGACTGCAGGTGTCCGGTGCGGCCAGTATTCCAACTGCGATGGACGCTGCGCCCCAGGCCGTGATGGCAGATGCCATTCGATCGGCGCTGGTGACCGGAGGATTCACGGGGCGAACCTGTGTGGTGTCGATGCCCAGAGAAGTGGTCTGGACGCAGGTGGCTCGCCTTCCGGACATGCCGGACTCCGAGTTCGGAGAGGCTGTCGCGTGGGAAGCCGCCGAGCGGTTCGGCGTGCCTCGAACCCAGTTGCAATGCGACTGGATCCGAACCGGTGGCGTGCCCGGTGAGCGGCAGGAAGTGCTCCTTGTGGCGGTGGATCGAGAGCAACTTGATCAGCGGCTCGACGCGGTCCTCGCGGCGGGACTTCGCCCGATGGCGGTAGACACGGGATTCGGGGGTGCTGCGCGGCTCTTCAGCCGGAGATTCCGCCGAAGCGCCGACGCTGGTCGCACCCGTGCGCTTCTGGATGTCGGCCCGAGCGGATCGATGCTCATGGTGCTTCGGGGATCCTCTATCGTGTTCTGCAAGCCGGTTTCAATTGGCGGTCGCCATCTGGACGAGTGCATTGCGGACCGCCTGGACCTCGACACGCCTTCCGCAGCGGAACTTCGAAGGGCCCGTCTGCAGGATCGCTCCGCGCTTGATCCATCAACAGATGGCGCGGTGGCCGATGCGTTGAAGCCGGTGCTCGCCGAACTCTCCAGAGAGACCATGTTGTGCCTGAGGCACTACAGCGTGGCGATTCGCGGTGAGCGGCCGGAATGTCTGCATCTCAGTGGGTCGGAAGCGGTTGAGCCTGGTTTGTGCGATCTGGTCGCCAACCTCTGTCGACTGGAAACACACATGGATGACGACGCCGGAACCCTCGCCGCGCTGCAGGCAGGTCTCGACAGGACACTCCCAGTTCCCGCTGGTCCTGCCAGTGGATGGGTGGCGGCGGCCGGACTGAGCTTGAGAGGGCTTGAGGCAGCCAAGGCCACGGGGAGGCGCGCGGCATGAGTCACCGATCAATTGATCTCCTTCCTGTCGAGACGCGCCAGCGGGCCGAGGCGGGGCAACGTGTGCGACGCACCATCGGTCTGTGTCTGGCGATTGCAGCCCTGGCTGGAACGGCGGCGACCTGGAGCCGACTGCGGGCCGAAGCCGCGGAAGGTGCGCGCGTTCAACTCGAAGCGATGGCGCAGCAGGCCATTGAACTGGAGACGCAGGCGGCGGCCTGCGGGAAGGCCGCCGACGACATCGAGCGCCTGATGGAGGACTACCGCGCCGTGGCCCTGCCCATGCCGGTATCGACGCTGGTCGCGGGGCTCGCCGAAGCGCTACCGCCCGGTGGAACGCTCGAGTCGCTGACCCTGCAGTACGACGACGGCAAACGACTGGGAGCCAGCGAATCGCTTGGACGGCGGCTGCTCGGATCGATCGAGGGGTTCGCTGCGACCGATTCAGATGTGGCGCTCATTGCCAAGCGGCTCTCCGGCCGCGCACCGTTTGAAGAGGTTCGCCTCGAGTCGAGCGGATCTCGCACGGTACGAGGACGCCCTGCCCGCGGATTCACCATTCACTTCCAGGTCGACTTCGCTCGACGGTTCACGGTCCATCGGCCTGACGAAGTTCGTGACGACAGCGCCATGGCCCTGGGCCTGGAGGAACAACCATGAGTCGACATCGCATGGAACACATCGCGATTGTGGCGACGGCGCTTGGTGCTGGACTGCTGACGTGGCAACTGACCTGGCCGGACTGGCAGGTCGGAACGCAGCGTCAGGAACGCATCGCTGAACTGAATCAGAAGGTCGGAGACCTCGCTCAGGCAGAAGCGGCATTGACACGTCAGACCGAGCGACTGGCGGCCGTCCAGTTGCTGCAGACCCAGCAGTGTCGTGAGATTCCGGAGACGGCGGATGTGGCTGGCCTGATGCAGGCATTGTCGCTTGACGTGGACGGCAGCCAGGTGCGCGACCAGACCTTCACTGTCGTGGACCGCCCTTCGCGTGAGGCTGAACGCTTTGAAGTGCTTCCGGTGCAGATTGAGATGGAGGCGGGCTTCGAACAGGTCTGGTCGGTCCTGGAGCGGGCGGAGCGGCAGCCACGGCTCCTCCGGGTCGCTGGCATTGATGTGTCGCTGGCGGGTGCTGATGCCGCGTCGACCGATGTGCAGGCACCGTTGCGTGCATCGATTGCCGTCGATGTCGTCTACGCACCGAGTGAAGGAGACGTATTGCCATGAATCAGTTGCTGTTGACCGTACGGAGGCTGGGCGTTCGGCTGACTGCGGACCGCAAGCAGTTTGCGGTGCTGTGCACGCTCACGGCGATCGCGCTGCTGTTCTGGACGCGGCTCATCGTCATCAAGCGGATTCCACGGACCGCACTGGCCGATCAGGAAGTCCACGAAGTGGCCTCAGCGAGCGACGCGGACGACGCAGCGGGGGAGCGGCCTGTCATCGAAGTGATTCTCCCTGAACGTCCGGGGCGGGATCCCTTCTCGATTGATCGGACCCTGTTCCCTGTGACCGCCATCGAAGAGGAATCCCAGGAAATCGATTCGTGGGTTGATGCGGACGCATCCGTCGCCTCGATGCGACTGGAGGCCTCCATGCCGCCTGCACTGGCCGTCATTGACGGCGCAACCCGTCGCCGAAATGACACGGTGCATGGATCCGATGGACTCTCCTTCACGATCGCCGAGATTCGCCCGAAGAGCGTGGTGCTCGAGCGAGCCGACGCACGGTTCGTGCTCCGTATGGACTGACGGCGAGCGACCGATAAGGGAGGGGGGGGAGCCATGGTGATCAATGGACCGATACCGACCTCCGATGCGCACACACCTCCTGGTCGTGTTGTTGTGGTGTTTCCCGGCCATCGCCCAACAGGCGCCGGCTGTGACGCCCGATAATCCTCCTCTTCCTGCTGCCCAAGATGACACAGGGCCTCCTGAGGCCGTGGAGGGTGATGCGGACGTGGCCGCCACGGACTACGGCACGTTCAACCTGAACGCCCGTGATGTCGACGTGACGCAGATTCTGGAGATGCTCTCTGAGGTCTCCCACCGCAACATCCTGGCAGGAAGTGACGTGACGGCGACCGTCAGCGTCAACCTCTATGACGTCAGTTTCGACGAAGCGCTCAAGGCGGTCGTCGATGTCGCGGGGTGCGCCGCCATGGAAGAAGGCAACTTCATCTATGTGCATCCTGCCGAACAGGTGGCCGCCATTCAGGAAGCCCGCCGTACGCGGCTCAGTCAGGTATTCGAGCTGTTCTATCTCTCGGCCGCCGATGGCGAACGCATTGTGACTCCGCTTCTGAGCGAGGGTGGCAGTGTGGTGCCACTCGGAGACGTCGATGACGGGTTTGCCGCAGGTATTGAGTCTGCGGGGTCTGACTCATGGGCGTTCTCAGCCCGGCTCGTGGTCAACGACTATCAGCCCAACCTGGATGCGATTGCCGAAATGCTCAAGACACTCGACGTGCCGCCAACGCAGGTGCAAGTCGAGACGGCCATCCTGCTGGCGACGGTCAAGGAGCAGAATGCGTTCGGAGTGGACTTCTCCTTCGTGACGAGCCTCAATTTCACGGATCTCATGTCGGGTGGAGGATTGCTGGACCCCGTCAGCCCAGTGTCCGCGGTGAACAATCTCTACAACGGGCAGACGCGTACCGATAATGCGATCGCGGGAAGCGGCAACAACAGCGGCTCGCCTGACAACAGCACGTTCAGCCTTGGCATCATCAAGGACCCGTTCGCGGTCTTCCTGAGCGTGCTGGACGACGTGACGGACACATCCGTGCTGGCTCGGCCGAAGGTACTGTGCCTCAATCGACAGCGGGCCAAGATCCATGTTGGTCGAGACGTCGGATACCTGACGACGACTCAGACGGAGACGTCGACAACGCAGACGCAGGAATTCATACCGACGGGCATCGAGTTGGCCTTCCGGCCATTCATCGCTCCCGATGGCATGATTCGGATGGAGCTCAATCCGAGTCTGTCGGACGCATCGAATCACTTGGTCAACGGCCTGAACGGGCAGCAGGTGACTGTCCAGGACAAGACGACCAACAGCATCACAACCAACGTGCGGGTCCGGGATGGTGAGACCATCGTGCTCGGTGGGTTCTTCCAGGAGAAGAGCGACATCTCTCGCAAGCAGGTGCCGTTCCTCGGTGACATTCCCCTGGCCGGGCCGATGTTCCAGGGACAGGACGACACCATCGAACGTGTCGAGATCATCTTCCTGTTGACGCCGCGCATCGTGAAAGATGAGCAGCTCTACGAACTCGGCCAGGAAAGCCTCGAAGTCATCGATGCTGTTCGCGTCGGTGTCCGCAGCGGTCTGCTGCCATGGAGTCGTGACCAACTCACGGCCAATTACAACCGTGACGCGCTTGTTGCCTACCGCAACGGCGAACTGGATCTGGCGCTCTTCTACGCCAATGCCTCACTACGCCAGGATGGGATTCAGCCCGAAATGCAGAAGTTGCGCGAGGAAATGACCGGTGCGAAGTCGGCGCACTGGGAGCGCAGCATGTCACAGCGGCTTCTTGATCGGGAACTCATGGAAGTGCCGGCGGGTCGATTGGATCCAGAGCCTCCCGCGGAGTCGTTCGATGAGGAGGCCCGGCCCGAGGCGGCTCCACCGAATCCGATTCCAGCGGCGTCAGCGCCGCCCATCAACTTGTCGCGATTTGCGGTGGGCGGTGGCGAGGAGGTTGGCGAATGACCTACGTCCTGCATACCTTCATCATGTTCGTGCTTGCCGTGTCGATGTTGGGGTGTGGTGGTCCCACACGCGTGGGCAAGGAGATGCGTGAAGCCGCGTACTCCCGGGTCGACAAAGTCAACGCCCGCATGGCGCACGAGCAGGCGACAGCGGCCTTTGAAACCGGTCAGTTGGAGCAGGCTCGAAGCATGCTCGCCGATGCGATCGAGCGATATCCCGACGAGCCGGCGTGGTACACCCTCATGGGCCGCATTCTGATGGAGCAGCACCGGCTCGATGAGGCCCGCGCGGTGCTGGAGAAGGCTATTGAACTCGATGACACTTCTTCGGAAAACGAGTACTACCTTGGCGTGCTCTACGAGCGTTGGTCCAAAGATGCGTTGGCGGCGAACCACTTCGAGCGGGCGTGCGAATTGGAGCCCGATCGCCCGCAGTACCTGCTGGCATGCGCCGAAGCGTTGATCGCATGCGGTCGCCTCGATGAGGCCAAAGCAAAGATCGCTGATCGCGTCGAGTACTTCGAGCACCACGCCGGGCTGCAGCATCTGCAGGCCCAGGTCGCCATGTTGGCGGGGGACCACGAGGCTGCGATTGCTCACTGCGAGTCGGCGCGGCTCCTGGAGCCGCGGGATCACGGGATGGCCCATGACCTGGCGCACATGCAGTTTGCTGCCGGTGACTGGCAGAGCTGTCTCGACACCCTTCGTGACATGCAATTGATGGGGGCCGAGAAGAGTCCGGCCGCAGAGCGAATGGAGATTCGGGCGTTGATGGCCGCGGGACGGTCGATGGAGGCTCGCGCTTCACTCAAGCAGTTCTGCGAATCCCAGCCGACCGATGCGTCCCGATGGCGTGATCTCGGCCTGTTGGGCTGGGACATTCAGGACTGGTCATCCGTCTCTCAGGCGGCGCGACACCTCAAGGCGCAGGGAACGTGGCCCTACGAGGCAGCGCTCTTCGAGGCGCTTGGATGGCGTGGCGAGGGCCACCTGCAGCGGGCGGAAACCGCCCTTGAGTCGCTCACGGTCCGATATCCAGATCGCCAGGAATCCTGGGCGGCGCTGGTGGGGGTTCGGATGCGCATGGGCGACATTGCAGGAAGTGAAAAAGCACGGAAAGTGGTCGTCAAGTGGCAGCCCGATCAGGCCGATGCCCACGCCGTGTCAGGGGTGTACGGCACCCACGGTCCCTGACGGACCGCACCCCTGGCCGACGAAGAGGTCGGCATGCAGACGCTGATTCGCTCAATCATTGGAGGGCTTGCGCTTGGCGCGCTGGCCATGGCCGCGGGCTTTGCCGTGCTGGGTCTGTCCTTCGGGCTGGGCCTTCCCGCCGATCCATGGTTGGTCGCTCTGGGCGCAGCGGGTGCCACTGCGGCGCTTGGCATGGTGACTTTTCTGAGCCTCGGGCGTGCCGTTCGTCGGCTGCAGACCGGTCGCCAGCAGCCGGGGCCGTCTGCAGCGATCGTCGGACCACGCTGGATGCGGCCGATTCTCAAAGCGCTGACCCAGCAGCAACTCAGCCATCAACAGGCTGAGGTGGCGTGGCGAACCAGACAGCGTGATCTTGAGATCCGCGCGCATGTCGCCGAGTCAGCGCGGCTGCAGTCACACGCCGTGTTGGAAGTCATGGACGATGCTGTTCTGGTGTGCACGCCAATCCTCGAGATCGTCTCGATGAATGCGGCGGCAGCACGTCTTCTAGAGGTCTCGGCGGATGAGGTCGTGGGATGTCCAATGTCGGAGGTCGTGACAGATGCGACACTTCGCCGGTTCATCCAGTCAACGCTGGAGTCCGGCGTGGCGACCGAGTGTCGACGGGGTGAGGTCACCCTTGGTGGATCCAATGCATGCGAAATGGTGGCGTCATGCGCGACAGACCATCGTGGTCGAGTCTCTGCCGTGGTCACCGTGTTGCATGATCTGACCCGGGAACGAGAGATCTCCCAGATGAAGAGCGAGTTCGTCTCGAAGGCGAGCCATGAGCTTCGAACTCCACTTTCCTCGATGCGAGCATATGTCGAGATGCTGGTGGACGGCGAAGCCTCCGATGAGGCCACCAGGCAGGAGTTCTATGCCATCATTCAGTCGGAGACTGACCGGCTCTCGCGTCTGGTTGACAACATGCTCAACATCAGTCGAATCGAGGCGGGAATCATTGAGCTCGACCGAACGGCCGTTGACATGCCGACGCTGATTGAACGAGCCGTGCAGACGCTGGAGCCTCAGGCTCGCGAGAAGCAGATCGACCTGCATACAGAAATCGCACCAGTTGGAACGACGGTGCATGGTGATGCAGACATGCTGCAGCAGGTTGTCATCAATCTGCT
This sequence comes from uncultured Isosphaeraceae bacterium, assembly GCA_964417845.1. Lineage (GTDB taxonomy): Bacteria > Planctomycetota > Phycisphaerae > Phycisphaerales > SM1A02 > UBA12567. The sequence continues at coordinate 7,736 of CAYQJN010000040.1, forward strand.
TTCCAATGCCGTGAAGTACACGCCCGAGGGTGGTCGCGTGACGGTCCATGTCGACTCCGACACGCTGAGTCGAAGCGTCCACGTTTCGGTTTCCGACACGGGTCTGGGGATTGCGCCCCATGATGCCGAGCAGGTGTTTGAAAAGTTCTACAGGGTCGAGAATTACAAGCGTGTGGCCAAAGGAACCGGATTGGGGCTCAACTTGTGCCGCCACATCGTCGAAACGGTGCATCAGGGCCAGATCGGCCTTGAGTCCACGCTGGGGATGGGATCGCGCTTCTGGTTCTCTGTACCGATGAGTCAACAGCCTGCCCGTGTGGCGGCCTGAGGAGTTCTTTGATGTCCCGACGCATTCTGGTAGTTGACGACGAGTCGCACATTCTTCATGTGCTCTCGCTCAAGCTTCGAAACAGCGGCTTCCTGGTGGACACCGCCGTCGACGGGGAGGACGCCCTCCATCAGATAGCGGCGATGGCCCCGGACCTGGTGATCACCGATCTGCAGATGCCCTATGTGAATGGCCTGGAACTCTGCCGCAGGCTCGCAGATGAATCGACGACCGCCGACATTCCGGTGATCATCCTGACGGCACGTGGATACGCGCTCGGTGATGAGGCAGCCGGTCTCCACAATGTCAGGCAGTTGGTCAGCAAGCCGTTCAGCCCTCGGACAATCCTCGAACAGGTGCATCGCGTGCTCGGAACCGGTGGCGAGTGGCAGGAGCGTGCGGCATGACGACGGCCTTGCCGGTCAAATCGTATTGCGATGATCTCGCGGCCATGTTGCGCGAGATCGGTCTGGTGCTGACTTCCTGCTCACTCGATGGGAAGCCGATTGAGAGTGCCGGGGACCGCCGTCGCGACTGGTTGACGGAGCTTCTCCGATCTCCTCGCATTGTTCAGAACGCCATGGAATCGGCGGCGGCCGTCTGGGCGCTCGATCCTTCGCCAAAGCCCGCAGAACTCCTGCCCGGATTGTGGGCGGCGCCAGTACCGCTGCGGAGCCGGCGCGATGCGGTCGGCTACGCCGTGTTGTGCATCCCCACGCGATCGCTTCTGGAGAGCGAGCAACTCTCCGCTATGTGTCAGGCCATTGACTTCGATAAGCGTGTGTGCGTCGAGCGACTTCGTCGGACGGGCGTGCCATCGGAGGGAGAAGTTCCGCGGCTCGCAGCGATGTTCCAGCGGTTGTGGTCGGATCGCCAGGCGCGAGACGGACGAGAACAGACGCTTGAACAAGTGGGTCGGGAACTGGCCGAGACTTGGGAGGAGATCAATCTCCTGTACTCGATCACCGACAAGATGACAGTGGAGGCGCGGCCGCATCGATTTGCGGATCAGGCGTGCCGTGAGCTACTGCAGACACTGCCTTATCGGTGGGTGGCGGCATACATCGATCGGGAGCGAACGGGAGAAGGTCGATTGATCATCTCGGGGGACGCGCCCCGTGATCGCGCGACACTGCGCGACATGCTCGCGTCGATTGCATCGCGTGAAGGGATCGACGGTCCGCTGATGGCTGGGAAGCTGAGTGGTGATGATCCTGAGATTGACGCGCTTGGCACCGCCGGTATTGCCCATCCCATTGGTCGCGATGGTCGTGTGGTCGGGCTGCTGGTGGCTGGCGACAAACAGGGGCCCGATGGCTCGCCTTCGTCGGTCGACATGAAACTGCTGGCGGCTGCGGCGGCCCACATTGGCATTCACCTGGAGAATGCCGGTCTGTTCGAGGACATGAACACGATGTTCCTCGGAACACTCGAGGCGATCACTGCATCCATTGATGCCAAGGATCGGTACACCTGCGGTCACTCGCGGCGTGTGGCGTTGCTGACCAGACAACTCGCAGAAGCCGTCGGGCTTGATGCTTCAACCGTGCAGCGGATGCGCATCGCGGGACTGGTGCACGATGTTGGCAAGATCGGCGTGCGGGAGTCGGTGCTCTGCAAGGGCGGCCGGTTGACCGAAGCCGAGTATGAGGAAGTGCAACGGCATCCGGAGATCGGCTGGAACATCCTCCGGGACATTCCCAACTTCGGGGACATCCTGGACGGCGTCCGCTATCACCACGAGCGGTGGGATGGGACGGGATATCCGTCGCAGATTGGCGGCGCTGATATTCCGATGCCGGCACGGCTCATTGCTCTGGCCGACGCATTCGACGCCATGTGCTCCAGTCGCACCTACCGCGCTGCGATGGATCGCGACAAGGTTCTTGCGGAAATCGCAGCAGGTGCAGGTACGCAGTTCGATCCGGACCTCGTTCCCGCCTTCCTCTCGCTTGACTTCTCGGAGTGGGAGCAACTCATCGCCGATCACAACGGTGCTGAGGCGCCTCGAATCACGGGAGAAGCAGCATGAAGGTGCGATGGGATGACCATCGGAGCGGTACCGTTCTGACGCTGGAAGGCGAACTGGTGTCAGAGGACACGGACGTGCTGCGCCGCCGATGCGAAGATCGCATCGATGGCGACGCTCGGTGGATCGTGGATCTGCGATCGCTTGATCGGATCGACTCGGCTGGAATCGAGACCTTGCTCTGGCTGAGTGAGCTGGTGCAGCGATCCAGCGGACAACTTCGATTCGTACGAGGCGAGGGGCAGCCCGGCGCGGCGTTGTACGTCACGCGAGCCGATCGTCGATTGGCCATGCATAACTCACTCGAGAGTGCAGCCAGGTCATTTGCGAGAGGGCAGGCGGCATGATCGAGCGATGGAACACACAAACACCATTTGATCTGGTGAGTGATGTGCCTCTGGGCCAGATGCTGGTCGATCGAGGCGTCATCAGTGAGCCGGATCTGGAACGCGCCCTGCAGTGGCAGTCTGATCACGGAAACCAGTACCTGATCGGTGAGGTTATCCAACGGCTTGAACTGGCCAGCGAGACCGACGTTGTTCGGACACTTGCCGAGAGCTATGGCGTGCCGTTTGTCGATGCAGTGGCTCGCACGGCGGATCCCGCAGTCATCGAGGTGCTGCCTCGGGCGTTCATTGAAGAGCATCGCGTGTTGCCGCTCTTCTTGGTGCGTGGCATTCTGACTGTGGCCGTCATCGAACCGAGCAACCTCTTCCTGGCAGAGGAGATGGCGAGGATCAGCGGGCACGAAGTGCAGGTCGTCGCGGCGACGCGATCCGATATCGAATCGGCGATTCGCTCGTGGCTGCCGACTGCGAATGTCTTTGTCATCGACGACATCTACGAGGACATCGCTGAAGAGGACTTCTCCGTCATCGAGCGGGAAGCGACAGAGCTGGCGGATCTGGAAGAAGTCGCCGGGCACGGCCCCGTGGTCAAGCTGGTGAATTACATCATCTTCACGGCCGTCCAGGAAGGTGCCTCGGACATCCACATCGAGCCTGAGGACCATCGGCTTCGTGTGCGGTATCGGGTCGATGGGCGCCTCTATGAAAAGCTCTCGCCGCCGCACCGCATGCACGCAGCGATCGCGAGTCGCGTGAAGATCATGTCCAATCTGGATATCTCTGAGCGCCGGGTTCCGCAGGACGGTGACTTCAACGTCATGATGGAAGGTCGGCCGATCGATCTGCGTGTTTCGACGATGCCTGGCAAAGACGGCGAGAAGGTCGTCATTCGTATCATCGACAGCCGCAACAGCCGGTTGACCCTCGATCAGTTGGGATTCGGTCCGAAGACGTTGGAGGCATGGCGCGACATCGTCGCGTGTCCCAATGGCGTCGTACTCGTAACCGGCCCGACGGGGTCGGGAAAATCCACGACGTTGTATTCCGTGCTCTCGGAGATCAATGCCGAGGACAAGAATGTCTCCACGATCGAAGATCCGGTGGAGGCCCGAATTCCAGGTGTGAATCAGGCGCAGGTCAATGTAAAGGCCGGGTTCACCTTTGCTGGCGCGCTTCGATCGATGCTCCGTCAGGATCCCGACATCCTGATGGTTGGCGAAGTGCGCGACAATGAGACGGCCGCCATTGTGACGCAGGCGGCCCTCACAGGACATCTTGTGTTCTCAACGCTCCACACCAACGACGCGCCCAGTGCCGTGACGCGTCTTGTCAATCTCGGGGTGGAGCCCTATCTCGTAGCGGCCACGTTGCGCGGAGTGTTGGCGCAGCGGCTTGTCCGGAAGATCTGTTCACATTGCAAGACGCAAGTGGAGCCGGACGAGCGCATGGCCGCGACGATCAAGTCGGCCGGCGGGGACCCTGGTTCCGTCTGGCAGGGTGCCGGATGTGGGCGATGCCGCGGAACGGGGTACGCCGGTCGAATCGGGGTCTTCGAACTGCTTGCACCAGACGCCGGGATGCTTGAGGGGATCTCGGATGGCGAGAGTCTGCAGGCCTTGCGTGTCCGGCTGAGTGACGCCGGATTCCGAACGCTCAGAGATGACGGTTGGGAAAAGGTGGCCGCAGGCCTGACGACTCCAGAAGAAGTGCTTTACGCCGCGAGTCAATGATGCACGCCCCTACCGCCCAACCCGAACGCACCTGGTCCTACCGTGCCCGATCGCAGGATGGCGAAGTCGTCACCGGCTCGCTTGCCAGCGCGACGCCTGATGGTGTCGCCGCAGCGCTTCGGTCCGATGGGCTTGTCCCAACGGCGATTCGCGCGGCGGGGACGGCGCTGCCAGACTTCGACGCGGCGGCGGTGCGTCGTGGAGAAGCGATTCGCCGAATCAAGCGTGAGGACGTCGCAGGGTTTTGCCAGCAACTTGGTGTCATGCTGGACACGGGCGTTCCTCTGCCCGAGGGGCTGGAGTCGTGCCGATCTCAGGCGCGGCGGCGTGAGTTTGGGGATCTGGTGAGTGAGATTCACACGGATGTATGTGGGGGCATGCCGCTCTCGCGGTCCATGGCGAGATTCCCACGGGTCTTCCCGCCAATCGTGGTCAGTCTCGTGCGGGCTTCTGAAGCATCCGGAACCATGGCGCTCATGCTCGGGCGGGTCGGGGAGTACCTGCTCAAGGAAGAGAGGACACGTCGACAGGTCCGAGGGGCGGCGACGTATCCCGCATTCATGCTCGGCAGCGCGCTCGTCATCACCGCATTCATGCTGGTGGTGATCCTTCCGAAGTTCGCCGACATCTACGCGAAGAAGGGCTCTTCGCTTCCGCCGATCACTCAGGTGATGATGGCAATTGGTGATGGTCTTCGATACGGATGGCCGATCTGGATTCCCGCACTTGTGGTCGGGGTCGGCGCATTCATGGTGTGGCGGCGCACGATGTCGGGGAGGCGTGTGCTGGACGGGCTCAAACTTCGGACCCCGGTCATTGGTCGCCTCACGGTGACGTTGTACATGGCCCGCGCGGGGCGGACGATGTCGACGCTGCTGGCGGGCGGCGTCGGGCTGATCGACGTGATTCGCATCTGCAAAGGTGTGACGAACAACCTTGTGTTTGACCGCATGTGGCAGGACATGGAGGACCGTGTGCGGGACGGCAAGGAACTGACTGGCGCGGTGAGCGAGTCGCAGTGGATTCCCGCGGGCGTGGCATCCATGATGAGCTCGGGCGAGCGAAGTGGGCGTCTGCCTGAGGTCATGGAGAAGATCGCCGCGCGGTGCGACGAGGAACTCGAAGTGGGCATCAAGAAGGCGACGTCGATGATCGAGCCGATGCTGATCATCTTCATGGGCGTCCTCGTCGGCGCCGTCGCCATGGCGCTCCTGCTGCCCATCTTCAAGATGTCCAGCGTCGTCGCCGGCTGAGCGGGTCGAAAGTCAACACTTGGTTCTGTTGTGGAGCCTTGTAGGTCAGATGCGCCCTGATTGAAATACTGGGGGGAGATGTGCAGGCACAAACCCGGGGAATTGGTGCTGGCGCGGGGCGAGAAGTAGCTACGGTGGTCCCTGGAGGACGGAAGTTATGGACAAGTCACTTCGAGTCGGGGCGGTGGTGTTGGCAGTCTGCGGCGTCCAAGCCGCTGCTGATGTCATCTTGGTCCCAGTTGGTACCGACATCAACGCCGCCATCGCGGCTGCGTCGGATGGGGATGTGCTGGAGTTGCAAGCGGGGACGCACTTCACCAGCGGCGCCGACCTACTGGGCAAGGCAATCACGCTGCAGGGAGTTCTCGACCCGGAGACCGGTGTTCAACTGTCCACGCTCACCAAGCCGGAGAACGACGACAGCTCCATTCTCAGAGTGGCGACCCAGGAGGGGGCGGGCACGGTCGTTCGCGACCTGATCTTGCTTGGGAACTTTCGTGCGGACACCGCAGAGTGTCTGTACATCTACGACTCAAGCCCGACCGTGGTGAACTGCCGGTTTGAGAGTGGAAACGGCATGTTTGGGGTTGGCGGAGTCCTGGTCACGTCTGCGTCACATCCGACGATTGCCAACTGCGAGTTCTTGGATAACGAAGGGCAGGTCGGCGGGCTTCTGATCGACAGCTTGAGCCATCCGGAGATCTCCAATTGCCGCTTTCAAGCCAACACTGCCAACCCACACGCCGGCGGCCTCACGGGACTGGCGGACTGTAACCCCACGATCACCGATTGCGCGTTCGTTGGCAACAGCGGCGTTGAGGGGGGGCGGCCTTGCTCAGGGACTCGAACGGGACGGTCGCCGGGTGCACATTCACCAACAACGTGGCTGTTGCAGATGCTGCCCCGGAGTACGGGGGGGGAGGGGGCATTCTGGTCTGGTGGGATTCCAATCCAGTCATCGCCAACTGTACGTTTTCCGGGAACACGTCTGAGGAAGGACTCGGCGCTGCGATTCAGGGGCAGCACTACGGCAACGATCAGGCGACGCTGATCGACAACATGATCTGTGGGAATGGTTCGCCCCAGATATCCGGACTCTGGGCGGATGGAGGCGACAATTGCATCGAGGACGTGTGCGATGCAGACGGTGACGGCATCTGGGCCTGCGACGATGAGTGTCCGGATGGCCCCAACGAGGACATCGATGGAGATGGGCTGCTCGATTGTGTTGATCCGTGTCCGTACTGGCCTCATCCATGTGACGACACGGCAATCGAAGTACCGGTTGGTGCGAACATCCAGGCTGCACTGAATTCCGCCCCGGCCGGTGCTGCGCTCGTGTTTGAGGCGGGGTCGTACTTCGGCGTCAATCTCAACACCAATGGATGGGATCGGCACTTCGTCGGCGCGGTGGATGCCGATGGGAACCCCGCCACTGTGATTTCAGCAGGCGGTTCCGGTCCGGTCGTCCGACTGGTGCATAGTCACACCGCTGACATGGTGCTCGAAAACCTGTGGTTGCGTGATGGGATTGGCGACCTGCAGGCTGATGGCACTCGCCTCGGCGGCGCGGTCTATCTCAGTTATGGCAATCCGATCATTCGCAACTGCTGGGTCTCGCATTCATCCGCAAGCAAGGGCGGAGGTATCTACTGCAACGAATACTCATCCGCGTCAGTTGAAGGCACCCGTGTGTGGAGTTGCTCCTCTGGCATTGGATCTGGTGTAGCGATTCACACCGTGTGGGCTCCCAGCGTCACCATCACCAACACAAGAGTGTGCGGATGCACCGGAGGTGCTCAGGTGGACGGAGGTTTCATTGACGGCGGCGGAAACGGCTTCTGCCCGTCGTGCGACGACTCAGATGCCGATGGGACCCTCGATTGTGACGATCAATGTCCGGGCGAACCAGAGGTCGATTCTGACGGGGACGGTGTCATGGACTGCATCGATCAGTGTCCAGGCGAGGAGGATGTCGATTCTGATGGCGATGGTGTGGCGGACTGTGTGGACCAATGTCCAGGGGAGTGGGACGATGATCTGGATGATGACGGCATCGCTGATTGCATTGATCCGTGCCCGATGTGGCCGGGCGGCTGCAGCGAAGACGGGTCGATCATCTACGTCGCGCCGGGTGAGTGGATTTCGGCAGCCATCGCAACGCTTCCTATGGAGGGTGGTGTGATTGAGTTGCTGCCCGGCACCTTTGATCAGGAGGTGTCGCTCTCGCACTCGGGTGTGACGCTTCGCGGTTCGGTGAGCGACCAGGGAGAATTGCTGACTGTGTTTGAGGGACCAACAACCGCCGCATCTTCCGGAGTGGTTTGGGCGAATCAGGGCGGATCATTCAGCATGCGTGATCTCATCTTCCGAGGCTGCGGCCAGGACGGTGGGACTGGTGGCGCCCGACTGCACGGTGGCGTGGCTGAGGTCGTCAATTGTCGATTCGAAGGCTGCAAGGGCTATGACGGCGGTGGTTTGTTTGCTTCCGGTACCTCTCTCAATCTGGTCGAGTGTGTCTTCACTCAGTGCGAATCCCTGGAGAGTGGTGGAGGGATGTCAGCCTATGTCATCGATCTCCAAATGGTGGACTGCCTCTTTGAAGGATGTCAGGCCGGTACCGTTGGTGGCGGCGCGTTTTCCTACAGCACCACGACGGCTCTGACCCGCGTCGTGCTTCGGGACAACATCGCAGATCTCGACGGCGGAGGTGATCTGGGTGGCGGTTTGGGCCTGCACTGGGATGTTGGCGCCTCGCTGATCGACTGCACGTTGTGCGGAAACGCGCCAGACAACCTGCACTGCCCATCAGGATTGTGCACGCTCGATGAGGACACCTGCGAAATGGTCTTGTGTGATGACGAGGATGCCGATGGCATTCTGGATTGCGAGGACCAATGCCCGGGCGAGCCCGATGTAGACGAGGACGGCAACGGCATTCCTGACTGTCTGGAACCGAGCTGCGAGGCGGATCTCAACGGTGATGGGGAGGTCGGCATTGACGATGTGCTGGCGATGTTGGCCGAGTTTGGCCCCTGCCCGATTGGATGCGACGCCGATCTCGATGGCAGCGGCGCGGTCGATATCAACGATCTTCTGACCATGCTTGGCGCATGGGGG
>CAYQJN010000041.1:0-16409 GCA_964417845.1 uncultured Isosphaeraceae bacterium
CGCTGCCGGCCCCTGGGGGGGGGGGCTGTGTGTTGTGGAGAGACTCACGCGAGCCACCGGGGGGCGGCCATGCTTCGTTACAGTCACCATCGTGAGTCATCTGGCAGTCCCCATCATGGTGAGCGACCCCTCCAGCGTGGACGACGCGCTCACGAAGGCGGCCGCTGCGGTGCAGGCGGGCGCCGATCTGATCGAGTGGCGGGTGGATGGCCTGATCGAGGCCAGCCCCGGCTGGGCGGCCGTCGAGACGCTGGTTCGTGACTGTCCATCTGCCTGCATCCTGACGGCTCGATGCACCGAAGAGGGCGGACAGTACGCCGGAACGGACGCGGATCTGGCGGCGTGGCTGAGTGAGACGGGAAAGGGGTCGCTGCGTCCCGCCTGGATTGATGTGGAGTTTGTCCGGCTGGCCCGCTCGGGCGACATCCGCGACGCGGTTGCTGCGATTCGCCAACAGGGTGGTCGGGTGCTTGCTTCGTTCCATGACTTCACAGGCCAGCCGTCCGATCTCGCCCGCAGGGCGCTGGCCATGCAGCAGTCCGATGTGGATGCCGTCAAACTGGTCTGGCGTGCCAGATCGCTCCGCGACTGCGTGGACTGCGCCGAACTTCTGGCACAGCGAACCAAGCCCATGGTGGCGCTGTGCATGGGACCGTTCGGTGTCCTCAGCCGTGTGATGACAGGCGTCTGGGGAGGGCTGATGAGTTTCGCATCTCTTGATGCAGCGAGCGGCACGGCTCCCGGGCAGGTCACCATCGCAGACATGGTGAAGCAGTACCGCTTTCGATCTCTGGGCCCCGGCACCGGGGTGTACGGGCTGATTGGCGATCCGCTGGGCGACTCACCAGGGTTTTCGAAGCACAATGCGGCATTCGAGGCAGCGGAAGTAGATGCGGTGTATCTCCCACTTCCGGTGGCGGCCGGATGGGAATCGCTCAAGGGCACGCTGGCCACCTTGATCGAGTCCAGGAAGGTCTCAATGCGGGGGGCCTCGGTGACGCTCCCACACAAACATGATCTCGTTCGATTTGCTCGGGACCGGGGCGGCGAGATGTCCGAGCTAGCCACGCAGTGCGGCGCGGCGAACACCATGACGATTGATGCTCAGGGGCGGCTTCGGATCGACAACACAGATGTTGCAGGCATCCTGGAGCCGCTGCGGGATCGATGGCGGGCGCGCGAGGATCAGCTCGAAGACGCCACCGCCGTAGTGCTTGGCGCAGGCGGTGTGGCGCGGGCGGCTGTCGTGGCGCTGCTCGCCGCCGGATGCCGGGTGGCGGTGGTGAATCGAACGCCGGATCGTGCGGCGCAACTGGCGCGCGATGTGGCCGGGTGTGGCGTGGTCGATTTGAAGCCTCCGGGCGATCGCGTGGACATCGTGGTGCAGGCGACAAGTGTGGGCATGGCCCATGGTGAACACGCTGACGAATCCGCAATGACCGCCGTTGGATGTGACGCAGCCGTGCTGCTTGACGGTCACAGTGTGTTCTTTGAGACCATCTACGATCCAGTTGAAACACCAGCGGCGACCGAAGCTCGGGCCCGGGGAGCTGACATTGTGACTGGTGGCGACATGTGGCGAGCGCAGGCGGCCGCGCAGCAACTGGCGTGGACGGGCGGCACGCCCAGCGAGGACGTATGGCCGCGGCTGGGGCGCTGAGTGCCGTCTCAGTGTGCGGCCAGACGGGTCCGCACTTCGTCCAGTGTGTCGCCGCCGACGGTGTCCATGAGCGCTGCCGCGATCTCCAGCCCGACGACATGTTCCATGACGACACTGGCGGCCGAGACGGCGCACACATCACTTCGTTCGTAATCGCTGTGTTCCGGCTCGCGGGTCTGAAGGTTGACGCTGGGGAGCCCGCGGAGCAGTGTGCTGATGGGTTTCATCGCGCCGGTCACGACTACGGGCATGCCGTTGGTCATGCCCCCTTCGATGCCACCCGCGCGATTTGACGGCCGGGTCCACCCGCGACTGGGGCCGGAGGCATGCTCGGCGTCGAAGGCGATCGGGTCATGCATCTCAGATCCCCAACATGCAGCGGCAGCGCGGCCCAGCCCGATTTCGACGCTCTTGAATGCCTGAATGCTCATGACGGCGCCAGCGAGACGCCCATCGAGGGTGTCAGCGCGGCTCATGCACGAGCCCAGTCCGATGGGGCAGCCGAGGACATGGACGCGGCACAGTCCACCAACGGTGTCCTTCTCCGACTTGGCCTGGCGCACGAATGACTCCATGACCGTGGTGGCATCGGCATCGGGGCAATACATCGAAGATGCGTCGCGGGCTGCTCGGATGTCCGCCAGCGAGTCCGGGGAGACGTCGATCGTGACTTCCACATCCCGCATGGCCGTGACGTAGCCGATCGTCTCGATGCCGACAGCCCTGAGGAGGCATCCGGCCAGGGCGCCCGCGGCGGTGCGAACGGCCGTCTGTCGGGCGCTGGCCCGCTCAAGGATGTTGCGGCAGTCGTCGGTCCCGAACTTGATGGCGCCAGCGAGGTCGGCGTGGCCCGGCCTTGGTCGATGGACGGGAGGTGTTCGTTCCAGATCGTCGAGACGGCTGTCCCGGTTCGGGACGAGCATCGCCACCGGGGCGCCCGTGGTGAGGCCGAGCCGGACGCCCCCGAGCCACTCGACGTGGTCTTCTTCGATGCGTTGTCGCCCGCCCCGCCCGTAGCCACCCTGACGGCGACGCAGCTCGGCGTTGATCCACTCGGTGTCCACTGGCACGCCGGCGGGCAAGCCTGACACGATCGCCATGCCGCCCGGGCCGTGCGACTCTCCTGCGGTCTGGTATGTCAAGTGTGTCACGACCGGGATGCTATCGACCGCGCGGTGGTATCCGGATCACTTCGAGTTGCGGCGGAGCCAACACTCGATCCCCGCGTGCCGTCGAATTGGGGCACACGGGGGTCGGAGTCGAAGGGGAACCTGCCTGAGCGGATGAGAGGCCCGCTCGCTGGTTCCACTATGGGCACGCGGGCAGGCGTGTGTGCCCCACCCGCGAGCAGATGCGGATCCCTGCGCGCAACCTGTTATGACGCAGCGGGTTCTGGTGTGTCCTCTTTCTCGGGAATCTCTGCAGTCCGATCGATGGTGAACCGGAACTGGTCGCCATCGACGTCGACGAGGACGGTGTCGCCGTCGGTGACGTCTCCGGAGAGGATCCGCATCGCGATGCCATTTTCGATCTGTTGCTGGATGACCCGTTTGAGCGGACGGGCGCCGAACTGCGGATCCCATCCCGCCTCGGCGAGGGCGTCGAGCGCGGCATCAGCGACCTCCAGGTGCAGGTGCCGCTCGGCCATGCGATTCCGCAGATGCGCCAACTGGACATCCACGATCGACCTGAGCTGCTGGCGGTTCAGGCTGTGGAAGACGATGGTCTCGTCGATTCGGTTGAGCAGTTCCGGGCGAAGCGTGGCCTTGAGCCGGGATCGCATGGCGGCTTCGATTGACTCGTCGCTGGCCCCTTGATCGCTCATTTCCAGAAGCTGCTGCGATCCGATGTTGCTGGTCATGACAATGATCGTGTTGGTGAAGTCGACCGTGCGACCGTGGCCGTCGGTGAGTCTCCCGTCATCAAGCATCTGCAGCAGGACGTTCGACACATCCGGGTGTGCCTTTTCCATCTCGTCGAAGAGCACGACGCAGTAGGGGCGACGGCGGACCGCCGCGGGGAGGCGGCCACCTTCCTCGTACCCGACATAGCCGGGAGGGGCGCCGATCATCCGAGCCACAGCGTGCTGCTCCATGAACTCGCTCATGTCGATTCTGACCATGGCGTCTTCGGTGTCGAAAAGGAACTCGGCGAGGGCCTTGCACAACTCTGTCTTGCCGACTCCGGTCGGTCCCAGGAACAGGAAGGAGCCGATGGGCCGTGAAGGTTCTGCCAGTCCTGCCCGGCTTCGGCGAACGGCGTCGGCCACGGCTCGGACGGCTTGATTCTGTCCCACGACGCGGGTCTGAAGATCCAACTCCATATGAAGGAGGCGATCGCGCTCGCTTTCGGCGAGTCTCGTCGCAGGAATGCCGGTCCAGCGTCCGACGATCTCGGCAATGAGAGCGTCATCAACTTCTTCACGAACGAGGTTGCGGCCTTCGCGATTGCGCTCGTCGAGTCGGTCAGAGGCTTCCTGGAGTTGCTCGTCCAGTGCCGGAAGATCTCCGTACTGAATGCGGGCGGCGGACTCAAGATCGCCGCGCCGCTGGGCCTGCTCGAGTTCAACCCTTGCTGCGTCGATGCGTTCCTTGAGATCACTGATGGCGTCCAGCTCAGCCTTCTCGACTTCCCATCTGGCCGTCAGTGACTGGTTCCGTTCGTCAAGGTCCGCGAGTTCCGCCTCGAGCGAGACAAGGCGGGTGGCGGCAGCATCGTCCTTTTCCTTATTCAAGGCGGCCCGTTCGATCTCCAGTTGCAGCTTTCGACGCCTGATTTCGTCGAGTTCCACAGGCATGGAATCGCTTTCGATGCGGAGCTGTGAAGCAGCTTCGTCGAGCAGATCGATGGCTTTGTCCGGCAGGAACCGATCGGCGATGTAGCGATTCGACATGGTGGCCGCTGCAACGAGGGCGGTGTCCTGAATGCGAATGCCGTGGTGCGCTTCGTAGCGTCCCTTGAGTCCTCGGAGAATGGCCACGGTGTCTTCGACGCTGGGTTCCTGCACGTGGATGGGCTGGAAGCGGCGCTCAAAGGCAGCGTCTTTTTCTATGTGCTGACGGTATTCGTCAAGGGTGGTGGCGCCAACGCAGCGGAGTTCGCCGCGGGCCAGCGCCGGCTTGAGCAGGTTGCCCGCGCTGACGGCACCCTCGGCCTGCCCGGCACCGACAATGGTGTGCAGTTCGTCAATGAAGAGCACGATGCGGCCCTCGGCAGCGGTGACTTCGCGAAGCACGGCCTTCAAGCGATCTTCGAACTCCCCCCTGAACTTCGCGCCAGCGAGCAATTGCCCGACGTCCAGTGCCATGATGCGGGCGGATCTGAGGGTGCCTGGGCAGTCTCGATCGACGATCCGCTGCGCCAGTCCTTCGGCGATGGCTGTCTTGCCGACACCGGGTTCTCCGATGAGGACTGGGTTGTTCTTGGTCCGGCGACTGAGGACCTGCATGCACCGGCGGATCTCCTCGTCACGGCCGATGACGGGATCGAGCTTTCCGGACTGCGCCAGCTCGGTGAGGTCGATGGCGTACTTGCGAAGCGCCTCATAGTTGGCGTCCCCTTCCGCGTGATCGATCGATTCCACGCCCGAGGCGGCGCGAAGTTCTTCGACAGCCTTCTTGAGCAGGTCGACGCTCAGGCCAAGGGTTCCCATCGCGGTCCGAGCAGGCGAAGGAGTTTCCGACAGCGCGATGAGCAGGTGCTCCTGTGAGACGAACTGGTCGCCCATCGACGCAGCCAACTGCTCGGCTCCACTGATGATCTTTAGGAGTGGACCCGTTGGCGTGGGAGGTGCCGGTGCTGAGGCCGACACAGTCGGCACGATGTTGAGTTCCGCGGTGACGATGTCTGCGAGCGCCGATGGGCGATGCCCGGCCCGTTCGATCACGGTGGCGGTGACCGCGGAGTCGTCCTGCAGCATGGCTTGAAGCAGGTGCAGGCCTCCGAACTCGGTGTGTCCCAATTCGATGGCCATTGACTGGGCCATCGCGACCGATTGGCGGGCGATCGTGGTGAATCGATCAATGTTCATGCAGAACCTCCCTGGCGCCCCCAGAAGGAGGGCGTCCTTCATGATGACGCAACCGCCGTGCCGAACGCACCCCTGATTTCATGCGTAGGGTTGGGGATCGTCAGGCTGATGCCTGCCGAATCGGCAGACCGATAGGATGGGTTCATGGAGTTGGACACCGCGAGGAAAAGGGGCTGGAAAGCCCAATTGGCGACGCTTCTGGTCATTGGCGGCGTGGCCGTGGTCGTCTGGCTGCTCTGGCCGGCGCCCCGGCTCAAGGGCGAGACGACCCACGACTTCGGGCTCGTCCGGTTTCACCGGGCACCGCACTACGTGTGGCACGACTTTGAACTTGAAAACACGAGTGATCAGCCAGTGCAGATCAAGAAGTACTCCAGCTCCTGCGGGTGCACCAAGGCCAAGGGGGGGCAGCTGGTCGTTAACCCCGGGGAAGTGCTCACCGTGCCGGTATCACTGCGATTGACTCGGTCGGGTGACAAGGACGGAACAGTCACACTCTCGTTTCGTGATGGGGGCTCAGTCGACCTGCACGTTCGCGCTCGCGGCATGCCGGCGACGACGTTTCGCACGACGCCGCAGCGGGTTCGACTTCGCCCGCGGGTTGGCCGGGGAGACCTCAAACTGGTCATGGAATCCGAGATGAAGCCCGGCGATGTGGAAGCGACCGGGCCGCCAGAGGTGGTGATCTCGGTGGGGCCGTGGACCCAGCTCGATGTCGGGGATCCGGACGCGGGAAAGGTCTCCGGGTGGGTGGCCGATGTCAGACTTCAGGCATCTGAGGAATGGCCACAGCCCGGGGCGGATCTGACCTTTACGCTGCCGGACGGTCAGGAAGCGATCGCGGTGCTGAATCCGCCGGTCATTCTGGATCGGCCGGAGTCCTCACCGGTGGAGCAGGAGGCGACCGTCTCCCCGGTGCTTCCTGACTGATCAGGTCCACGAGCCGCTCCAGACAGTCAAAGAGCCGGGGTCCGGGCCGACTGAAGGTCGCCGTGCCGTCCCACCAATGGACTTGGCCAGTCTGCACGGCGCGAAGGCGAGGCCACCAGTCGCTCTGCGCCACCGCGCGGCGATGGGGTGCCATCCCTGCCTCCGAGACGCCACATGGCGCGACAATGATGACGTCGGGATCGGCCTGGATCAGCGTCTGCGGATCCATCGGCTTCGACGGCGTGCCGGGCAGGGGGCCGAGCGGCAGACCGCCGGCGTCGGAGATCAGACCTGGGGTCCAGTGGCCGGCGAGATGAAGGGGCGCCACCCATTCCACGACGGCCACCCGGGGCCCATCGACGTAAGGATTGACGCGGTCCCGGGCCTCCCAGTACCGCGCCCGCAGGGCGACCATGCAGCGGGCGGCCTGGTCCGCCAGGCCACACGCGTCTCCGACGCGGACGACGTCGTCCAGAACGTCTTCGATGCAAACGGGGTCCAGGGTGCACACGCCCGCCGGTGGGTTCAGGGACGTAGCGAGGTCGGTGACGCGGTCCGCGGCAACGGTACACACTCCGCAGGTTCGCTGCGTGATGATGAGATCGGGCTTGAGCGATGCGAGCAGCGACTCGTCGAGCGTTTGGAGTCCTTCCCCGGCGTGCGATGCGACCTCGCTGTTGATGGCGTCCGGCGCGACGGCGGTGACTCGGGAGGCCGTGACGCAGGGCACTTCAGTGATGGAGGCCGGTGTATCCGAGTCGTGACATCTCCCGACGAGCATGTGGGATCCACCGATGGCGTGGAGGATTTCGGTGGAGGACGGGGTCAGGGTGACGATGCGCATGGGGTGATCCGATGGACTGGCGCCGGGTGCAGATCCCGGGGTGAGCAGCGTATCGCAGTGGTCTGTGACCGTAGACTCTGCGGGCTGATGTATGACACGCATTGCCATCTCACGGGTGATCGGTATGAGGGTGGTGTGCTGCCTGTGCTGGACGCCGCCCGCGATGCCGGGCTGACCGGCATGATTTCGGTCGCCATTGACGTGGATGACGCCGTCGCGGCCGCGTCGCTGGCGGAGGCACACGCGGATGTGTGGTGTACCGCAGGCGTGCATCCGTCGGAAGCTGGTCGTCCGCATGAGGTCGAGCGTCTGGCCGGGCTCATGGACCATCCCAAGTGTGTGGCCTGGGGCGAAATGGGGCTGGACGGGCACTGGCCTGACCCCGCAGTGGTTGTGCTGCGGCCGCGGTTTGTGCAGCAAGTTAAGGTTTTCTAAGCGTTCGTGGGGGAGGGGGGGCGGGTCTATCCCATCGTGCTGCACAGCCGCAAGGCCGTGGATGACGTGCTTCGTACGCTGGAGGATCGGGGGGTCCGTGGCGAGCGATGTGTGTTTCACTGTTTCACGGAAGGACCGGACGTGGCCGAGCGCGTGCTCGCCTTCGGGGCGTCGATCTCGCTGACAGGCGTTGTGACGTATCGCAATGCCGCCGAAGTGGCAGCGGCGTCCGACATCGTGCCGCTGGATCGGCTCATGGTGGAGACGGACAGCCCGTATCTGACGCCCGAGCCACTGCGCGGTACCTGGCCGAATCAGCCAGCCAATGTTGTTCACGTGGCGGATTTTCTGGCGTTGCGACGTGGAATGGAACCTCGTGATCTGGAGGCGGCGCTCGACGCCACGGCACGCGCCTTCTTTGGACTTCCTGAGGTCGCCGACAACCCGTGAGAATCGGCGACTGCACGCCCGGAACGGGTTGACAGAGGCCCTCAGGATCGTGAACATATGATCTTCTGTTTCGTGAATTTTTTCACAAATGCACGGGGTCGGTGCACCCATGGGTCGATATCATTTTGTCTTTCCGCGGTGGTCCAACTTGTTGCTGCCCACAGCGATCGTTGTTGGAATGTTCGCGCCGCTCTACGTCGCCTTCATGGTGGCGTGGGGCTTCAGCCCGAATACCACCGATGTTGGTTACCAACCGGTTCAACCGGTGCCGTTCAGCCATGCCATGCATGCAGGCGAACTTGGCATTGATTGTCGGTACTGCCACAACACCGTCGAGGTGTCTGCCAAGGCGGCGATTCCGCCCACGCAGACCTGCATGAACTGCCACACGCAGATCCATCCGGAGAGCGTGAACCTCGAACCGCTGTGGGAGAGCTACCGAACGGGCCGGTCGATGGAGTGGGTCCGCGTTCACGACCTCCCGGACTACAGCTTCTTTAATCACTCGGCACACGTGACGCGGGGCGTGAGTTGTGTCGAGTGCCACGGACGCGTGGACACGATGGACGAGGTCTGGCAGGTACACCCGCTCAGCATGGGATGGTGCCTGGAGTGCCACCGCGATCCGGCACCTCATGTGCGTGACCCGGATCTCGTGACGCAACTCGAGTGGGGCTGGGACATGGACGCCGCCGAGCGGCTTGCCGAAGGCGAGCGTTGGCGGGACATCAACGATCTTCATCCTTCACAGGACTGCACCACATGCCACCGGTGAATGAAGGCGGCTCAGACGGCCGCAGGTATTGGCGCAGCCTCGACGAGGTTGCCGACACGCCCGAGTTTCGCGACTTTCTGTATCGCGAGTTCCCCGGCGGTGCCGAGGCAATGCTCGACGGGCCTGACCGTCGCGGCTTCCTCAAGGTCATGGGTGCTTCGATGGCATTGGCGGGCGCCGGATTGACCGGTTGCCGTCGCTGGCCACGCGAAGTGATTGCCCCCTATGCCAACCGCCCGGAGGGGCGAATCCCCGGCGCGGCCGAGACCTACGCCAGCATGGTGGAGCAGGCGGGCGTCACGACCGGCGTGCTGGTGACGTGCTATGACGGTCGCCCCACCAAACTGGAAGGCAACCCTGCGCATCCCGGCAGTCTCGGCGCCCTGACGGCGTGGCAACAGGCCACCGTGCTGGACCTGTACGACCCGGATCGAACGCGGCAGGTCCACGAGCGACCAGGCGGCGCTGCAGAGGCCGCCAGCAAGACGTGGTCAGACTTTGAGACATGGTGGACCACCCACGCCGACACGATTGGCGATGGTGCCGGGCTCCGGTTTCTGGCCGAGTCGAGCGGCTCGCCGAGCGTGGCCCGCATGCAGCGAGCGCTTCGGACCCGATTCCCGCAGGCCACGTGGACGACGTGGGACGCCACCGGCAATCCTGCCGAGCGAGCCGGCCTCGAGGCCGCGCTGGGCGGCCCGTATCGCCCCGTCTGCGATGTTGCCAAGGCAGAAGTCATCGTGTCGTTCGACTGCGACTTCCTTGGCAGCCACCCTGATGCGGTGGCGATGAGTCGAGGGTGGGCCAGTCGGCGCAATCCGGATGAAGGCCCCATGAACCGGGTGCTTCTGGCAGAGCCGGGGCTTTCCGTGACCGGCGGCGTTGCCGATGACCGCTGGGCGATGCCTGCATCAGAGATCGCTGCGATGGCCATGGCGGTGGCAGAGGCGGTTCGTACGGGCGGAAACGCCGGGTCGGACGCGGCGAACACCATGGCTTCCAACCTGCTTGCGCACCGCGGATCCTCGCTGGTCATGGCAGGCCCATCACAGCCACCGATCGTCCACGCAGCGTGCGCCGCCATCAACGAGACGCTGGGCAACATCGGCTCGACCGTGCGGTACGCTCGCGTCAGCGAACCGGAGATGCCCACCGCGTCGCTGGAATCGCTGACCGCTGCCATGAATGGCGGCGAGGTGAACACGCTGGTCATCATCGGCGGGAACCCCGTGTGGGACACACCAGCGGATCTGGGCTTCGGCACAGCGATGGCCAAGGTGCCCAACACGGTGCACTTTGGTGACCACGATGACGAAACGAGCGCGGCCTGCCGGTGGCACCTGATCTCGGCGCATGGATTGGAGGCATGGGGCGATGGTCGTGCCTGGGACGGTACGGTCTCGGTCCGCCAGCCGATGATTCAGCCGCTGTGGGGCGGCCGCAGTGAGATCGAACTGCTTGCGGTGCTCGCCGGTGAGGAACTGACGTCGGGGTTCGACATCGTCCGTCGCACGTTTGAAGACCTCACGGGCAAACCAATCACGCCGGCGGGACAGGAACCTCCATTCGACGCCCAGTGGCGACGTACGCTTCACGACGGCGTGCTTGCCGGCGGTGGCAATGCGATGGAAACCCCCCGCGTCGATCAAGGCGGCGTCAACAGGATGACGCTGCCCGCAGCAGGCGGTGGTCTGGAAGTGAACTTCTCAACCGGCACGCTGCTGGGCGGCCGCATGGGCAACAACGGTTGGATGCAGGAGTTGCCGGATCCAATCACCAAGCTGACCTGGGACAATGCCATTCTGATCAGTCAGGCCACCGCCGATTCACAGGGCGTGTCAAGCGGCGATGTGGTGCGGCTCTCTGTGGGCGCTCATCAGGTGTCGGGCCCCGTGCTCGTGCAGCCCGGGCAATGCGATGGTGCTGTGACGGTGGTGCTTGGCTATGGCCGTGACTGGCCTGGCCGCGTGGCCAGCGGAGCGGGATTCAATGCCTATCCGATCCGAACAGCGGGCGGGCTGTGGGCTGCATCCGGCGCCTCGATGTCTGCAACCGGAGAGCAGACGCAGTTGATCACGACGCAGGACCATTACGCCATCGACTCAGTGGGTGGCGAAGGGACACAGGCGCGCCTCCCCGTGCTCTTCCGCGAAGCATCGGCGGCGTCCTATGCCGAGCACCCGAACTTCGCACGCGACCGCAGTCACATCATCAGCAGCCTGTCGCTCTTTGAAGAGACGCAGTTTGAGGGTGCCGACTATCGATGGGGGATGGCAACGGACCTGTCGAAGTGCACGGGCTGCTCGGCGTGTGTGACGGCATGCCAGGCTGAGAACAACATTCCGATTGTCGGAAAAGATCAGGTGCGGATGGGCCGTGAGATGCACTGGCTCCGCATCGACCGGTACTACCGATTCAAGAAGGTGGGTGGCGCGTGGGACACCTCGCAGCCGGCAAGCATTGCCATGCAGCCCATGACGTGCCAGCACTGCGAGAATGCACCATGCGAGCAGGTCTGTCCGGTGGCGGCGACCGTGCACACCACCGACGGCCTGAATTCAATGGTGTACAACCGTTGCGTCGGCACCCGGTATTGCTCGAACAACTGTCCCTACAAGGTCCGGCGATTCAACTTCTTTGACTACTTCCGCCGTGATCCGCTTCGGGAAACCGGGCTCTTGCAGGTGCAGCCTGACTACTACATCAAGCGACAGAGTGGTGGAGATCCGCTTCGGCGCATGCAATTCAATCCGAACGTGACTGTCCGCATGAGGGGCGTCATGGAGAAGTGCACGTGGTGTACCCAGCGGATTGAGGCCGCCAAGATCGAAACGCGCAATGCGTGGGTCAAACTGCCTGAGGCCGAGAAGGCCCGCGCCAAGCGGGTTGTGGTGCCGGACGGCACGATCACTCCGGCCTGTGCGCAGACCTGTCCAACCGGTGCCATTGTGTTTGGTGACCTGATGGACGACACGAGTCGCGTCGCGAAGATGCACCGAGATCACCGTTCGTATGGACTTCTGGCCGAATTGAATGTGAAGCCTCGCAATCTGTACATGGCGAGGATCACCAACCCATCGGGCGGAGAGCGGTTCCCCGAGGACTGCGTGGCCCATGGCGGGCACCACGACGGTGACGAGCACGGGCATGGTCACGACCATGACCACGAACACGAACATGACCACGGCAGTCACGCCGATGACGCCAAGCACGAGGTGCATGACGGATGACCACGTTGCCGATCGACCATCCGATCGATGAGTTGAGTGACGATCCGCGGCAGCGGGCGCCACTGGTGCTCAATCACGACGACTTCGGTGGTGTGACTGCGGACATTCTGCGGTGCAACGAGGCCAAGAAGCCACCGATGGCCTGGTACATCGCGTTCGTCGTGTCGTTCTCATTGATGGGCGTGCTGGGGATTCTCGTCGGCTACCTCGTTGTGACGGGCGTCGGCGTCTGGGGGAACAACAACCCCGTCATGTGGGGATTCCCGATTGTCAACTTTGTGTTCTGGGTCGGCATCGGCCACGCCGGAACACTGATTTCTGCGATCCTGTTCCTGTTCAGGCAGAAGTGGCGAACGTCGATCAACCGCTTTGCAGAAGCAATGACGATCTTTGCGGTGATCTGCGCCGGCCTGTTCCCCGGGATCCACATCGGGCGAATTTGGCTTGCATACTGGCTCTTCCCGATTCCAAACCAGATGGACATGTGGCCGCAATTCCGAAGCCCGCTGTTGTGGGACGTCTTTGCGGTCGGCACCTACTTCACCGTTTCACTGCTCTTCTGGTACGTGGGCATGATTCCCGATCTCGCCACCATGCGTGACCGGGCCACCACCAAGGTGAAGGCCATCGCCTATGGCATCTTCGCACTCGGATGGCGGGGGAGTATGCGGCATTGGCATCGGTATGAGCGTGCCTATCTGCTGCTGGCAGCGTTGGCCACGCCGCTGGTCCTTTCGGTCCACTCGGTGGTGTCGTTCGACTTCGCAGTGTCCCAGTTGCCGGGCTGGCATACCACGATCTTCCCGCCGTACTTCGTTGCGGGTGCCATCTTCAGTGGCTTCGCCATGGTGCTCTCGTTGGCGATTCCGGCGAGGGAACTGTGGGGGCTCAAAGACTTCATCACGATGCGGCACCTGGAAAACATGTGCAAGATCGTGCTGCTAACGGGGTCCATGGTCGGCTATGCCTATGGAATGGAGTTCTTCATCGCCTGGTACAGCGGTGAGGTCTATGAGTCGTTCGCCTTCATCAACCGCGCCTTCGGCCAGTATGCCTGGGCGTATTGGATCATGGTGTCCTGTAATGTGATCTGTCCCCAGCTCTTCTGGTTCAAGGCGATCAGGCGCAATGTCTGGGTCATGTTCATCATCACGCTCTTTGTGAACCTCGGAATGTGGTTCGAGCGATTCGTGATCACGGTGACGAGTCTCGCCAACGACTTCCTCCCGAGCAGTTGGGGGTGGTTCGAGCCGACTTGGGTTGATGTGCTGACCTTCGTGGGAAGCTTCGGCCTCTTCATGACGCTCTTCCTGCTCTTTATCCGATTCCTGCCCATTCTGGCCATCGCTGAACTGAAGGCGGTCATGCCGGAGGCGGATCCTCACGCTCACCACGACCATGATGCGGAGGCACACGCATGAGTGCATCCACGCCAGACACTGCGGCCATGCCACAGGCGCCGGCGTCACAGCCGACGGGCGCCCGGTCCACGGCAGCAATAACCGATCTGTGGGGCCTCGCTGCACAGTTCTCGACGCCAGCGGGCATTTATGAGGCCGCCGGAAAGGTCCGCGAGGCGGGGTATCGGTGGTTCGACTGCCATGTGCCGTTTCCGGTGCACGGGCTCGATAAGGCCATGGGCGTTCAGTACACCATTCTTCCGGTGATCGTGTTCTTCGGAGGTCTGACTGGAACGCTGCTTGCCATCTTCCTGCAGGTGTTCACCAACTCTCTGGAGTTGAATCTCTGGGCGATCGTGCCTGTGGTTGGGTATCAGTTTGAAGTGTCGGGTAAGCCGCTCATCAGTGCACCCGCATTCGTTCCGGTGATGTTTGAGTTGACCGTGCTCTTGTCGGCGCTCACCACCGTGTTCGGCATGCTGTTTCTCAATAAGTTGCCGTGTCTGTATCACCCGGTGCTCAAGTCGCCGAAGATGAAGCGGATCACCGACGATCGCTTCGTGCTCGTCATCGAGTGCCGAGATCCCAAGTTCTCCCGTTCATCGACGGAGGAGTTCCTCCAGTCGCTTGACCCGGAACGAATTGTCGAGTTGGAGGCCTGACGCGATGAGCAACCACGACTCAGGCAAAAAGGTCTCAGGGACGCTCTGGGAGGTTCCGCGCGGCTTCATCTATGCCGGTGCGCTGCTCGGGTGCCTTCTGCTTGTTCCTCCGGTGCTGATCCTCAAGGCGAGGGCGATGCCAAGCGACAAGCCTCGCATCCACATCATCCAGAACATGGACAACCAGCCGAAGTTCCTGCCTCAGCATCAGAGCCTGCTCTTCAAGGATGGGCGAGCCATGCGGCCACGCGTTCCCGGAACCGTTGCGCAGGGCGAGATGATCGACGATACACACTTCTGGCTTGGACTGGTCGACGGAGCCTTTGCTACGACGTTCCCCTCGCAGGTGACCGTGGATGATGCGCTCCTTGACCGAGGGCGTGAGCGGTATGACATCTACTGCCTTCCGTGCCACGGCGTGACAGGGGACGGCAACGGTCGCATTCACCAGCGAGCCATGGTGCTGCTGAACAACGGCACGAATGGAACGGTGTGGGTGCAACCTCGCAATCTGCACCAGCCGGACATGCAGGAGCAGCTTCCCGGGCAGCTGTATCACACGATCAGTGAGGGATTCGGCAACATGGCTGGCTATGCCTCCCAGATTCCTCCGGCTGACCGCTGGGCCATCACGGCTTGGGTCTATGCCCTGCAGGTCGGACGCAACGCGCCGGCTGATGCAGTGCCGGGTGCAGCATCACTGCCGACGAAATCCAGAAGCCTTGATGGAGGTGACTCGTGAGCGTGCCCAACGTCTCCACAGGGAATCTTCGCCTCGGCGGCCTCGGTACGACCGGCATGCTCATCGGCGCCCTGGCCGGACTCGGCGGCATCGCCGCAACGATTGGCATCGATGGTGTGGGTGGGTCGGCGGTGTTCTGGAAGTCATGGCTGTACGCATTCATGCTGACGCAGGCGATCTGCCTCGGTGCGCTCTTCTTCGTCATTCTTCAGCACGTCACCAAGGCGGGCTGGTCAGTGACGGTGCGGCGGCCGGCAGAGGCCATTGCCGCCAACCTGCAATGGACCTGGCTGCTCTTTGTGCCGATTCTTGTGCTGGTGTGGACCGGACGGGGATCAATCCTGTTCGAGTGGTGTAACGCTGAGTACATGCATTCGGACCACGTCCTTGAAGGCAAACTCGGCTATCTCAATCCCACGTTCTGGTCCATCCGGGCCATCGTCTATCTGGGCGTGTGGGCGCTGCTCGCGCGGTTTTACCGAAGTCAGAGCATCGCGCAGGATCGCGATGGAGACGTCTCTCGCACGCTGCGCATGCAGTGGTGGGCACCGATCGGCATCATTCTGTATGGGCTGACGCAGACATTTGCCTCGATTGACTGGGTGATGGCCATTCAGCCCAAGTGGTTCTCGACGATGTTCGGCGTCTACTGGTTTGCCGTCAGTTGCACCGGCTTCTTTGCCGCCATCATCGTGCTTCTGAGTGTGCTGCGAGGCTGTGGGTACGGAGAGGGGCGCTTCACCAGAGAACACATCCATGATCTGGGCAAGTTGCTCTTTGCCTTCGGTGTGGTCTTCTGGGCCTACATCGGATACAGCCAGTACATGCTGATCTGGTACGCGAACATTCCGATCGAAACGGAGTGGTTTGTTCCCAGGCAGCTCGGTCCGTGGTTCTGGGTGTCATGGATTCTCATCCTGGGCCACTTCGCACTCCCGTTCGTGCTGCTGATAACGCGGTGGACGAAGCGATTCAGAAACGTTCTGACGCTGATTGCGATCTGGATGGTTGCGATGTTCGTGGTGGACGTCTATTGGCTGATCATGCCCATGGTTCCTGAAGCGGCCCTCGCGCACGCTGAGTCCTGGGATCAGCTGCAGACCGAGGCAGCGGCCGGGACGCTTGATCTCGGCTGGAATCTTTCGATTCTCAATCTGACAGCACTGATCGGTTCGCTCGGGCTGGTCGTCTGCGGAACTTTCTTCTTCCTCGGCCGCGCGAGCCTCGCGCCCACCAACGACCCGCCTCTCC
>CAYQJN010000042.1:0-15228 GCA_964417845.1 uncultured Isosphaeraceae bacterium
TCTTGCCATCGCATGGGCTGATTGGTGGGTGTCCAGAATTGCGCTGAATTGCGTTCTAGGGCTGATTGGTGGGTGTCCAGGATTGCGCAGGATTGCGAGAATTGCGAGAATGGCGCCCTTGGCGATGGTCGGAGCCTGCGGCTCCACCATCGGTTCTGCATTGGCTGTGACTGCGGCGAGACGCCGAAGTCCGCGCGGTGCACCACCAGGTACCGCGCATGGTCAACCGAGGGCTACTCGCACGGCCCCCACTGCCGCAGGATTCCAATCAGATCCATGACGCTCGCCGATTCATCGCGATCGAGATCCACACGGTCATCGGCCGTCACCAACGCATTGTCATACGACGACAGGAAGATCACCAGGTCAGCCGCATCGACATCACCGTCTTCATCCACATCACCTGGACAACACCAGCCGCCAAAGGTATTCCCGCCGCCGTCGCTCAGCAGACCGGACACTTCACCGCCAGCGGCATGATCACATACCGCCGTGCCATCAATCGCCACGGCAAGAACACTGGTGGATGCAATGGCATCACCATCGCCCGTACCCAGATTGCCCTGAAGTGCGCTGGCGGTCACGGTCACCAGTGCCGCCGTCACTCCGTCTGCGACTGAGATCCCCCCGCCTCCCACACCGCAGACGTTGTCGGCCATCACGCACCCGTCCACGGTCACAATGCTCTCTTCCACATGGAGCGCACCGCCGCGATTCTCCGCTTCGCAGGACGTCCATCGGACGTCATTGAAGGTCGCGGAGGAACCCAAGCCGACCCACACACCTCCGCCGTCTCGCGCCACACAGCCGGTCAGTTCGCAGTCCGTCATCGTGACGGACGCATCCCACATGGCGACACCACCGCCTTCCGCCGCGTGCTGCCCGTTGGCGAACGTGAACCCGGTCACACTGAGCGTCACGTCCGCACCCACCTCAAGGCACCGGCGTGACTGTGCGCCGTCAATCACCGGAGGAATCCCGGCATCCGCCGCCACCAGCGAGAGGTTCTTCTCGCTGACCACGATGGTCTCTTCGTAGTTCCCTGGCTCGACCTGAAGCACGTCGCCACTCTGCGCCGCACCAACCGCGGCCATGATCGTCTGATAGTCAGCCGATCCGTCCAACGCCACGGTCAATGTCGCCGCCCCGCTTGGCGCCGCCGCCAGAAGCGCCGCCATTCCACACGCATCCATCCGCATGGGTCGTTCCTTATCAGTCCAGACCGCGGTCGGCGTCAGCCTTCCGTATCAGTCCCACTGGAGGATCGGTCCGTCTGATGTCATCTCGGAGGTAAACCCCAGAATCGCGTCTCGATGTCGGTCCTCATCATCGATACGGAAGTAATGATCCTCACCTCCGCGCCCGCGGCGAACGGCATCACCGGCGCCATTGATCAACTCGACATGACCGTCACCGAACACCACATGCCCCGACCACCGCCCGGTCGCAGGATCACAGGTCAGCGAGTCGGTGTCCTCAATCCCATCTTGCGGGCCACGCGAGGAGAAGATGGGCATGGCGGAATCGAGTCTGCGGGTGGACCAATGCACGTCCCGATCGCCGTAGAGGACAAGGTGGGCGTACGACACATTCGACACATCTTCCAGGTCGGCCGAGAACCGCTGGTCCCAAGGAGGATCATCCGACCCCTGCCAGCTCCCCCAGTCGTAGTCCGTCGCCACTTCCACCCACGCCTGATCGAGCGGAGAAACCAGCGCCTCGGGCGACACCACACGGCGGGCAATCAGAAGACTGTAGACATTGGCGGTCGTGTCATCTTCGGCCCGACCCGTTTCGGCACTGGGACGCGGGAAGCCATCACCACTGCGAAGTCCCCCGAGCGATCCGGCGTTCAGTGACTGCATCAGTTGTTGCAGGTTGAACATGTCGGTCATCCGACCCTTGTTCGTCTGGACAGGCGAGCCGTCCTCAGACGTGCCCGTCTGGATCCCACGCAGCGATTCGAACGACAGAGCGTACAGAACCAGAATGATCGCGATCACCACAAGCAGACCAACGATGGTGAATCCGCCCCGCATCACGACTCACCGCCGTGCTCAATCGCGCGGCGCTGCATGTACCGCTCAATATCCGGTCGTGGAATCCGATCAAGGTCGTCCTGCAATCGCGCCGCACCGGCTTCTTCGAGGACGTCCCAGATTTCCACGACGCTCGGAATGTCCCCATGCACCTCGAATCGGCAGTGGCGAGCGCCTTCCCGCGCCCTCACAATCCAGAGGTCCCCCGACGCCTCGACGTCCGCCGGACTCGATCGCATCCAAGGCGCACGCGCCATGATGGCCTGGATTTGATCAACCTGCCCCGCTGGCATCGCGCCTTCCCAGGACCAGGATTCCGTCCGCACGTCCAACCCGCCAGCGAATCGCAGCGTGCCGCGTGCATCCAACTGATAGCGAATCAGCCGACCATCCGTCGTCTCGCGTTGCAAGTCCACACGTGGCCCGGACGCCGTATGCGCCGTGCCGCAGCCCGCCAGAATCGATGATGCGAGCATCCAGACGGCCAGCGTCCTCACCGCTGCGGATCCCTGGCTGGAAGCCGTGGCGCTGGAATCAACCCTGAGGGAACATCGCCCGGCGTGGCGCCCAGAATGGGCACCTCGACCTGCACCCAGAGATCAACCGGATCGCCAGACCGCGCGGGTGGCTCGACCCACGTACTGACGCGGGCTGCCAGCAGACCAACGAACTCTGTGAACCCGATGACTCCATCTTCGATCACCCGCATCGCCGCAGGCCCGACCGACGCGCCGCCGCGGGCATTGATCGATGCCAAGGTCAGTCCCTTGGCTGGACCACGAGCGTGCTCAGGTTGAGGTGGCGCCGGTTCCACACGATTGCCGTGCAGCGACAGCGGCATCACCGCCAAGAGAGCAGCCTTCAGGCTCGGGAGATCCGGGTGGACCTTGCCCCACACCACGTGCACGCGCCGGACATCGAGTGGCCAGGAAGGCGCCCACGCATGGGGCTTTGGCGCAGGCTTGGGCGCTGGCTTCACTTCGGACACCGGCATCGGCGCGGGTCTCGGTGCGGGCTTCGCTTCGGGCACCGGCTTTGGAGCGGGTTTGGGGTCAGGGTTGTGCTAGGTCTGCTCCTAGGCCTCGTGCTTCGGGGCTGGTTTGGGTGCGGGCTTCGCTTAGGGCACCGGCTTTGGCGCGGGTTTGGGTGCTGGCTTCGCTTCGGGCACAGGCTTTGGCGCGGGTTTGGGTGCTGGCTCCGCTTCGGGCACAGGCTTCGGCGCGGGTTTCGGCGCTGGCGCAGGTCTGGTGTCGGGCTGCCGTGCCCGTACCGGCACATTGGCAGCCACGAGGACCGGAGGCTGCGGCGATTCTCCTCGCCACGCCGCCCATGGATCCTGACCGTAGTCCCAACGCACGGGCGCCGACGCCGTCACCTGAATGGCCTCATCCTGCGCCCACGCCAACGCCGCCAGCTCTCGTCCAAATGCCACAATGGCTCGATCCGGCGCCGCCCCCGCTGAACCCCGGCGCATGAAGTTCCACCGATCGCCGCCGCCGGTCATCGCTAGCAGCCAGACCGTCCCGCGCTTCGCGGGCGGTTTGACCCGCCTGAAATTCGCAAGCGGATCCCCATCCTGAGGATCTGTCAGGCCGAGTCTAGACGCCGAATCCCACAATCGGGCCATCTGCTCCCGATCGAGTCGCCGGACCAAGGGTGGCAGCGTGTTGGGTCCGAGCCCCTGGCGAGCCTCGTATCGGAGCGTCCCATCGGCCTCGACCATCAAGCGGCTGGACCGACGGTCTACGGCGCTTCCTTCCGGCCGAGCGAGAATCGTCAGGTCGACCGAGAAGTCATCCGGGATGGCCCCGTACGGATCCACGCGATGGGGCGACGTGCTGCATCCACCAAGGAGTGCCAGAAGAACGAGCAATCGCTTCATGCGGCCAGTGTACGCGGGCCATCCGCTCAGCGGGGATGCCCCAAGGCCGGATACGCTACGCCCATGGACACATCGGTCGCCTGGATCAATGACTATCTCGATCGTCCCGCGGACGCCGATGAGCAGGCCGACCTGCTCACGCACGCGGGCTTTCCGCTGGAGGGACGTGAAGAGGTCGATGGCGACATCCGCCAGGACTTCGAAATGACCTCGAATCGCGGCGACTGTATGTGCCACGTCGGACTCGCCCGCGAGATCGCCGCCCTCTCCGATCGTTCGCTCCGCATTCCGGTGGGCTCCCCGGCGACATCGGGCGACGATGCCGCGTCCATGGCATCCGTCTCCAACGAGGCCCCCGATGCCTGCCCCTGGTACACCGGCCGCGTCATCACCGGTATCTCGGTGGGGCCATCGGACACGCAGATCGCCGCGCGGCTCACCGCACGAGGAGATATCCCACGATCCAATGTCGTCGATGCCACCAACTTCGTCCTCTTTGAACTCGGGCAGCCCACGCACGTCTTCGATCTGGACACACTGGCCGGCGGCGCCATCGTCATTCGAATGGCCAGCGCTGGCGAGCGTTTTCTGCCCATTGGGGAGGACGCCAAGGAGATCGAACTCAACGGAACGGAATTGGTCATCGCAGACGCTGAGAAGCCTGTCGCGCTGGCCGGCGTCAAGGGCGGCGCGCTCACCGCGGTTACCGAGAAGACGACACGCGTGCTGGTCGAATCCGCCACCTTTGATCCCACGATGGTGCGACACACCAGCAGGCTGCACAACATTTCCAGCGACTCATCTTTCCGCTTCGAGCGTGGTGTCTCCCCCCGGCAGGTGGACGCCGCAGCCGAGCGACTGTGCGACCTCATCATCCAGACCGCAGGCGGAACGCTGGCCCCGGGAGTCCTTTCTGGCGGGTCAGATCTTCCGGATCGTCTCGTCGTCGAAATGCGCCCCACGCAATGCCGCGCGCTGCTCGGACTCGACATTGCCGACGCAGACATGGTGGCCATGCTGGACAGCCTGGGATTTGAGCCGACCCTTGAGGGTGATCGAATCACGACACGCGTCCCCTGGCATCGCGGTGACATTCACCGCGAGGCGGACCTCATCGAAGAAGTGATGCGGATGCACGGCTTCGCAGATGTGCCGGTCACCGAACGCCTGACGCTGATCCCGGCGGCCGACCCTCCGGAACACCGCGGACGAGAAGCGATCTCCGCCGCGCTCGTCGCGGATGGATTCGTCGAATCGGTCACCCACTCACTCACCTCCGACGCAGACGCCGCCATGTTCATGCCCGAGGGCAGTACCGCGAGGCGTGTGATCGAAGCGCGGGCCGCCGGTGTGCCCGCACTCCGGCCATCCGTCATTGCCAGCCTGCTTCGGGTGCGGCGACACAACGCCGATCAGGGCGTGCAGGATCTGCGGCTCTTTGAGTTGGGAAGCGTGTTTTCTCGTGATGCCGCCGGTGAAGATCACGAGCATCTCGAACTCGGGTTGCTGATGGATGTGTCGGATGAAGCACAAGGCATCGGACCGCTCAGAGGCGTGATCGACCACGTCGCCACCGCGATGGTCGGTGCAGATGCCGCCGTATCGGTGAAGCCGTGCAAGGCCGTGGGATGGCAATCTCCGGCCGGGGCAGTCTCCATGAACGGCCTCGACTGCGGAATCATTGGCCGGCTCTCGCAGGCGACGGTCGCTGCCGTCGGTCTGGACGGACCGCTCCTCGCCGCAGCACTCAGGCCGCAGCCCTTCCTCGATCAGGAATTGCCCGAACGGGCCGCGCACCGACTGCCCGATCAACCCGCCATTGAGCGAGATGTCTCGGCCATCGTGCCGGAATCTGTGACGTGGAATGACCTGATGTCGGTCGTCGATGCGTCAGGCCTGCCCCACCACGAGACGACTGAGCATGTCACGACCTGGCGCGGCAAGGGCGTCGACACCGGACACAAGTCGATCACATTGCGGATTCGGTTCCGCGCGCCCGACCATACGCTCACGCGGGAAGACGTGGACGCTCCCGTCAATGCCCTTCTGGATCGGCTTCGCTCAGACCTCAACGCCGAGATTCGCTCATGACGGCGCAGCTGCGAAGCGTCTCCGTCGAGACGCTGCTCGAGTCGCTCGGATCCAAACAGCCGGTGCCCGGCGGCGGCGCCGCCGCGTCAATGACCGCCGCCCTTGGTCTGGCCGCGGGACGGATGGTGCTCGCCTACTCAGTCGGCCGGCCGAATCTGGATGAACACGAGCAGGCCAATCTTGAAGCCATGGCGGCGATGGACCAGTGGCGTGAGGAGGCCTTGGCGCTCGCGGATGCCGACGCCGACGCATTCGAGCGACTCTCCGCCCTGTGGAAACTGCCGGAGGATGCGCCGGAACGCGTTGAAGGCTGGGACGATGCCGTCATGGCCGCCATCGATCCTCCGCTGGCCACATGCCGCCTCTGCCGAGCCGCCTGTGACCAACTGACATCACTTCCCGGTCGAACCAACCCCATGCTGGCCAGTGACCTGGCGGTTGCTGCGGTCCTTCTTCAGGCTGCGTGCGCTGCGGCCGCGTGGAATGTGCGTGTCAATCTGCCGAGTCTGCGCGACGAGTCGGCGCGTGCGCAGCTTGGCGCAGCGGCAGCCGAAGCCGTTGATGCGTGCCGGGCGCTCGCCGCGTCCGTTGAGCAAGCCTGCTGAATGTAACGATCACGTCGACTCGACGGTCAGGGACACTTGCTCGCCGGCTTCCGCCGTCTCGATGTGAAGTTTCTGACGACGCAGCGCCGACCAATCATCGATCTGAAGATCCGGAGCCGCGTCCGTATCGTGCACGGCAAGCAAGTCGTAGGCATTGTCGCGTTTGGCAGGCGTGAACCCCGCATCCCGGATCAGGTGGCAGAGCACCGGCTCGCTGAGGCAATACGTCGTCCCTGCTGCGCTGACAACGTTCTCCTCCATCATCACCGACCCCATGTCGCTGGCACCGAATGACAGCGCCAACTGTCCGACGTGTGGTCCCATCGTCACCCAGGACGCGCCAATGGAGTAGATGTTGTCAAGCATCAGACGGCTGATCGCCTGCGTCCGCAGGTAGTCGCTGGCGCCTGAAAGGCGTGCGCGACGGCCGAACTCCGGATGCATGGACTTGTCGCCGGATCCGTCAAGTCTGGCAACAACATCGCCGGGGAATGGCCCATCTGCCTGCTGATCCCAATCAGGCAGGCGTCCCAGTGGCGTGTTCTCACGCTGGAACGGCCAGGAAATGAACGCCATGTACCGACCACCGCCGCCTGGCCCGAAGTCCGACACGGCCCGATCCTGCCAGTCCCGCACGAGCGCCATGTGGTGAATGCGATCGGCCACGCCTTCGATGTGCCCGAACATCATGGTGGCCGAGGTGTTCATTCCCAACTCGTGCGCCACATGCATGACGGTGAGCCAGATCTCGGCATCGCACTTGCCCAG
Source organism: uncultured Isosphaeraceae bacterium (assembly GCA_964417845.1). Classification (GTDB taxonomy): domain Bacteria; phylum Planctomycetota; class Phycisphaerae; order Phycisphaerales; family SM1A02; genus UBA12567. The sequence continues at coordinate 7,386 of CAYQJN010000042.1, forward strand.
CCCGATCTTGCGTCGAACTGCGGGCGCAAAGATTTCGCCGCCGCCACCGGGAATCGACTTCAGGCCTGCAGCCTTGAGTCGCTCCAGCACCCATCGAACCTTGGCGCGAAAGTCGTGACCCGGCGGGTCGAAAAAGTTGACGAATTCCACGACCTCCGGCGGACTGAACGCATGCACGTGCACGTCCGGATAGGTTTCACCAAGATCCGCGAGCAGCGCCTCATACCACTCGAGGGGCAACTCCGGGTTCATCCCACCCTGCATCAGAATCTGCGTGCCGCCGATCGAGACGAGCTCCTCAACCTTCTGGAGAATCTCGGAATACTCCAGGGTGTATGCATCCTCGGCCCCGAGGTCCCGCCGAAATGCACAAAACGTGCACTTGGCCGTGCACACATTGGTGTAGTTAATGTTGCGATCGATGACGTATGTGCGAATGTGGTCGCCGTGCAATGCGCGGCATCGCGCATCAGCCCAACGCCCCAGCTCCTGCAGCGGCATTTCATGAAAGAGCCGCAGGCCCTGCTCGGGTGTCATCCGCACCTGCCCCGCTGCCACATCGGCGAGAAAGGCGGTATCGAGGGGATCAATATCGGCGCGGACATCCATCGTCATGGCCCGAATGATAGGAACATCCGCGACTCCTGCGGATCGGGAAACCCGCTACAGCAGCGGGATTCCATACCCCCCTCGCCTCCGACTGCACCGCTCGTGCTACCCTGTCGTGTTGCTGAAGGGAGCACACTGAAGCCCATGTCTGATCAGTCCACGATGCCCGCCGCACACTCACCCACCGCCTCGGCGCTGCCGATCACGGGACACGTCTGGATCAATGGCCGGCTCATGCCCATCGAAGAGGCATCCGTCAGCATTCTGGACCATGGGCTGCTCTATGGCGACGGCTGCTTCGAGGGCATCCGCGTGTACGACGGACGCATTTTCAAGTTGCGTTCACACCTTCAGCGGATGCATGAGTCGGCATCACTCCTTCATCTGGAGGCTCCTTACGATCTCGACACCATCGAGCAGGCCGTGCGTGACACAGTCAATGCCAATGAGATCATCGATGGCTACATCAGACTGGTCTATACGCGAGGTGTCGGCACGCTGGGCCTGAATCCCTTCACGTGCAGCAACCCGCAGGCGATCGTCATTGCGGCCACCATCTCCCTCTACCCGGAGTCGATGTACGAAGAGGGAATGCCGATTGTGGTCGCGAGCCGACCTCGCGTACCGATCGCCTGCCTCAACCCCCGCATCAAGAGCCTGAACTACCTCAACAACATCCTTGCCAAGGTCGAGGCGATCGAGGCAGGTGTTCTTGAAGCGCTGATGCTCAATGTTGATGGCGAGGTGTCGGAATGCACCGGCGACAACATCTTCATCATCAATGATGGAGCGATCACGACGCCCCATACCGACGCAGGCATCCTGCACGGCATCACGCGGAGGTTTGTCATCGATGAAGTCGCACCGGCGCTGGGATACACCGTGGAGCAGCGTCGCATCGAGCTCTCCGAAGTCCTCCAGGCGGATGAGATGTTCCTGACCGGCACGGCCGCCGAAATCATCGGGGTCAGCAGGATCGATGGGAAGAACATCGGAACGGGCCGCGTCGGACCCATCACCGCGGCACTGAATGAGGAGTTCAGACGCCGCGTCCGCCACGACGCGCCGGAAGACTGATTCTCCCCGGCAGTCGTGCACTTCAATCGTATACTTCAGCCCGTACGGACCGCATGCCGATGAGAGCGTGGCGGCGACTCCCCGCACGGACTGCAACCATGGGAACCCAATCGACACGGCGGTGCTTCCTGGGCGGCACATTGCTGCTGCTGGGCGGGTGCGCCACCAGCACTACCAGACGGACCGCGCACTGGCCGGGACCCATCTGGGAACCCCCGGTGGCTCCATCCACACCGGCGCCCCCGGTGGCCTCGCCGGCGACGCCTGGAGGCGTCATCGCGCGTGCCACCTGGGCAAAAGGGAATCCCATCCCCTCTCGCATGGACCGGATGACTCCGATCCGCCGCATCACCATCCACCATGACGGCATGAGCTCATTCACCGAATCCGGGGTGGCGGCGGCGTCCAGCCGTTTGGAGTCCATCCGGAGAGCGCACCTGAGACGGCGTCCCCAGCCCTTCGGGGACATCGGCTACCACTACGCCATCGATCCCGCCGGAAGGATCTGGGCAGGACGCCCCACCTCCTGGCAGGGAGCCCACGTTCGCGCTCAGAATGACGGCAACCTCGGCATCGTCGTTCTCGGCAACTACGATCAGCAACCCGTTAATCCCGCTCAGCAGGCCGCTCTGATCGCCTTTCTTGAGAGCCAGATGCGTCAATACGGAATCCGCGGCAGCAGCATCGCCACGCATCAGGAAATGGCGCCAACCGCCTGCCCGGGTCGCAGTCTGCAGTCCTTCATGGTGACCGCCCGGAGAGGGCGATTGGCCTGACCTCAGAACGCTTAAATCGCCCGTGCGAGCGGCCCGTGAACGTATAATCCACGTTCGCCCATGACAGAGATCAGCAACCACGATCCAGGTGTGGCCGAGGCCACGACCGAGTACACCTCTGAGTCGATTCAGGTCCTTGAAGGACTCGAGGCGGTCCGCAAACGACCCGGCATGTATGTCGGCGGCACGGGTCTCAACGCGCTGCATCATCTGGTCTACGAGGCCGTAGACAACTCCATCGACGAGGTGATGGTGGGCCATGCGACCATCGTCACGGTTCGCATTGGTGTTGATGGCTCCTGCACGGTCAGCGATGACGGCCGAGGCATGCCGATCGACCCCATGAAGAGTGACAATCCGACCATCGATGGTCGGCCCGCCGTCGAGGTCATCATGACCGAACTGCACGCGGGTGGGAAGTTCGACGGCAATGCCTACAAGGTGTCCGGTGGACTTCACGGGGTCGGCGTCAAGTGCGTCAACGCGCTCTCTGAATGGACCGAGGTCGAGATCATCAAGAATGGCGTGGTCCACTCGATCTCGTTCGAGCGTGGAGAAGTCTCCAAACCGCTGCACGAGGTTGGACCGGCGACGGCCGCCGACGGCAGGACTTCAGGCACGACCGTGTCGTTCCGCCCAGATCCCAGAATCTTTGCGGACACTGAGTTTCGATGGGACACGCTGGAGCATCGACTGCGAGAACTGGCGTATCTCAATACCGGCGTCTCAATCCGACTCCTGGATGAGCGTGTTGACAGCTCCGGCGAGCTCCGGGAGCAGACATTCCATTATGACAACGGCATCGCCGGGTATGTCGAGTACATCAACGAGTCACGGACCCCAGCGAGCCCGATCATCAGGATTCTCCGTGAGGATGAAGAGTCGGGCCTCGCGCTCGACATGGCGATCCAGTACACCGATTCAACCACCGAAACACTGCTGGCCTTCGGGAACAACATCGTCAATCCGGACGGCGGCACGCACGTCTCGGGATTCCGGACCGCGATCACACGGACAATCAATGGATACGCCAAAAAGAACAACCTGATCAAGAGTCTCACGCCGTCCGGTGACGACCTGCGAGAGGGCCTTACGACGGTCATCTCGGTCAAGATTCCCGATCCCCAGTTCAACAATCAGACCAAAGAGAAGTTGCTCAATCCAGAGGTCGAGCCGTTCGTCAGCCGAGCGATTCACGATGTCCTTGGTCGATGGCTGGAAGAGCATCCGGCGGACGCCAAGCGGATTTGCAACAAGGCGATTCTGGCTGCCGAAGCACGCGAGGCCGCAAGGAAGGCCCGTGAGCTCATCAAGCGCAAGGGCGCGCTGGAGTCGGGCGGAATGCCCTCGAAACTGGCCGACTGCGTGACGAACGATGTTGATCGCTCTGAACTCTTCATCGTGGAAGGTGACTCCGCCGGCGGATCCGCCAAGGGCGGGCGAGATCACGACACGCAAGCAATTCTTCCTTTGAAGGGGAAGATCCTCAATGTCGAGAAAGCACGCCTCGACAAGGTGCTCGGATTCGAAGAGATCCGCATTCTCATCCAGGCGCTTCAGTGCGGCATCGGCGAAGACTTCGACATTGCCAAACTTCGGTATGGCCGTGTCATCATCATGACCGACGCCGACGTTGATGGCTCCCACATTCGCACGCTCCTGCTCACCTTCTTCTTCCGGCAGATGCCCGAACTCATCAGGCAGGGCAAGGTCTACATCGCGCAGCCGCCCCTCTATCAGATCGCCCGGGGCAAGAAAGTCGCCTACGTACTTGACGAGGCGGAGATGTCGGCCCACCTGGTGGACATGGCAATCACACACAGTGAGCTGATCGTGCGAAGCAATGACAACTCCACCGAAGTTGCGAGGCTCGCTGGCGAGGACGTGACCCGGCTCATCAATCGACTCACACGCCTCGTCGACCTCGTCAGCATTTCCACACGGCGAGGGATATCGTTCGCAGAACTCCTGGCCTCACGCGAACAGGACCCCGCTGGCGAACACCGCTTTCCCCGGTATCGGGTGACCTGGACTGCCGGAGATCGGTTGTGTTGGGACGAAGCAGAAGCTCGCGCTTTTGTCGAATCGGAATCATTGATCCTCGACGACATCATGGGGACCAACGGCGTCGATCGAAGTACCATCGCGTCGCTCCGGGAACTCCACGAGAATGCCGAGATCGACAAGATCGGACGCGAGCTCGCTGAACACGGCATCCAGCTTGAAGACTGGGATCTCGTTCAGGAGGAGACGGTTTCCGGTGAAATGCTCCCGACCAAGTACGCATGGGACGTCGATGCGGGCACCGACAAAGCCCGCGTGGTTGACGTCGCTTCGGTTCCGGACATTCTTGACTCACTCCGCGCGATCGGACGGAGCAACATCGAGGTCAAGCGGTTCAAGGGACTCGGCGAGATGAACCCGGAGGAACTCTGGGATACCACCATGGACCCTGCCAGTCGAACGCTCCTGAAGGTAGCGGTGGACGCCGCCAGCGAAGCCGATCGGCTCTTCAGCGTGCTCATGGGCGAAGACGTCCAGCAACGGCGAACCTACATCGAAGACCACGCCCTCGAGGTTCGCAACCTCGACGTGTGATACACATCCGCATCTGCTCTGGAGTGCATTCAGGGGCCAGGCGGAGTCGCAAACGCCGCGGGCTCGGGGAACTTCGGCATCAACGGTCGCAGCCGCGCTGTCACTGGCGCCTCGGCGGGTAAGTTGAGAAGTCGATTGAGCGACTGAATGGCTGCCACCCGACCGAGCCCGCTCTCCTCTCCAATGGCCTCGACCACGGGCGAAGCCACCACGTCGGTCCACGAGGGCGGCAGGCGAATGCCAGTGGCCACAAGTACCTCACTCAGCACCTGTACTGAGAACGACTTCCATCGCCCCATCGCCTCGGGCGACATGGCATCGGCCGCCGCCTCCCAGTAGCCCTCGTCCCACGTCAGGTCGACGGGGCGGCCGGTTGCATCGGCCACAACCCGGTAGGCCTTCAAGGATCCTGCGGCCGCCAGAAACACCTCTATCTCAGCGGTCAATCGAGCCTGATCTATCGACGGGTCAAGTCGGTTGTACCACGAAGCTGCATCGCTGATGAGCCTCCGTGCACACCCACCGGTCCACTTCTTCACGCCGGTCTCATCGCCAGGGAGATCACGCTGCTGACACGCCGCCACACAGAGCAGCACCACCCCGCAGATCCGCAGCCGTGGTCCGCTCATCCCCAGACTGCCAATCTGGGATCTTCCATTCCGAGCGCTGCAAACCCCGCCATTCGAAGCATGCAGGACTCACAGAGACCGCAGGGCTTCCCATCCGCTGCCGGGTTGTAGCAACTGCTTGTGAGCCCGTAGTCAACGCCCAGACGAAGCCCTTCCGCGATAATCTGAGCCTTGGTGAGTCGCAGGAGCGGCGCCTCGATCCTGATGCCACGCCCTTCAACGCCGGCCTTGGTTCCGACGTCAACCACCTCCTGGAAGGCCTCGATGAACGCGGGCCGGCAGTCGGGATACCCACTGTAATCAACCGCATTCGCGCCGATGTAAATGCGATCGGCGGCCTCCCCTTCCGCCATCGCCAGGGCGAGTGACAGAAACACGGTGTTGCGGGCAGGCACGTAGGTGGCCGGAATCGATTGACCGATCTTACTGGCATCGGGGCTGGGGACTGGCCCCGGCCCGGTGAGGGTCGATCCCGCCAGCGGCGCAGGATCGATACGGACGGTGCGATGGTCGGCCACACCGAGAGACGAACACAAGGCAGCCGCGGCCTCCAATTCACAGCGATGGCGCTGCCCGTAATCAAAGGACACGGCGACACACCTCTGATCGTCAGCCCGCGCCATGGCAAGCACCGTGGCCGAGTCGAGGCCCCCCGAGACCAGCACAATGGCGGTCGGTCTGCTCATGTGTGCAGGCTATCAGGCCGGTCAGAAACGCCACCGGCGAGAGTCATCTCAGTGGTACCCTGCGTCTCTCATGTCCCTCGATCGTGATCCATATGACGTGCTTGGCGTGTCCCGATCGGCATCCGATGACGAAATCCGGAAGGCCTACCGGGCGCTGGCGCGAACACATCATCCGGACGTCAGCACGGAACCCGACGCCGAGAAGCGATTCGCCGAAGTTCAGGAAGCCTACGAAGTCCTTTCAGACGCCGAGAAGCGGGCCGCCTACGACCGATTCGGCCATGCCGCTGGACCAGGAAGTGGACCGGCACCAGGAGGCGCGGGCTGGTCAGGACACCAGGTAGATCCGTCACAATTCGAGGACCTGTTCGCGGAAATGTTCGGCGGGGGCGGCGGTGGATTCGGCGGTCGAGGACGGACGTCAACGCGGCCACCGCAAAGGCGCGGTGTTGATGTCACCAAGTCGATCACGGTCACATTCCGGACTGCGGCCCTCGGGGGAACCGAACGGATTGACCTTGATGACGGCACCAGCGTCAACCTTCGGATTCCCATCGGCGTGGAAGAAGGCGCCAAGCTTCGGATCCGAAGCAAGGGCGGCGCGGGCGCTGGCGGAGGCGATCGTGGGGATGTCATCGTCACGATACACGTCGGCGGCCACCCATTCTTCACTCGGCAGGGGAAGGACCTTCTGGTTGATGTGCCGATCACCATTGCCGAGGCAGCCCTCGGCACCACGGTGCGGGTCGAACTCCTCAAGGGGACGGTTGATGTGCAGATCCCAGCCGGTAGTGGATCGGGAACACGACTGCGCATTCGAGGTCAAGGCATCAAGACTGAGTCCAACTCCGCAGGAGACTTGTACGCCATCGTGCAGGTGGCCGGCCCAAAGCCTTTGACTGACGAGCTCAAATCGCTCATGGAGTCCGTGAAGCCGTTGCTCCCCGACCCGCGTCTGGAGGCGCCTGGTGTCCAGACGCCGCCGAGTGAGCCTGGCACATGACGCCAGAGGACCACGGATCACGCATGCCGGACGACCCCTCCGAATTCACCATGAGTCTCGGGGACCACATCGACGAGTTGCGGCGCCGGGTCATTGCAGGACTGATCGTCCCACTGCCATTGTCGATTCTGCTCTTCTTCATCGCCCACTTCATTGTCGAGTGGTTGCTTCTGCCGCTGCAGCATGTGCAATTGGCATGGGGATTCCCGCCGGAGGTTCAGGTACTCAGCCCGCCCGAGTTCCTCCTGCTTGAGTTGAAATTGAGCGTGGTGCTCGCGCTGGTTCTGTCACTCCCGTGGCTGCTCTATCAGGCGTGGCGATTCATCGGACCGGGCCTGTACCCGAGAGAGCGGCGATTCGTCTACCTGCTGCTTCCGGGGAGTTTCGTCCTGACGCTCGTCGGTATTGCCGTGATGTACTTCGTCATGCTCCCACTGATGCTGCAGGTGCTCATGCTCATCACCC
>CAYQJN010000043.1:0-15100 GCA_964417845.1 uncultured Isosphaeraceae bacterium
GTGATGCCGGCGATACTTCTGAGGCCGCGCCCGCTTGTTCTGGTGCACCAGCAGTATCACCGTCACGATCTGCAACAGGACACAAGTAAGCAACACCCCACCCTTGATACACTGCACGCCGCCCCACCCTAGAATCGGCTCGAGCAGGGTCCGAAGATGGAGGGCGTAGGCATCGATCGCGGAGGGCCCGAAGAAGACCTTCAGATTGCCTGCCATGTGGAGAATGAGAAACAGGAAGAGCACGACGCCAGTGGCGGCCACGACGACTTTCTTGCCGATGGCCGTCCGGTAGAAGTTGATCACACGCATGGAACCTCCCTGCATCGTCGAGGCGGCATCATATCGACCTGTGAATCGAGATCATGTCGGAGCCGGATCACGCCGGCCCCAGGAACCGGGCACTCGCCACCGTGGTGTCATCTGAGAGCGGTGCCCCTCCGGCCCAGGATCGCGTGGCCGCGAGCAACTCAACGACATCCTCCCGGCAGGTCCTGGTCCGTTGCAAAACCTCTTCGATGCGCTGCGTTCCGAATTGCACGCCCTCAGCGTCCTGTTGCTCCGGGACGCCGTCGGTCATCAGCACCACCCGATCCTCCGGTGTCACTTCGATGGATCTTGTTGGAAACTCGGCTTCTTCGAAGGCTCCCACGAGCGATCCGATGCTCCGCTCAGGAATCATGATCCCCTGACGGCCGCACATCGCCCAGTGCCCATGACCAGCATCGACGTAGGTCAACACTCCACTGGGGCCAAACACGCCGACCCACAGCGACAGAAAGCGGTTGGAGGCGCTGCGATCAAGAATGAAGTGGTGCAGGTCCTGCACTGCCTGCCCGGGGCATGCGTGGCGGCACAAAGCTGCGTTGAGATATGACTGGGCGGCCGCCATCAGAAGGGCGGCCCCGACACCCTTGCCCGAGACGTCCCCCAGAAGGACTGCGACCCGATCCTCAGGAAGCGCGAGGACGTCAAACAGGTCTCCGGACGCCACACGCCCAGGATGAAACTCCACTTCATACTCAACCCGGCCGAGGCTGGTCCGCTTCAGCGGCACCATGAGCCGCTGCGCCTGGCGGGCTGCGTCGAGTTCCTTATCCAACTCCCGCTGACGCTCGGCCATGCTCCGGCGATTGAGGTTCGCCATCGCCAGCCCCGCCAGTTGACTCAAGGCCTGGCAGAATCCGACTGCATCAGGCTCGACCTGCGCCTCGCCTCCTCGCGCATCGAGATAGAGGCAGGCCGTCACTTGTTCGTCCACAAGGATGGGACAACACATCGCGGAATGGATTTCCAGTTCGGCAATACTCTGCCCCCAGCCCGCCGAATCATCACGGGCGGTCATCGTGACAACCTCGCCGCTCGACGCCCGCACGACCAGCGACCGGCTGAACGTATCCGAGTGAGCCCCGTCCCCGGACGACGCCCCAAGCACCTCGACACCTTCGTCATCACCCACCATGCGAACCATGGAGGCTCTTCCGTACCCGGTGCCCTCGACGATCGACTCGGTGAGTGCCGCGCCCAGCGCCCGCTCATTCTCCGCGGCGTTGATGCGGCCCGCGCATGCGATGAGCACACCGAGCCGATGGTGAGCGAGCCGCCCGCTGGTGGCGGGATCGATCCGCTGGATCTGGTCTTCGATCTCCTTCCCATCTATGGACTCGGTCATCGCCACCGTCGTTGGCGTCCACGCCCCGACGCGGAGAACCCAGGGCCCGATCGAAAGACGATCCCCCGGAACCAGCGGGACGGCAGCCCGCGGCTCGAGACGCACTTCATTCAGCCAGGTGCCATTGGCTCCGCCAAGATCCCCGAGCATCCAGCGGCCGCCGACATGGCGGATCTCTGCATGCCGGCGAGAGACGGTGGCATCGGCCAGTCGCACTTCGCATGCGCTGCTTCGTCCAATCACAGCGCCCCGCTTGGTGATCTCTCTGGCTGGAATCGATGGCCCTCGGACGCTGACCAGCCGCAACACGGCCACGGGCGGCTCATCAACACGGGTATCTGACATGCCGACATCCTACACCGCTCCTCTGGTGATCCCGAGGGGGGTACCATGCCGCCCCTCGGTCCGCGTAGCTCAATTGGATAGAGCGTCGGCCTCCGAAGCCGAAGGTTGCAGGTTCGAGTCCTGCCGCGGACGTCCACTGGAAGGCGTCTGCCTCCGGGCACCGCCGGGGTAGACTTGCCGCCGATGCTTCGCGTGACTTGTCCATCGTGCGGCGCCCAGGTTGAGGCGTCCAACGCCCGCTATGTGGCCTGCTCCCCATCGCTGGTGGGTGACCCGGTACTGGGGCCTGAGGCGGCACTCCGATTCCGGCCGACCAGATTCGATGCGGGCGGCACACCGATTGACCCCGAGGGCGCCCCCACCACAACCCCTGCGTGCCCCGTGTGCCGCGCCGCCTGGCCCGATTCGATCTGGCGCACGACCTGCAAGCGAGCGACCGATGCATAGGGTGATTCACACTTGGATCCCCGACGCCAGCGTGTACGCGATCCACGGCCATTCCACAGGACTGACCACGATGGCCGTCGCGGCGCTGAGCCGACGCTCGGGCCTCCGCCTCACAGCCGGACTCGCGAGCAATCCGGTACTGGCGCACCGCATCCTCAATCTCGATGGTGCGACCTGCTCGGTCCTCACACACGTGCGCCCCGTCGCGGGCGACGACGGCGTCGTCAGAAGGGAAGCCCGCCATCTCGTGCTTCACGCCACAGAGCGGCCTGAATGCGGACCCGCCGAAGTACTTCGAGATCCGTGGTTTTCCGGCCAATCCGAGTCGACCGGTGTGATTGAGGTTGCACCGCCAGCCGCCACATCGTGCCCGGATGCATGGCTTTCACTCATTGGCAGACGCCTCCACGTCGGCGCGGGGCTCACCCTGGTCTCCCGCTCCGGCGAGCCTGCAGACTCCCTCCTTGCGGCGATCGAGCAAGCGTTGCCGGTCGGTGGACGATGGGACCTCACTTTTGTGGCCGGCGACGACCGGCTTCTGGACGACGCCCGGCTGCACATCACAAGCTCGACCGCGACGTCAGGCGAGTCGCTTGTACTGAACCTCAACGACCCCCCACCTGAGTCGTCCACGAGCCCGATTGCCAACGAGCACCGACCGCATCAGGGACCACCCCCGCAGCCCGGCTTGACACTGGAACCGTCCGGCCGCGCCCCAGTCTGGCTGTCTTTGCTGGTTCTGCTCGCGGTGGTCGCAGCCGCCATCGCCTTGACATGGTGGCTGGCATGACCCTGACCGATCGACTGAAGGCCGCCGCACAGGACGGCTCTCCTGAAGCGCTTGCAGCGATCTGGCGCGAGGCCGCTCGCATCACATGGTGGTGCCACAGTTGGATGGCTGCAGGTGATGCGCCCGCAGCGGCAGCCCTCAACGCCGATGCGGGAAATCTCATCGGCTACCTCGCCAGATGGCACGAACATCATGGATCCATGCCCCCGGGGCACGCCGATCTCACTGAACAGATGCTCATGGACCTCGTTCGTTTGCCCGCCATCGCCAGAGACTACGACCGCGACGTAGGCCACTGGATCGAAGCCAACCTCTGTGACGCCCCTCTGGCCAGCCGCCTCCAGCAAGCCAGATCGCTACGACTGGCCCACCGAGGCTCCGCCCACTGGAAGGTGCAGCACGAGATTCTCGAGTCGGCAGCGGTGTCGCTCTGGGAGCAGGAAGTCGACCACGCCGTTGAGTCTTCGGACGTGGCGTCCATCGCCGCCGTCGCCACGCAGGTTGAAGCCATGGGCTTCATGGGCCGACCTGGCCAGCGGCTCCTGCAACGCATTGAAGACGCCCAATCAAAGATCCATCGGGCCACGGCGGCAACACGACTGGCGGACATCGAAGATGCACTTCATCTGGCCTGGGCGGCCATGGATCGCGAGGACGCTGCGAAGCGGTTGTCCCAATGGCACGCCGCCGCTCGCGAAGCTGGCATTCGCCCGGGTGCCTTTGTTCTTGGTGCAGAGTCATGGTTGGCCGTGGAGTCCGCCATGGACGAACAGGCGACGGCGCACCGCGGGCACATGGATGCGCTCACTCGCGCGCTCGATGAAGTGGCGCCCCTCGACGATGTCGAGCGGGCGTACGCGGCCGCAGGTGCCTCGGGGATTCCGCTCCCGGTTCCGCTGGAGGCCCGCGTGGCGCACCGGATCGGCGAAGCACGGCGTGCCAGACGGCGACGACACGTGCTGGCCGTTGTGACAACGCTCGCCCTCAGCGCTGCGGTCGTCTCAATCGTCCTCATTCGGCAGCGGAGCCTCGATTACCAGCAGACCCTAAACCGACTGAGCTCCTGCATCGAATCGAGCCTCCAGCAGGGCCGCCTCGCCGAGGCCATTGACTGCTGGGATGAGGCCACCTCTTCAAGCCTCACTTCCGATCCCCGCATCAGCGCGCATGCGGCCGGCATTGAGCGGGCTATTGAAGCGTTGCAGCATCGACGGGCCACCGCGGCGCAGACACTCCGAACGATCGGTGACTGGCTTGAGGCTGGCACCACCACGCTCGCCGAGATTGACTCACACAGAGCCCGACTCGAGGCAGCGGCCAAAGATCTTGATGCCACGCATGCAGCGGAGTTGACTGCGGTTCGCGGAGCGATCGTCGCAGCGCGCGGAGATCTGGTCATGGCATCACGCCAGAAGCGGATGTCCGAACTCAATGACATTCAAGTACTGCTTCCTGCGCCGCCAGGCCCGTGTGATCTGGACGGCTGGTTGGCGGTTCAGGATTCCACCGGCAGGGCGTGGGAGCAACTGGCCCGCGTCAAGACGCTTCCCGCCGCGGACGATATTGAGATTCGTGGCCGAATCGACCGCCTGGAGCGCATGATGGCACGCCTCCGCTCGCAGGCAGATGAGCAGATCGGCCACATCAGGTCAGGGCAGGATGCCGCCCAATTGCTCCACCATGTTCCGCTCAGCGAATCGGCCTGGCACGACGCGTGGAATCTGGTGATGGCCACCACCGGGCAGTGCGGCATTCCGCCTGGCGCTGAAGGGGACTACGCAGAAGGCCTGCGCCTTGCAGAAACCGCCGTGGCCGTCCAGGACTGGCGACGCATCGAGCCACGCATTCGCGAGGCTTCCATCTGGGCTGTCGATCCCGCGGCCGGCCGGCGCCTCGGAGAGGCCAGCACCAGCATCCGCTCGCATCTGGATCAGCACGGCCGCCGATCCCCATACTTTGCAACCGGCACCCGACTCTCGGAGATTGCCCAGGCGATGCAACGTGCCTCCACACAACGGACTTTCGAAACAGTGCTTGAATCCTCTGGAATGCTCGATCTCCTGCGAGCGAAAACGGCCAACGGATGGGTGTATCTGCGCCCGCACCAGGGCACGCTTCGGCGGCTCGAGTCACGACAGGATCTCGCCGTCCCGCCCGGCAACCTCGAACCTCTGAGTGGAGAGGAGTTGCGTGTCTTCAGCGGGTTCGGCCCCATCGAACCACCTCCGATCGTGTCGGCGCTCGCGCAGGCCCAGACAGACTGGGGAGAAGGCAAGGCGCCCGCCGCTGTACAGGTCGCGTCGGTACTGAAGACGCTGGAATCTGCCTCTGAGGAGGACGCGCTGCTCGCGCTGGCAGTCTGGCGCGTCGCGATCGCTGCCATGCAGGATTCGATTCCCGGACTCCCCCCAATTGCTCGGTCCGCCATGAATGACTGGCGTGTTGGGGCCAATCTTGACACGCGGGAGGCAGATGCGGCCGATTGGGTTCGAATGGCGCCCAAGGGCGCCTTGCCGCCCCAACGAGAGGTTCGCAGGCAGGCACGGCAGGCCATGACTCTTCCGACGCACATCCAGCTTCTTGCCGAATGGGCTGAAGAGGCGGAAGCGCTGGAGCACGCTGCCCAGCCGCGAGGTGTTCAGGGCGTGCTGCTCCCGCGCAACGCCCATGGGCAACGCCCCGTCCGCCTCGATACTGATACTTCGCAGGGGGCGATTCTGGAGCCACGGCCCGATGGCTGGGGATTCCACGCCCTCGGTCCTTTGCGCCACGGAGATGAGATCGAGGTCTCTGATGGCATTCCCAATGCGCCAGTTATCATCTTCGGAGCGCCATGAGCACACAGGGGACCCCGACAGCCTGGACCGACGCCCCCACGCGGGTGCTGTCCTATGCCGGCGTGGATCCGGAGCGCCGCGTCGGTCTTCCCAGCGGTCGATTCACCAGCCCGTCCGCCAGCGCCTCCTTCATTGCGGGGCTGGTGCTCATGGGGCTGATTTATGGCGTCGCGTGGGCCATGCGGAGCACCGTCGCAGGCGCCTTCGCCTGGCACTACCTCACAGGATTCTCCGGCATCCCCGTCCCGATCATGCTGCTCTCCTGCTGGTCGGCGTCCATTTTGGCGATCAAGGCACTCAAGATTTCTGCACAGCGGACCGCACTTCGGCTTCGTTTCGTGCCCTCGGATCCGGGATTTGTCCTCTCTGTAGCAAGTGTCGATCGCGTGATCGATGAGATTGAACGAGGTGTGGACGAACCGCACGCATTCCTCCTGCTCGATCGGGTCCTGACGGCGTTGAAGTCGATGCGGAACATCGGCCGCGTGTCTGACCTCGATGAAATGCTCAATTCCGCGGCAGACGCAGATGACGATGCCATGGAGAGCAGTTACACCATTGTTCGCGGGTTCATCTGGGCCATCCCGGTGCTCGGGTTCCTCGGCACCATCATCGGCCTCACTGAAGCCATCTCCGGATTCGGCGGAGTGCTCGAAGCAAGCGATATGGCCATGGCGGACCTGACCACGCGACTGACGGAAGTGATTGCCGGACTGGATACCGCCTTCGTCACGACCGGCGAGGGGCTTGTCGCGGCCCTGCTGCTGCATCTGGCCCTGACCTTTGTACGACGAGGCGACGAACGCCTGCTTGATGATTGCCGGCAGTACGCCTCCCGAAACGTGACGGCGCACGTGCGTGTCTCGGCAGGGCCCTCCTCATGAGCCGGCGGCGACGGCACGCCGCTCAATTCAGTTTCTTCTCATTTCAGGATGTCATGGTCGGCACCATCGGCGTCGTACTCATCATCACATTGATCCTGCTGATCAATGTCGGGCAGCGAACCAGCATCGCATTGGCCACCTCGCCACAGGTGGACGAAGCCGCCATTGCCGAGCTGGAAGCACGTATCACTGAGATTGAGTCGAGACCCTCTCCCGATGCCATCGCGTCGGATATCCAGAAGGCCACCAAGCGCCACCAGGAGCTGACCCACGAGGTCGATGTGCTCTCCGCTCGTCGCACCGAACTGGCCGCCCAGTGGCGAGACATGCTCCGCAGTGGCGAGCGGGAGGAGCTCGACCACCTGTCGAAGCGGGCCAGGGAGTTGCAGGGCGAACTCGATGACCGAAGACGGCGCAAGCAGATCTCCTATCTCATCGCAGAGGACAGCAGCGACGCGCTGATCGTTGAACTTGAGCAGGGCCGATTGATCACTTCGCGCACCGATGTCGGTGAAGCACCGCGACTTCGAAGAGGCACGCCGGACCAGTTGGCAGGCGACATCCTGGCTGAGTATGCGACGTCGTCCGCACGCCGCCCAACGCACTTGCTTCTGGCCATCAAGCCGTCAGGCGTACCCATCTGGAAGGCGCTGACGCGCCGTCTTCGCACCGATCCAGCCCTTGCTCATGTCCAGCTCGGGATCGATCTGATCGCGGAGGACATGAGCACGACGGCCATGTTTCCGGCCTCGACATCGAAACCATGAGGCGTCGAAGCGACACTGAGTCAAGCCTCGACCTGCTGTTGGACACCATCTGCAATATGTTCGGCATGGTCATCTTCATCGCGGTCCTGGCCGCCGTTCTGGCCGCCGCGCGAGGCGAGGCGCGTATCGAAGCGGCCATCGCTCCAACCGCCCACCGTCAGGAGGCTCTTCAATTGCAGCTTGCCAGCCTCCTCTCCGAAGGCCGCGCCGACGAGCAGGGCGTGCTCGACGAGATTCGCAGCGACATCGAGGAGATGGAGGAGGAGCACGCGTTGCTGGCAGCGGATGTCGCGATGGTGCAGTCGCGTGTAGGACCGCAGGACCCACGTGAACAACTGGAGCGACAGCGTTCCGACATCGAGTCACTGGAGCACGCTGTGCGGGCTGCGAGAGAGGCTCAGCAGATTCCAGTTCGCACGCCAAGACGCCACACGATCGAGAATCGTGTTCCCGTTCAGATTGTCCTGACGAAGGGGCGGTTCTACCTCGTCAACGACTGGTCCTCCTGGCGAGGTACGCGTGATCCCATTGATTCCCGCTGCGTATTCTGGGCAACATGGAATGCGCAGGCGGTCGACGCCGATGCAAGCGTCTTCCAGGATCACGGGAGTTGCGAGTATCGAACCGGTGGCATCGGCATCGATCGCGTCATTCAACTTCGTCGCGATGGCGGCGTGGACATGGACGCAGCCACGGGCGAGGTGGCTATCGCCGCCTTGCTCGATCAACTCGATCCCCGGAATCAATACCTCTCATTTCGTGTGACACCGGACTCGTTCGGGCACTGGCATGCGGCACGCCGCATGGCCGTGGATCGTGGGTTCCACCACAATGTCGAACCGATCACACTGGATGATGAGTTGGTGTACCGGGATCGCATCGAGCGTGGCGCCTCGATCGCGCAGTAGCGTCCTGGGGGCCTTGCTAGTTCGCTCTGACAAACTGCCCGCCATGTTGGGCAGCCAGCCCGCTGAGGAAGCCTCCATCGGCGCCTTGTCCGAATCCGATCGTGTGAATGCGTGTTCGGGGCGCCCCGGCATTCAGCGCCGCAAGGCGATCGGAAAGGGCTTCGGCGGCGTTGACCTGACCATCGGTCATGAAAAAGATCTCGTCTGGTCGCGGATCGAGCGTTCGAAAGGCCCACTCGAAAGCTTCTGCAGGGTTGGTCCCCCCTGATGGGTGCACTTCGGAGAGTCGTCGGCCCACTCGGGCGACGGCCATCGGCGTCGCCGTCGCCCAACGCGGCTGCAACTCCAGAAGCGTGCTATTGAAGGGGAGGACCGCAAATCGAGTCCCCGAGGGAAGCCCACCGAGGGATCGCTCCAACTCAGTCCGCAATCTGAGAATGCCCCCACTGTTACCCATCGACCCCGAGACATCCACGATGTAGCACACCAATCGGCCGGTGGACTGCACGCCGAAGAAGTCGACCGTGGGCACTTCTTCCGTCGAAGTCGTTGCCGGCCCGCCCCCTTCGAGTACCACCTCTTGCTCAGTCCACTCAGGCGCCTGCTGTGACATGGCCAGTCGGTCCGGAGATACCCGTCGGTACGTCGCGCCACCCAGATCCAGCCGATCGCCGCTGAGTCGCCACGGCAACTCCTGGGGCAGCGACAGCGCCGCCTGCGTCATCACGGCACCATCGAGCAGCTCGGGCGGCATAAACGGGAAGAGTGAAGGTCGCTCCGCATCGGGCAGCACCTCCACGACTCGGGGGCGGAACCCGACTTCGACTTCCGCTGCATGAATGATCCGCCCGTCATCACCCCAATGCAGTTCGATCCGGCACTGTCGCGCCGCCGGATCGAGGGCCAGCAGACGCGTGTGTGCGCCGCCGGGAAGGAAGTCTTCCCCCTCGCGCTCCACACTCACACACTCCCACACGCCGGCCAGCCCGTCATGCCAGGGCTCATTGGACTCGGGCGCCTCCGAGGCCGTTTCAGCGGCCTCGATGGCACGGCGAAACTCCTCATGGGTCATGGGCCTGGGGGCGGCATGGTCCTGCTCGCGAGGGACGTGCTGTTCGGTCGGCGTTTGGCTGGCCTCCCCCTGCGTCGCTCCGGCTCCGTGCTGCGGTGCCTGATCTTCCCCTCGTCCCTCCTTCGCCGCATCGGCCCCGGTGGCGCCGGCAAGACCTGCTTCCGCGTCGGTATCGGCCGCCGCATCAGTCACGCCCCCACCAGCCCCCTGCTCTCCGGCACCAGACCCGCCGGCGCCTTCGCCGGCCCGCTGCCCGGAACCGCCGCCCGCGGCGCCGCCACCTTCCCCAGCACCGCCCGGCTGTGTCCAGGCAGGCGCGTCTCCCCCGGCGGGGGGCGTAGTCGCCTCCACGACGCCTCCCACCGTTGGCGAAGGATTCGCCAGCCCACCAGACTGGTTCCCCGATTCGTCGGTCGCCGCTGGGATCTCCGGGCCAGCCCCCGCATCCGAGCCCGCCTGCCGCGCCGAAACCGTATCTCCATCTGGCACCTGAAGCGTCTGGAGCGAAACGCTCCCGCTCGCGACGCCCCCTGACCCTGAACTGCCGCCTCCATCCTCGCCCCCCGCGGCCTCACCTCCACCGGACGACTCGGATGACGTCTTTGTGGGTTCCCCGTTCGATTCGCACGAGGACGATGCCGCTCCACTGCTCGAATGCGGCCCCGGAACGCCACCACCAGCGTCAGACTGCTGATCTGCTCCGGCCGATACAGGAGCGCCATCCCTCGTGGGCAAGCCATCTCCGCCTTCCGACCCGGCCTGCACACTTCCGTTGTCCCCTCCCTGACCGGATTGGCTATCACGCGACGCATCGCCGGCCTCCCCCTGCTGCTGGCCGCCTTGATCTGACGAGCCGCCCTCACCACAGTCGGCACCTCGTCCAGATTGAGGTGCCCCTCCCTGCCCTCCGCCGCCCATCGACCCGCCACGGGCCCCCGAAGCGTGGCCTCGCCCGCTGCGGCTGCCGGCCGTCCGGCCTGCCTCATCCTCTGTCGCGGCGGCCGCGGGTCCACCGATCATCGAGACAGGAGCCCGCACGGGGCCGCTTGAAGGTCCCTGACGCTGGCAGGCTGTGAGAGCACTGACAACCAACAGCGTTCCAGTAATCGTGGCGAAACTTCGCATCAGGGCACCCCAGTCTTCGTCCATTCGTCGCGAGCAGTTCTCAGAATATGCGTCACTGACTCAATTGCCGGGTCAAGATGCGAGGGCTCAGGCCACCGCGTATCCGGCGGCATGATGGCCCACACCTCGGCGACCGCGCTGCAATCAGCGCCTGACGCGGACGCCTCACTGGCGATGCGTTGGAGAGACACCTCCACCCCTGCCCCTTCCCACGCGTCTTGCAGCGTCCTGACCACTTTGACGAGCGAGGCCGCCACTTGCCGGATTCGCTGCACGGTGTGAAGTCGATCGGTGAGCGCGGCCGCACGGGCTGAAGGGGGACCGGTCAGGGACGCGATCCACACCCGCGTCGACTTCGCAGACACCCACGCCTGCAGGGGCGACACACCACCGAAGACGTTCCATGCGTCATCCAGCGGAGGGCCAAGATCGAACACGTCACACGCTGATTGGAATGCAGCAGGGTCAATGGATCCGTCCGGCTGGCGGGCGGGGTTGGCCAGCGTGGCGCACGTGGCTTGAATCGCCCTGGCCAACCGGGCCGGTGTCGACCCGAAGGCGTCCACCTCGCTCACCGCGTGATCGAGATGAACCAGCGCCTCCGCCGGTGACGCCGGCCCCGCGTGGGCGCCGATCGCCGGAGAAGGCGCCGTGGGTAGTTCGGATGGCGTTTCCGGTCGAGGCCGAACCGGAGGAAGGGGCTGGGGCGTCGGCGCGTCGGACACGGGGGTACGCTCCGGCGGCGCCCCCTCGCTCGCCTGCTCCGGCGGCGAAGGCGCCTCGGGGACCGACGCAGGAGGGGGCGCAGCAACCTCTGTCAGATCCCGCGGCGCTGCGGGAGGTATCGGCGCGGCGGATTGCCACAACCACCACCCAGCAGCTGCAGCAGCAGCAGCGCACACCAACACCCCGGGCAGCCAGTACCAGACGTGTCTTCGGCGAGCATCGCACAGGACCGGTGCAGATTCCGTCGGCCGTGCCGCGTCCTGCAATGGCGGCAACGCCGACTCGCGAATCACCAGTGCGGATCGTGGAAGCAGCGGCACGCCACGCCGAGGCGCCACTGGCGCGATGGTGCCCAGATCGACCCGAGGCACGATCCTACACAGACCGACGCCCCAGTGAATTGAGCATGCCAGCGCTGGAGCGACCAGCCCGACTGCCTGGCAGACCGCGGATCGGGTCGCGGCTTCGTCAGCCATGAGCATTGGTCGCCTCCCCCCTTCGAGCATGGCCGCCGCCGCGAGCGCATCACCCGAGGGCGGCTGAGGCGGCGGGCAGCTGATCTCCAGCGGCTGTCCATCCTGAAAGGCGCGCTCATCCCAGTGCGGCCCCTCGGCGATCGCTGAAACCGACAACCGCCCACGATGGAGCCAGTCATCCCGCGTCAGAATCAGCGTGCGGAACGCCAGCGTCGGGCGGCCTGCGTCATCGCGTGTTCCTGAGAAGCAGCGTGTGATCGCCACGCGCCCGCTGGGCAGGGGCCGCCCATAAACCACCGATGGTCCGGTGTTCAGGTCGCATGGCTGCCCAAGGTCAACGTCGGCCAATGCGGCCAGATCTTCATCGCCGATGCCCGGAGCGCACGCCAGCGTTCGGTAGCCGCCGTCCGAGCCGAGCAGATGCGTCCACGCGCAGATCACGCGCCTTCGCGCTCAGGTGGAGTCGCGCCTTCCGGAGGGGATGCTGCCGGAACCGGACCTTGATCGGGTGGCGCCGCCGGGCGGGATTGGTCTGCCGGTGCAGTGACGCCTTCCTCCGGCGGTTGATCCGCTCCTCCGGAGCGATCTCCGAAGGCCATCAACAAAGCAGCCAGAGTTACGATCGCGGCTATCGCAGCGGCGACTGCCCAGAAGACTGTCCATCTCGCCGTCGCCTGTCGCCTCAACTCAGCATCACGCCGCACGGCCTGGCGGACGGCCTCCTGCCGGGATTCGACGGTGGCCGCGGCTGCCGTCGCTTCCCGGGTGCGAGCGATCCGTTTCATGCAGTACGTCAGCGCGTCGGTCAGGCCCGCCGCGGCGTGCTGTGTATTGGGAACCGGACGACCCAGGGCATCAGACCGGGTCCGAACGGCAGCCGTCGCATACATTCGGAGCCGGCCTCCATACTTCATGAGATTCGGAACGTGCGTTTCCACGAACGCTCGCGCGCCCCCCGCGGCCCGAATCAGGCCGACATGCTCGTCACACTTGGTGAGCGCCACCGCAACCGGCACTTCCTCACCTCCGCCGCTGCGACGAATGTAGTGCACTGCCTGAACCATGCCGTAGTCATCATCAATCTGTTCATGCACCGCCCCCTCCTGCACGTTGGCAGGGTCGATCAGAAGGATCACTGCCGCAGCCCGGTCAACATGCCCCCGAAGTGCGATGGCCTGCTCCCCGGTCCCCCCTTCAACGAATGCCTGCCGAAAGACCTCGCCGGGGTAGTCGAGCATCACCATCTGCTCGGTCTGATCATCCCAAGTCACTTCAACATCGCTGGCCAGAGACCCTGCCGTGGCCGCCGGCCAGACGCCCGAGGAGAGTTCCGCACATATCTCCATGCATCGCTGATGCATGGCCCCGTCTGTTGCTCGCATGTGCAGCCCATCCTGACCTCGCCAGCACTGCTCGTACAGCCGCGCCAGGTACACGGTCTTCCCAGCCTTCCGTCGGCCAAGAAGCAGAATGCGATCTCTCTGTGGCCCACCGCCAAGGCTGCCCCCAAGCGAAGGAAGCACATCACTGGTCATCGTGTCAGCCCGGTTCCGATCCATCCGGAACCCAGCCTACTCGCCCCGATTCGTCGAGGTGGTGTAATTCGGAGCCTCTTTGGTGATCTGAATGTCATGGGCATGGGACTCAACCAGCCCCGCGCCGCTGACACGAACGAATTGCGCCCGCGCCTGAAGATCCGCGATCCCCGAACAACCACAGTACCCCATCGCCGCCCGAAGGCCACCGATCATCTGATGCACGAAGTCGCTCAGGCTACCTCGGTACGGAACCCTGCCCTCGACACCCTCGGGCACCAACTTGGTTGACTCCGTCACACTGGCCTGCCCATACCGATCGGCAGATCCGCGGCCCATGGCCCCGATGCTGCCCATGCCGCGATACGTCTTGTACCGGCGCCCACCATGCAGCACCATTTCGCCCGGGCTCTCGTCCAACCCAGCGAAGAGCGATCCGAGCATGACGGACGAGGCACCGAATCCAATGGCCTTGGGGATGTCACCGCTTTGCCGAATGCCACCATCGGCAATGACCGGAATCCCCGCCGCCTGGCACGCGACACACGCATTGGCGATCGCTGAGAGTTGTGGCACACCGACGCCACTAACGATCCGAGTCGTGCAGATGGAACCGGGGCCGATGCCGACCTTGACCGCGTCCGCTCCCGCTGCCACCAGATCCTCAGCCGCGGAGGTCGTGGCGATATTCCCCGCAATGACATCGATGTCGTGAACAGCCTTGATGGCCTTCACAGTCTCAATCACGTTCTCGGAGTGGCCATGGGCCGTATCAACCACGATGACGTCGACGTCCGCCTCCACGAGTGCCTGGACGCGATCGAGTTGATGGACCCCGACCGCCCCGCCAACCCGAAGACGGCCACGTCGATCCCTGCATGCGTGGGGGTGCCTGCGGACATTCTCGATATCTCGCATGGTGATGAGGCCTGCCAGACAGTCATCACGGCCAATCAGGATGAGTTTCTCAACGCGGCCGCGGCTCATCAGCGATTCGGCCTCAGAGAGGTCGACACCCGCCTCGGCCGTGACAAGTCGCGGGCGGGGCGTCATGACGTCGCCGACACGGTCCTGAGGTGACTCAACAAAGTTGATGTCGCGTCGGGTCAGGATGCCCGCGACGGCCGACTGCCCGGTCCCATCCATGGTCACCGGAAACCCCGACACCTTGTGGGATTCCATGAGGTCCATGGCCCGTTGCACAGTGTCGTCCGGGCTGAGCGTGACGGGGTCCGTGATGATGCCGTTCTGGCTCCGCTTGACGCGGGCAACCTCGGCGGCCTGCAGATCCGGAGCGAGGTTCTTGTGAATGAAGCCGATGCCCCCCTCCTGCGCCAACGCGATCGCCAGCGGCGACTCGGTCACCGTGTCCATCGGGGCTGAGATGAGGGGAATCTCAAGCCGGATCCGCGGCGTCAGACGCGTGGACGTATCGGCCTGATCTGGGGTCATGCCGCTTCGTTGGGGAACGAGCAGCACGTCGTCGAAGGTAATGCCTTCCGGGATCGAGAGACGCTCC
>CAYQJN010000044.1:0-14847 GCA_964417845.1 uncultured Isosphaeraceae bacterium
CGTGGCGATGCAGTGGCCCGGACGCCCTGACGGAGCTGGGTTGGGCGGAATGGAGCGGCGCAGATGACGTACTGGTCTGTGTCGAGTGGGCGGACCGGATTGAGGATGCCCTCAAGTCACTCGACCCGCTTGTCGTGCAGGTGTATCACGCCGAGGATGGCCGCGATGCCGAGCTCTCCTGGGGCGACGCAGCACGCTTGTCGTCTTTAATGGCCTCTGGTGATGTGCCATAAATCACGAAGCGATGCCCGACCACGTCCCATCCATGCCTGGCCGCAATGCGGTCCCGAAGGGCCATGACATCATCGCCCTCGATTCGGGTGAGCGTTCCCGTTTCCATGCAGACCAGATAGTCGACCGGGTCGCGCCCATAGGCAAGTTGATAGTGCGTGACGTTGGCTCCGAGAATCATGAAGGGCGTGAGAATGCCCGCGTCCTGGAGCAGCCGAAGCGTTCGGTAGACGGTGGCTTTGGAAACATCAAGGCCGACTCCTCGCATGCTTGCAAGAAGACCTTCGGCATCGAACAGTCCATCGCGATCCATGACCGCGGCAAGCACATCGGCCCGCTCCGGCGTGTACCGCAACGACTGTGACTTCAAGTACCGCCGAAACACCGAGCACAACGGTGTGAAGACTGGAGGAACCTCACCCATGCCCTGGACCTTGTCGCCGCTCATAGGATCCGAGTGTAGCGGGGAGTCGCGACGGGTACTCGCCTTCGAGGCGTGGGATCGAGGATCGCACGCCGCAGTCCGCCATGCAATCAGCACGCACGGATCCTGGAACTGGAGCTGGAAGACGCTGCCAGCGGGCAACTGGCGATGGCGACTCCGCCTTGGCGCGGCAGACCTGGCCGACGAGATTCCCGAGGATCACTTTGACGCGATCTTCGCGACGTCCATGGTCTCATTGGCCGATCTGGCGGCGCTGCTTCCTCGCCGTCTGGCATCAACACCGCGCGTGCTGTACATGCACGAGAATCAAGCTGCGTATCCCGCAGCGCCCGGCAGGGGGGATCCACGGGACGCTCACGCCGTCGCCACCAATCTCGTGTCGATGCTGGCCGCAGACCAGGTGATCTGGAACAGCCAATGGAATCTGGAGTCATTCATGGAAGAGAGTCAGTCGCTCCTGGCGGCTGCGGGGCGTCCGTGCCGGCGGGACATTCTGCGGGAGATCGCGGAGAGGTCGCGCGTCATCTGGCCACCGGTGGAGCTGGCCAACGGCGAGGATCGGGAAGTTTTACATAAGGCCTCCGAGGCTAGGAATCGCGGGCTCACGCTCGTCGCCTGGCCGCATCGCTGGGAACACGACAAGGGGCCGGAGGAACTCCTGGAGTTGGAGCAGGCCTGCGGCGAACGGCTTCGAATCGGCTGGGTGCTGCTGGGCGAGCAGTTCAGATCACGCCCGCCCGAGTTCGACGCCATGATGAAGTCTGCGGGCGACCGCATCATCCATGCTGGCCAGGCTTCAAGAGATGTCTACCTGTCATGGCTGCACGCCGCAGACTGGGTCACATCGACGGCCCGCCACGAGTTCTTTGGGATTGCGGTTGTGGAGGCATTGCTGGCGGGCTGTCTGCCGTGGCTCCCAGAACGACTGAGCTACCCGGAGCTCGTACCTGAGATCGCAAGGGGACTCTCGCCGCACACACCGCCACAGGATGAGCAGCAGGTGATCGCTGCGATTCGCGAGCATCTGAATGCAGCAAGGGCACCCAACGCGGTCCGCAGGCTTGAAGCGGCCATGGGGTCGTGCCTCCCCCATGCCCGCCGATAATGGCTCTTATGTCAAACTCTGCCTCATGGGCCTGCGGCGTGGAATCTGGAGTACGCTCCGAGCATGGATGAACACGGTCCCGCGCAGGGTCTCGGCGCTCGCCGGGCGACTGGCCTGCTCAGCATCACCCTGATCTGGCTGGTTTTTGCCATTCTGGTCGCGGCTGTCATCGCCACGGTGTTGAGCGAACGGCGGCTGGTCGCCGAACGGGTCCGGACAGAGGCACAGCTCGCGACCGCTGCCGAGGCAGCGGTTCGCTCGGGTGCTGATTTGGAGGCCTGGGCAGCGCATGTCCTTGCTGCCGACCCGGGACTCGTTGCGATTGAGTTTCCAGCCATCGCCCGGGCCTTTGGCGATATGCCGACGGCAACCCACATGGCGGAGGTACGGAGCCCTGGCGGAACGCTCATCGTCATCGGACTCAGTGATCAGGAGCAGGTACGGGGACGTCTCTGGGGCACGCTGGGCGTGCTGGCGAGCATGGGCGCGGTGTTTGTGCTCATGAGCGTCTTTCTGGTGATTGTGCTTGGGAGAGCATTTGGACGCCCCCTCTTTGAGACGGAGCGCCGGGCAGCAAGGCTGGCGCGGGGCGAACTGACTTCACCTGGCAGCCATCCAGTCTCCGGCGAGTTCGCATCAATTGGTGAGCGGCTCGAGGAGATCCGACTGCGGATGTCCGAAGAGCGCGTACAGGCAGAGGACGCCAGTTCGGAGCTACGGCGAATCAACTCACTCCAACGGTTGATGCTGCGTGAATTGAATCATCGAATTCGCAACAACCTAGCTTCACTCACCACCCTCGTTGCTGTGTCGCGCGCGGGCAACGCGTCTGTAGCCGAGTTCGCTGCTCGGATCGAGCGGCGAATCGAAGCGATGTCCTCCATCCATGCGATGCTCTCTGAGCGTCAGTGGTCCCCGGTTCCGCTGCGTGAGATGCTCGAGAGGCTGGCACCGCATGAGGCCATGGACCGCATCAGCCTCGCCGGCCCCGACCTGGAAGTGGGCGCGTCTCAGGCAACGCCGCTGGCCATGGTCTTTCAGGAGATGTTCGCCAACGCCATGGAACACGGCAGCCTCGGAAGCGGTGCTGGCTGGCTGTCGGTGCGATGGGATATGGCCGAGGAGGTCCACGGCGATCGGCTGGTGATTGACTGGTGCGAAACCGGGGGCCCCCCACCCGACCCATCCGCGGAGGCTGGCACCGGCACCACACTCATCCGGGGACTGATCGAAGGTGAATTGCGTGGCGTCGCCCGCCTGCAGCACACGCAGGATGGCGTAGCCCACCACCTCACGATTCCGCTGCCAGCGGCGCTCAGCCGCGAGCCGATCGCCCGATGAGTGCAGACGCGCACGACGCTCAGGCGTTGCCCGATTGCGGGTTGACGTCCGCCCGCGTGATGGTGCAGATTCCGAAGGTCTGGGGCCGCTGGGCCGTCACCGTGAATCCCGCTTCCTCCACCTGCTGAGCGAGGTCCTCGGGCCCTGCAAATGTCTGAACCGAGCGCGGCAGATACCGATAGGCGCCCGCCCGATCTCCCGCAATGAGCCCAGCGGTCAGCGGCATGAAATGGCGGGTGTACCAAGCGTTGCACACGCGAAGGATGGGGTTGGAAGGCTCGCTGAACTCCAGCACGATCAATCGCCCCCCCGCCCTCAGGACTCGACGAAACTCCGCCAGTGCTCGCGACGGCTGTGCGACGTTGCGCAGCCCGAACGCAATCGTGACCAGATCGACCGAGCCGTCAGGGAGGTCGATCGACATGGCATCCCCCCACTGGTACGACAGGTTGGGGCAGCCAGCGTGTTTCCGGCGGGCAATGCCCAGCATCGCCTCCGTGAAGTCCATGCCCACGACTGTCTGGGCACCAGCCTCTGCGAGCTTCACGGCGAGGTCCCCCGTGCCACAGGCCATGTCAAGGACGTCATCCTCAGTTCGAACGTCCGCCAGTGCCACCGCAGCCCGCCGCCATGCCTGATCTCTCCAAAGGGAGTGCAGCCGATTGTTGAGGTCGTAGCGATGGGCGATGCTTGCAAACATGCGCTCCACTCGGTCGGCCTTGTCGGCGACCTCATGCGGATTGCCCGCGAGATCTCCGGTCGACCAGGCTGCACCGCGATGTTCCTGCTCTGTCATGGAGGTCGGATGGTATCGGACCGCGCAGCGGCAGCCCCTCTCTGCCCGCTGTGCGGACATCTCCCCCCTACCCGGGGGAGAAGAGAACATGAACTCTTCTCTCCCCTCCGGGGAGAGAGGGGTGTGCCGTCCTCCACGCTCGCCTCAGGGGAGAGGTCCCCGTCGTTGGCTTGTTAGAATCGACCCATGCACGTTACGGCCAACCGACTCGCCGCCATCACAGCGCTCTTCGGACTTGCCGGCTGTGCGTACATGGATCATGCACGCCACTGGGCAGGCGACTTTGTCCCGAGCTGCGCGATCTCACGAGACGACGGTACGGGCATGCTTGAGATGAAGATCGAGACCGCCATATGCACCAGCGACCCGTTTGTCCATTCATCGCTGTGGCTGACCGATCTCAGTGCCGAGCAGATCGAATCGGGCCATATGGACCATGGGCAGATCCTGCACATTGAAATGCTGTTTCCGCCGCGGCCAGGCGAAACCCCCATTGACCCGGACGCCACCAACCTGTCGATTCGATACATCCTGATCTCTGATGGCGAGGTCGGGATCTACGAGGGCGGTGGATTCGGATACCCCATCGGCTCCCATACGGATGAGTCGATGTCGCTCCGAGTTAAACCATCGGGCATGGTTCTTGCGGAATCGACCAAGGGCTTCGTGGACCTGCTCAGCCCTGGGACCATCGCAGCCGTCTTTACTGGCGCATGCGACGATCCATCCGGCCATCGCCTGGCCGACGGAGTCGATCAATTCGTCACCAATGTCTTCCAGCGAACGCTTTACGTGAGCGCCGAGTGATCAGCTCACTCGGTTGATTCGGCCGCCGCCTTCTTGCCCTTCTTGGGGCTGGCGGCGGAGATCTCACCGACCCGGATCCGGAGCAATCGCTGGCGGTGCCCTGTCTTACGACGGTAGTTCTTACGCCGCTTGAACTTGATCACGTCGATCTTGTCGCCCTTGACTTCGCCGACAATCTCAGCGGTCACCGACGCGCCAGCCACATAGGGAGTTCCGACTGTGGCGGGTGCGTCACCTTCGCCCTTGAGTGCCAGAACCCGGTCAAATGTGATCGTGCCGCCCTCAGCAGCGCCGTCACGGAGGTCGACGTCCAGGACGGCGCCTGGGGCCAGTTTGATCTGTGTTCCACTGTCTTCGACGATCGCATACACGGGACAGACTCCTGAAGGGGCGCTCAATGGCGGGAATCGGGCATCATACCGACCCGTGGACTCCATGCCAAGCCAGCGGCCCTTGCCACCGAAATCCGGTCAGGCCTCATGAGAGGCAGCCCCCCACCTCTGGCGAGGCGGGGGGCTGCGTGAACGCTGGTTTCAGTGCCCCGAGAAGGGCACATTCAGGGTCAGGGGCAGGGACCCCAGCCGCCAACCACGCCAAGGATGTCGTTGGCATCCACCACTCCGTCCTGATTGATGTCAGCGGTGCCGCAGCCACTGCTGCAGCCATAGGCCCCGATCACCGCAAGGAGGTCATCGGTTCCGACATCGCCGGAGCCGTCGGCGTCTCCGTCGCACGGCTCGGAAACCGAGTCGTCTACAGCACTGATCACCACGTCGTCGATGTTCCAGCCGCTGTAGGCCCACGCGTAGTCGTTGACTTCGTGGGTCCAGCGGAGGTACACCATGGGCTCCCCGTCAGCGACGGCGGAGATGTCGAACTCCTGTGTGTTCCACGAGGAATCGACGGTCTCGCCACTGCTGGGGTTCTCCCAGAGCGTCGTCCAGGAGGCACCATTGTTTGATACCTCGAAACGGTTGATGACGTACGACTGATAGTCGCAATTCAGCCACCGCTGGAATGACACGCTGGTATCCGTGTAGGACGAGCAGTTGATCGCCGTGCTCGTCAAATTCATGGATCCGACATTGAGGCTGTAATCGCCGTTGAGGTTGACACCGAAGACGTTGTTTCCGGTGGCGCCACTGGAGGGATCGGGGTTCCCGTAGGAGTCGCCGCCCTGTCCCGTCGGCTGACCGAAAGCCCAGTCGCCTTGCATCGTCCACCCCGGATCGTCATCAAAGGTGAACTCAAGCACCGGAACCGGGATTCCAACGTTGATGCTGATGCCTTTGTCAGCGTCACCATCATGCGTGGTGTTGTTGACGAAGGACAGTGTGGCCGTATGCAGGCCGTTTCCGAGGCTGTTGGCAGCCGCGTTGAGCGACGCCGTGACGACCACTTCGCCACCAACTGGAATCGTTCCAGAGGTGGGACCGAAGTCCAGCCAGTTGGCGCCGCCGCTCACGGAGAATTCAAGGTCCTGCGCTTCATGGTTCGTCAGAACAAACTCACCACTGTTCGGTGCGAATGGACCTCCAAGGGGACCTTCCGCAGCAAAGCCGCTTCCGGCAACCCGCATGCCGCTCGGAGGCGCTGCGGTGCCAACCACCACAAGCGAGGGATCCCCGAAGAGGTGCCACGTGTTGAACATATCGACACCCGTTGACCCGTACTCATCCATCATCTGGCAGGACCCCGCGTAGAAGAGGACGCCAAGCGTGGTGTACTCCTCGGCGGTGTAGCAGTCGTAGACCTCATCCTCGCCACACATGGGCTCCGCCCAGTACTGGTTGATGGTGGAGGCGTAGATGCCGATGGCACCGCTCGGGGCGCCGTTGTGGGTGGCCCGTAGCCACGACTCAGCGAAGCACGTGCCTGAGGCATAGGCGCCATTGACGCAAGCCACCGAGACGATCCATGGGAGCATCTCGGTGTTAGTCAGCCCGTTGACATCAGAGATGCAGAGTGGAGCACCGTTCCCGAAGCAGGATTCGCTGCCGTGACCGCAGTAGGCGATTGTGCCGATGCCGTCATTGATGGCGGCGACTGCGGATGAAATGCTTCCACTTGGGTCGTATTCGCCCTGCGTGTAGGTATAGCCGTACTCCTCGAGTTGGCTGAGGATGTTCCCGACATGCACGTTGTCGTACTCGTCGTCATCGCCGGGGCCCTGATCGGAGGCGATGCCCAGAGCACGCATGTACTCGGGCTTCTGCGTCCATGAATCAACTTCGTAGGCGATCGTGCGCTCGACCTGCGTATCGACATCCGCTGCCGACTCTGCTGAGAACCGGCCAAGGAAGACCTCCGGATAGTCATCGGCGGTCATCTTGCCGTAGATCGGATCAGAGAGGCCGTTGTCGGCCGAGGTGTAGGCCGAAATGTGCTGGGCGTCGCCAACGAGCAGCACATAGCTCAGGTCGCTGTCCGAGTACATCGCGTCGACATAGGCCTCGATGCTCGCAGGGCTGTTCCCGATTGTCGAGATGCCCACGAGCGTCGTGTTGACGCCAATGCTGTTCTTGTGATCCGCCAGGGGCTGCACGTTTGCGAGCCAGGGATCATGGCAGATGATGAGCATCTCGCCGCCGACCTCGAGCGGGTCGTAGCGACTGCCTTCCGGATAGTTGATGAAGTGCCGCTGATACAGCGTCTCCCACGCAGCATTGTCACTGTGAATGGCCAGAGCGTCCCGTGTCAGGACGTTCTCCGTGGCAATGCCAATGGTCTGCACGTCGACTTCCATATCAGTCCAGACGCGAAGCGTCTGAGTGGCCGGGTTCCACTGCAGTGGATTGACCGTCAGGATCGTTCCGCGGGTGTTCCGCATGATGTGCGGTTCGGCAAGCGTCACGACCTCGGCGGGCCAGAAGCCGGCACTGTTGTAGACAGGACCAAAGGTGTAGGGGACCGATGCCGGATCGATATCACGCGTGATGGCGCCCTTGCCCGGGGCAATCTGCACGCCTTCAATGTCGTAGTAGGAACCTGTGACCAGTCGCGCGGCCACTTCGTCGGTCCCGCCGATCATCACCGCCCGGCGGACATCGGGAAGCGCGGGCTCGCCGGCCTGCACGGCGATACTCTCGCTGCCAAGGGTTGGCGTCTTCCAGGGCGTGCCATCGATTCGAACAGTTCCCATCGCGGGCGCTTCGAACTCAAAGGCGATTCGTCGGTTTGAGTCAGTGTCCTCGAGCATGGTGGTCTGCACAGGTCCGCCGACGGCTCCGAATGCCATCCCCGCGACACTGAGGGCACACGCGACGCTGAATTGCGTCCGGCTCACTGGTCTGTTCACAATCCACTCTCCTTGGTATTGATGGCCGCGAATCGGCCGCCCGGCACGCCGCCCCACTGCCGCGCCGTGAATGATCGTTGACTCCAGCCCCCCAGCCTACACCGATTCGGGGACATCGCAAGGCCGGTTCCGACTCATCCAGAGGCTTCCAGAGCAGAAAATGCGGCCAAATCCAACCCATCACCCCTTGCCGCCCCCCGCTGGGAGGCGGCATACTGACCAACGGCCGTTGGGGGCTGGAGGAGCTGTCCACATGCTGGCATTGACCGTCGGGGCTTCACTCACGCTCGCGACCCACGGGGCCGTGATCCAGATTCCAGAGGATTATTCCACCATCCAGGCTGGCATCAATGCTGCCTCCACTGGCGACACTGTTTCCGTGGCCGCCGGGATCTGGAACGAGTGGCTGAGCTTCCGCGGAAAGGACATCACCGTGGAGGGCCGGGATGGAGCCTCGGCCACCACGCTGGATGCCGGCGATGCGGGGTCGGCGGTGGTCTTCGCCCATGGCGAGACCAGGGATGCCCTCCTGCGAGGCATGACGATTACTTCGGACGGACCGGGGACGCTGTTTGACGGGCTGTTCATGGGCGCCGGGGTCTACATCCACCAGGCGTCCCCGACCATCGAACATTGCATCATTCAGAACTGCGCCTCCGAGATGGGCGGCGGCGTGAGCATCTTCGAGGGCCATCCCCTTTTCGAGCATGTGGTGATCACGGATAATGCGGCTTCTCTGGACGGTGGCGGCATGAGGATTCATCACCTGAGCCAACCCGTGATGCGTCACTGCACACTCACCAACAACAGCGCGGTCGTGCACGGCGGAGGCCTCGCCTACGGCAATGACAGCAATGGCGTACACGAGAACTGCGTCTTCGAAGGCAATACCGCTGGTATTCGAGGCGGGGCGCTCTCGAAGAGTTGCGACTGTTCGAACGCAGCGATTTCCGACACGACGATGTGCCACAACGCTCCCGACCACATTCTGGGCACCTGGGATGATCTCGGCGGCAATGAACTCTGCGAAGTCTGTGGTGACGACGTCACAGCCGACGGCGACGTCGGCGTCAACGACATTCTCGCCATCGTTGGCGCCTGGGGGGGATGCGTCTGCGTTGAAGACATCAACGGCGACTCGGTCGTCAACGTGGACGACCTGCTCATCGTCATTGAGTCGTGGGGCCCCTGCCCGGCGTAGCAGGCCCGATCCGGCGCACCCCGAGCTTGCGATAGGCGGTAGGCCCGTGATCGCCCGGCAGGCGCAGAGGCCCCCGCGCCCCGTCGATAGCTCCACCTCCCCGGGTCGGCCCGCTGAGATCCACCGCTTCGTGAATCAGCACACCATTGTGGATCACACGTTCCAGCCGAGCATTGGCGATCTTCTCGCCGCGGGCATCGAAACGCGGAGCGCGAAACACAATGTCGTAGGACTGCCATGCCCCTGCCGGAGTTGCGGCATTCACACGCGGTGGCGTCCCCTCAAACCCCTTGGGTGATCTGGAGTCGTCCCACCGCTCGTACACGCCGCCACAATCACCCGGCCCCGGCAATGGCGATCCATGGCTGTCGAGAATCTGGATTTCATACCGCCCCTGGAGATACACCCCCGAGTTGCCGCCTTCAGGCACCATGAATTCCAGATGGAGTTCACAGTCACCAAAGTGAGACTGCGACACAAGGTCTCCCGATCGCCCCGTCGCTGCATTCGTGAGGACGCCTTCACCCGGCCGCGCTGCGAGGCTGCCATCAGTCGCCGCGACGGCTCCAGCATCATTCCAGCCCGGCGATGGGGACCAGGACGCCGCCAGGTCGCCGAGGTCGATCCAGCCGTCACCGGCCGCCCAGTTGATGGACTCGGCAATGTGACTTCGGAAGGCCGGCTCGCCCCACCTGGCGCTGGTGTGCCCGAGCCCCGTGTAGATCGCCGCGCCTGAATCGACTGGCGTACTCCAGACAATCGGGTGATCCTCACCCATCGTGCCCCCCTCATATGAGCCCTCGTCAAGCGATGCAATCACGTGCACATCGCCGCGCGGCGACCGAACAAAGTCGTACCACTCGTCCGTGCAGACCCACGGAGACTCCACAAAGGCCGTCGTTGGATGGCCGTGGTCTTCAATGACCACGCGGGCCTCCTGAACACGGGGATGAGATTTGAACCTCGCGCCGCCCAGGAGTGTGCCGTAGAAGGGCCATTCATACTCGGTATCCGCGGCGGCATGAATGCCAACAAAGCCTCCGCCGTTGCGAAGCCATGACTCGAATACATCTTGCGACGCTTCGTCGAGCACATCCTGCGTGGTGTTGAGAAACACCAGCACATCCGCCGCATGCAGCGACGATCGCAGCGTGTCTTCCTGCTCAGTATGCACCAGCGTCCAGCCTTCGATGGCCGCCAGTTCCTCCAGGGCCAGCGCGCCAGCCTCGATGGAGTCATGGCGAAAACCATCGGTGCGACTGTAGACAAGCACCGTTGGTACCGAGGGGTTCTGCAGCACCATCGACATGACGAGTGAGACACTCATTCGCTGAATGCATCCTCAAAGCCAGCATTCGGCGGCGTGATGTCGATGGCACGAACGTACTCGCAACTCTCACGTGCTCCCTGCTCGCGGTGCATGCCGCTGTCCTCCCACTCGATCGACAGGGGGCCGTCGTAGCCCGCCATGTTCAGAGACCGAATGATGGCGTCGAAGTCCACATCCCCCCGACCAACACTCACGAAGTCCCACCCTCGCCTGGGATCTCCAAACTGCAGGTGCGATCCAAGAATCCCCCCATCACCGTTCAGCGTCACCTTCACATCCTTCATGTGGCAGTGGAACACCCGATCGGGAAAGCGATCGATGAATCGCGCCGGATCCACCCCCTGCCACACGAGGTGGCTCGGATCAAAGTTGAAGCCGAATGCCTCGTGATGCCCGAGTGCCTCGAGCGCCCGTTCGGCCGTCACCGTGTCATAGGCGATTTCGGAGGGATGCACCTCCAGTGCAAAGCGAACACCGACTTCTTTGAAGACGTCGAGGATCGGCCCCCAACGATTGGCGAAGTCGTCGTAGCCCTGCGTCACGTGCTCGGGAGGGGTTGGCGGGAAGAAGTACAGGTCGGGCCAGATGGACGAACCCGTAAAGCCGTTGACGACAGGGACGCCGAGCTTGGCAGCGGCTCGGGCGGTCTGCTTCATCTCTTCCGCGGCGCGGGCCCTTACGCCCTCGTGGTCGCCGTGCCCCCAGACGTGGTCGGGGAGAATCTGGTGGTGGCGAGCATCAATGCGATCGCACACCGCCTGCCCCACCAGGTGATTGGAAACAGCCCATGTCTTGAGGCCATGTTCTCCCAGCAGGGCGTGCCGGCCACTGGCGTATGACTCGTCGTCCATCGCCTGGGTCACGTCGAAATGATCGCCCCAGCATGCGAGTTCCAGGCCATCGAATCCCATCTCGGCCGCCATGGCAGCCAGAGAA
Organism: uncultured Isosphaeraceae bacterium; assembly: GCA_964417845.1. Lineage (GTDB taxonomy): Bacteria > Planctomycetota > Phycisphaerae > Phycisphaerales > SM1A02 > UBA12567. The sequence continues at coordinate 11,491 of CAYQJN010000044.1, forward strand.
GACAACGGTCGGTCGGCCCACTGGCCGGTAAACAGGGTGACTGGTCGGGACACGAGAAACTCCTTGCCTCTGTGGTCAATCGGAAGGCCGCATGGTAGATCAGACGGTTTCACAGGACTGGCGAACCTCGTCGGCGAACAGAGATCGGAGCCGTGTCGTCATAGGCCCCACGAGTCCGCGGCCGATGCTGCGGCCATCAATTGCGGTCACGCACGCCAACTCCCCCATTGTCCCGGTGCAGAAACACTCGTCTGCGGCATAGGCCTCGGACTGGGGAATGTCACGCTCGTCCAGCGGAATACCAAGGCGTTTGCAGAGATCGATGATCACCGATCGCGTGATTCCATCAGGGCACGCCACAAGCCTGCTCGTCACCACAACATCGTTGCGAACGAAGAAGAGATGCGTCGCGTTTGTTTCGGCAACGAAGCCCCGATCATCGAGCATCAGGGCGTCATCGACACCAGCGGCGTTGGCTTCGATCTTGGCGAGGATCGACTGAATGAGGTTGTTGTGGTGGATGCGGGGGTCCAGCATGTCGGGACGAAAGCGGCGGATGCTGCTCGTGATCAGTGCGAGGCCACCCTGGTCGTACACCGGCGCCTTGTGTTCGGCCAGGACAATGAGCGTCGAGCCCGACTGATTGAGGCGGGGATCCATGCCACTGGTGATCTTCACACCCCGAGAGAGCGTCAGACGAATGTGCACGTCCTCCGTCATGTCGTTGGCGTCGAGCGTGTTCCGAATCGCAGAGCGAAGCTGCGCCTTAGTGGGAATGTCGTCAAACGCCATCGCCCGAGCCGAGTCAATCAGACGATTCAGGTGGGCCTCAAGCCGGAAGATGCCTTCCGGATAGAGGCGCAGCCCCTCCCAGACTCCGTCGCCACCTTGAACCAGAGAGTCAAATGGGGAGACGCCCGCGCCCTTCCGATGAACCAACTGGCCGTTGATCGACACCATGATGTCTTCGTTCCGGGAATCCCAAGTCTGCAACATCGGTGGTGCTCCGTATCAGGCACGCAGGCGCCGGTCAGCCAATTGAGCGTACAGCTCAATGCATGCATCGTGCAGCAGTGAGAGGGACTGGGGGAGATTCACTTCACCACGCTTTGGCGCACCGAATCCGGTGGAGGATTCCACCTGGTCGTACCACCATCGGCCCCACATCCCATCCGATGCCCGAGGGCCAGGTGGCCAGGAGCACATCGCGGCGTCAAATGGCACACCGAGCGCGGCGCACAGTGCTCGAAGGATGGATTCGGGGTCTTCGAGGACATCATCCGAATCGACGATCGGCGGGCGATCGAATCCCTCCTGTTCGAGCCAGTTGAGCAAGGCCACCTGCTGGGGGAGTCCGGTTGACTCGATGGTGATCGCTTCGGGGCCAAGTCGTCTGGCCAGTGAAGCCAGAAGGTGATCAGGGCGACGAACAAGGAAGGCGTGGCGAGCCGAACCCATCCAGCCTCGAGGGAAGCCCTCCAGCAGATGATGCGCCATGTGCTTCTGGTATGTGATCGGCGATGAAGCGCAGGACAACCGGCTGGAGAGCGACGCTGCGTCAAGGTCTTCGCCCGCCGCTGCCAGTATCTCATCGCGGCCAGGGTGCCGGGCCCCTGTCTGGGAGAGCCACCACGCATACAGGGGTTCATCCCACACAGCACAATCGTCTCGATGCTCCCATGACCGCATCATGGCCGTCGAAATCGTGCGCGGACCGCACCACATGGCAATGCGGATGCCCGCAATCATGGTCAGTCGGCTCGCTTCCACGGCTGATCGGTTTCGCCGCTCGCGGGCAGACCCGGACGTCTACGCCAGTCGGGATTTCGGAATCGGTACAACACGAAGGGGGCCCCGAGCAGGATGACCAGCGCCCCGGCCAGCGGGAGCGTGAAGGTCGTCCAGTCCATTGCCATGTCCTCGGTGCTCGGCGGCCAGAACATGACGAGAATGCCGGCCAGGGCCGCAATGCCACCGCCTCCGGCCACCGCAAGGAGGCCAGGCTTGCCACCCGGGATGACGAAGGCGCGTGGCACATCGGGTTTCGTGATTCTCAGCACGATGACGGAAACGAACATCAGGACATACATGGCGAGGTACACCTGCGCCGAAGCGATGGTGAGGAAGTAGAAGACGCGGTTGAGGTCGAAGAAGAGCATCAGAACACAGAAGAGTGACACGATGCAGGCCTGCAGGAGCATGACGTTGCGGGGGGCCCCGCCGCGCGTCGTGCGTTGAAAGACTGGCGGAATCAACCCGTCGTCTGCGGCCACGCGAAGCGACTCGGTCGGGCCAATGACCCAGACCATGATGTGACCGACCATCCCCGCCAGCGCCAGCAGTGCCAGGAGCGAGACGATCCACCCGACGCCGAGGGGGCCGAGCACGTAGGAGAACACCTGAAGCGTGCCGGCCGCCAGATCGATGTCCTTGATCGGTACGAGCACCGCGACGCTCAACGCTCCGAGCATCGAGATTCCAAGCACCAGCACGCCCGAGATCAGGAGGGCTCTTGGGATCGCCCGCTGGGGATTCGTGACATGCCGGAAGTGCACCGAGTTGACTTCGAGGCCTGAGAGAAAGGAGAAGATGGCGGCGATCCCCACCACTTCACCCAGTGAATCAATCTGCGGCACCACCGCGGACCACTCCAGAGGGATCGCCGAAGGCCGTCCTGAGCCAATCCACCATGCGGCCAGCCCGATGGCGAGCGCCACAGGGAGCAGCGTGCCGCAGTACAGGAAGGCCGTGGTCAACCAGCCGCTGAAGTGAAGTCCCTTGAAGTTGAACAGCGTGGCCGCCCAGAACACCGCGAGGCTACAGAGCATGACGAAGAGCCCCGCGTCCCGCAGGCTGGGATCGACCGCATAAGCCAGCGACACCGCGCAGACCGCGAGCACCGTCGGGTACCAGATCAGGATCTGCATCCACTGGCACCAGACTCCAACGAATGCCCATCGCTCCCCAAGCGCTTCGCGGATCCAGCGGTAGACCCCCCCATCGTGCGGCCAGCCAACGCCGAGTTCAGCGGCGACGAGGCCGACAGGCAGGAAGAAGATGAGCGTGAAGATTGCGTAGTAGATGATGAGGGGGAGGCCGAACGAGCCGACTTCAGGAAGCCCCTCGAGTCCGACCACGACCGCGGTGTTCATCATGGCCAGGACAAAGAGCGAGATCGGTTTCCCGCTTGATCGATTGCTTCCATGCATGCCCCACACGGTAGTGGAAGCGGGTGCTTCACATCCGTTGCCATGGCTTGATTCTGCCGCGAGTGGGGATCGTTGGGGATGGTGGTGGGGAATGGTGGGGATGGGGGGATGGTGGACACCCACCAATCTCAATTGGGGATGGTGGACC
>CAYQJN010000045.1:0-14427 GCA_964417845.1 uncultured Isosphaeraceae bacterium
CCTATCTGGGTGGCCCACCGCTCGCCCGGGAGGCAGTTGGCACCAGTCGAACCACCTTGCAGGCGATGGCCGCACAACGACCGAACGACGGACACCTCGCCACACTCCTCGCTCGCCTTGATGCCAACTCCGCAGTCAGGCACCGCCGTCGATTGAAGCGGCACGCACACGCCGAATCGCGACAGCCAGCACCGTAGTGTCCGCAGGTGTCACGCCCGCAAGGCGGCTTGCCTGCCCCAATGTGGCCGGCCTGAAGTGCGCCATGGCCTCAGCCGCTTCACTTCGCAGCCCCGTCACCTCACGAAAGTTCAGGGAATCCGGAATCCGAACACCGTCGGCTTCCCGTTGACGCTTGATCTCCGCCTGTTGACGCTTGACGTACCCGTCATACCGCGTGTCCGTCATCACGCACTCGACATCGCGAATGGCGTCGTCCCCACCGAGCCTGCGCGCGACCTCGGACACCGTCGTCTCTGGACGACGTGCCAGCGCTGCGAGGCTGTTGCCCCCGGCGCCCGGCAGGCGATCAAGCCGCTCACGCAGTCCAATGAGGCGATCACGCCTCGCGGCCCATGCGTCCCAGCGGGACTCACAGACCGTTCCAACCTCATGCCCAAACGGTGTCAATCGAGCGTCGGCGTTGTCGGCCCGGAGCAGCATGCGATGTTCGGCGCGACTCGTGAAGAGTCGGTACGGCTCGCGAGGCGTACGCGTCACGAGGTCGTCGAGCATGACACCAATGTACGCCTGATCACGCGCCAAACGCACCAACGGCATTCCCTGCACCACCCGCGCTGCATTAACTCCGGCGACCCAGCCCTGGCCCGCTGCTTCTTCATACCCACTCGTACCGTTGATCTGGCCCGCAGTAAAAAGTCCGGGGACCACCTTGGTCTCACAGGTGGCATCGAGCTGGTGAGGCCAGATCATGTCGTACTCAACCGCGTACCCGTACTGGAGAATCTCCGCGTCCTCACATCCCGGCATCTCCCGAACCAGCCGATCCTGAATCTCCGGGGGGAGCGACGTACTGATGCCGTTGCAGTAGATGGATTCGCCCTCAAGCGTCTCGGGTTCGAGAAAGACATGATGCGTTGATCGATCTGCGAATCGCACAACCTTGTCCTCGATGCTCGGGCAGTATCTCGGGCCCGCCGCGGCGTCGATCTGGCCGCTGAACATCGGCGCCTGGTGCAGGTTGTCCCGAATGAGTTCGTGCGCCGCTTCGGTCGTATGCGAGATGCGACACGTCACCTGCGGGAGTGTCGGAAAGCGAACGGCCTCCAACTCGCTGAATGGCACGGGGACTTCATCCCCGGCCTGCACCGGAAGACCGTCCCAATCGATCGTGGACTGGCGAAGCCTCGGTGGGGTCCCAGTCTTCAATCGTCCGAGTTCAAAGCCCATGCGCTTGAGGCAGTCCGAGATCCCCTCAGCGGTTCCTTCTCCGACACGCCCACCTGGCGTCCGGGTGTCTCCTGTGTGCATGAGCGATCGCATGAACGTGCCCGTCGTGAGCACCACCGCACCAGCCCGGCAGCAGCCACCACCCTCGGTGCGAACACCGACGCACCCGCCGTTTTCAAGGACAACATCAGCCACGGTCCCAGCAACGACTGTGATGTTTCCTCGGCTACCAATGAGTGATTGAACGGCGGCGGCGTATCGGTCCTTATCACACTGCGCCCGTGGCCCCTGTACCGCTGGCCCACGTGACTGATTCAGGACCTTGAACATGATTCCGGCTGCATCAGCCGCGCGGCCCATGATGCCGCCGAGCGCGTCGACCTCTCGCACCACTTGTCCCTTGGCAAGACCGCCGATCGCGGGGTTGCATGACATGACCCCGATCTTTGCGGGATCCATTGTCAGTAGGACCACCGTCCCCTCTGAGCCCAACACGCTCGATGCCGCCCACGCCGCTTCGACGCCAGCATGCCCGCCACCGATCACGATGACGTCGCAGCACGACGGGAGTGAATTCAGCCGCCAACCATCCACGTGTCCGGTCCTGCCACCAGATCCTGCAGGTCTCCGCCGTTTCCGGCGACCGCAGCCTTCACCTGATCCCGACTGGCCTGCTCATAGGCGGGACGATCCGGATTGCAATAGAGAACACCCAGCGGCTCGGGCAGGTCCGGACAGTGCATGTTGGCAAGGGTGAACGCCAGCGTGCGATCGGTTTCATCGAACACCAGCAGGTCCTTCTCCGTCACACCACCCGCACCGATCGTCACGGCACGGGGACGACCATTGACGATCATCACGCCCTTGTCCCGATTCTCGCCGAAGATCAGTGGCTCACCATGGACGAGATCGACCGTATTGTTCGGCCTCGTGTCCTTTTGCGAAGCGTAAAACCAGGCCTGATGGTTGAAGATGTTGCAGTCCTGGTAGACCTCGATGAAGGCGCACCCCGGATGTGCCGCGGCTCGCTCCATGGTGGCCGTCAGCGTCTTTGCATCGATATCGATACACCGAGCCACAAACGTGCATTCCGCTGCCAGCGCGAGCGCCAATGGATTCACAGGCTCGTCGATCGATCCCATCGGCGTGGACTTGGTCACCTTTCCACGCTCACTGGTCGGTGAATACTGCCCCTTGGTCAATCCGTAAATCCTGTTATTCAGCAGCAGGATTCTCACGCCCACATTCCGCCGCATGACGTGCATCGTGTGGTTCCCACCGATGGAGAGGAGGTCGCCATCACCGGACACGATCCAGACATCGAGATCGGGGTTCGCGAGCTTGATCCCCGTGGCAAAGGCTGGCGCCCGGCCGTGAATCGAGTGCATCCCGTACGTTTCCATGTAGTACGGGAATCGAGCGGCGCAACCGATGCCGGAGACGAACACAAAGTCCTCTTTGCGTCGACCGACTTTGGGAAGCGCCTTTCGAACGGCCGCCAACACGGCATAGTCACCGCAGCCCGGGCACCAGCGAACGTCCTGATCGGAGGTGAAGTCCTTGGGCTTGTAGGTCGGGAGCGGTAGGTCAGCCGTGCTCATGGTGCCACCTCCTCAACAGCCGATCGAATGCCATCCACGAGTTCCTCGACATGGAACCCCCTGCCCTGAATGATGTTCACGCCGCAAGCGTCAACCAGAAATCTTCCCCTCAACAGCATTCGGAGCTGGCCCGAGTTGATCTCAGGAACAATCACCCTGCGATACCGCTGCAGGGTCTCACCGAGGTTGGCGGGGAATGGGTTGAGGTGTCGAAGGTGTGCATGCGCCAGCGGAACGCCTTCACCACGCAGGCGATCCACCGCGGAGAGAATGGCGCCCGCCGTTCCACCCCACCCGATGACCAGCGTGCCTGCACTGACATCTCCCCCAACTTCCATCGGAGCGATGACGTCGGCCAATCGGTCAATCTTCTCGGCCCGCTGCGCCATCATGCGCTGGTGATTCGGTCCGTCGTAACTGACGGATCCGGTGACATCTTCCTTCTCGAGTCCACCCACGCGATGTTCCAGGCCCGGGGTTCCCGGGATGGCCCAGCGGCGGGCGCCAGTCGTTTCATTCCTGAGATAGGGCTCAAACGCCTCATCGGCATCGGGCTGTGCTTCCGGATGCACGATTTCGATCGGGGGGATGGCGGAGAGATCCGGGACCAGCCATGGCTCGGCACCATTGGCAATAGCCGCATCGCTCAACACGATGGCAGGGCACATGGCCCGCGTGGACAATCGAACCGCCTCGATTGCTGTCTCAAAGCAGTCCGATGGCGAGCTTGCGGCCAACACAATGCACGGCGCTTCTCCGCTTCGACCGTAGAAGGCCTGCAACAAATCAGTCTGCTCGGTCTTGGTCGGCATTCCGGTCGCCGGACCAGCCCGCTGCACATCGACCACGACCAGGGGAAGCTCCAGCATGACGGCGAGACCCAGGGCCTCGCCTTTGAGCGCCAGTCCAGGCCCTGATGTCCCTGTCACGCCGATGCCTCCGGCGTAACTGACGCCAATGGCGGACGCCACCGCTGCGATTTCATCCTCGGCCTGAAACGTCTGGACGCCGAATCGCTTGAGGTTGGCGAGCCCGTGCAGCAGATCCGAAGCTGGCGTGATCGGGTATCCGCAATACGACACCTGCTTGCCGGCCTTGTCGCCCGCGACCGCCAACCCCAGCACCATGGCCTCATTACCACTGATCTTGCGATACCGACCGGCCGGCAGTTCAGCGGCCGCTACGGAAAACCGTTCCGGGATTGCTTCCGTCGTCTCTCCGAAGGCCCACCCCGCCTTGAGCACCGCCACGTTCATCGCGGCGATTTCCGGTCGCTTCTTGCGGGCTCCAAAGTAGGTCTCCAACCACTCAATCGTCGGATCGAGCGGCCGATCGTACATCCAGCAGATCAATCCGAGCGCAAACATGTTGCGACATCGATCGATCTCCTTGGCGCCCTGTCCACTGTCCGCCAATGCCTCTCGAACCATCCGACTGAGCGGAATCGTCACGATGCGGAACCGCTGGCCGAGAATCTCGTCCGCGAGAGGTGACTCATCGGGGCCGTACCCGGCCTTCTTGAGATTGACCTTCGTGAACTCATCCTCATCCGCGATGATCATGCCACCCTGCCGCACGTCACCAGCGTTCATTTTGAGCGCTGCCGGATTCATCGCCACCAGCACATCGACGGCATCCCCGGGGGTGTGGATGGGCCGCGCGGCAAAGTGCACCTGGAATCCCGACACCCCAAACGTTGTGCCCCGGGGCGCTCGAATCTCAGCCGGGTAATCCGGAAAGGTCGCGAAATCGTTTCCAAGAATGGCAGTCGCGCTGGTGAACTGCCCGCCGACGAGCTGCATGCCGTCGCCGCTGTCTCCAGCGAACCGTACGGCCACGGCCTCGACCGGGGTCAGTGGTGTGGATGCCGTGTCGTCGATCACTTGATTGCTCACGGGTCGTGTTCCTGACTCCCGAAGTTGAAGGCCCAGTCTAGCGATCGACGCGGCACACGGCAGCCACCGCGGAAACGGTGCTGCATTTCGACCGGGCATGCTCCGGGGGCTCCCAGGTCCTTCGGTCAGGGTGTCCGGGGCGTCCACTGCGACGACGAAGGTGATTCACCCCACAGGCTCATCAGCAACGCCAGATCCCGGATGTCGATCTCGTCATCGTCATTGAGATCGCCAGGTCGTGGAACAGGGCAGGCCGCCACCCGGGCCGCCAGGCAGTCTGTTCCGGCCCCGGCCCAGCGACCGCCCGCATCGCCGCACGCCTCCTGCGTGACTTCGATGCAGACATCCGCAATGCAACAGGCGCCCTTCGGGGGTGCCAGATCTCCGTGCCATTCGCCATGGCTTGAATCAGAGATCGTCGAGAACGTCAGATTGCTGCGTTCAAGCCGAGCGTTGAATCCCTGGTACAGCGCGCCGCCGGCCACGCCGGCTGAGCACCGGGTGAATGTCACGTCGGAGAGCAACGCGGAACTGTCGTACAGCGACACACCGCCACCATTATGCGTGGAACCACACTCGGTGAACCGGGTGTCCCGAACGACTGCGTGCCCTCCGTACTCAACGGCAAGACCGCCACCGGAGAACACCGCTCGGTTGTTTGAGAACAGGCAGTCCATCAGGGTCACACGCCCTCCCCGCACCAGCAGACCGCCGCCCCGCTCAGCACGGTTGGCATTGAACTGGCACCGCAGAAACCGCACATTCGCGTCCTCGGCCACCCAGGCACCGCCACCCTCGTAACTCGACACATTGCCAACAAGATGGCAATTCTCAAAGCTCGGCCCCCCCCGCGCGACACACACGCCCCCGCCGACGGTGGCATCCGCGCCGAAGGGTTCGGTATGCCCGCGACCCCCCGTCAGTCGAAGGCCGCGAATCGTCAGTCCGTCATCCAGTCCGCCACGGCACCACATCACCGAGGCCCCCAGCCCGGTCGCATCAATCACCGTGCGAGTGGGCCCTTCAAGACCCTCAATCGTCAGCCGCTTGTCCTGGCAACGGAGCGCCTCTCGATAGGTGCCTGGACCGATCTCAATGCGATCACCGAATCCCGCCTGGTCGATTGCCGACTGTATGGTCGGCACATCTTCAGGAACGCGGATCGTGCCACCGCACACGGCTCCTGAAAATGCCAAGGTCACCAGAAACATGAGCGTCTTCTGCATGAATAGCTGCCGAGCGGTTCGATTCACCGATCATGTCCACGCTGGATGATCTGGTGTAGCATAGAGGCCCCGAAACGCCTCGTCGCGTGAGGCGACGCGGTTCACCCTCGGATCCGGTTGGGACGACACAGGCCAATGCCACAGATTGAGGTCAAGACAAAGCAGGGGCGCCGCCGCTTTGAGTTGACCGATCGTCCCATCACGATCGGACGGGCTGATGACAACACACTTGTTCTCAAGGACGAGCGGGCAAGCCGGCACCACTGCGTGATCGAGCCACACGAAGAAGGGTTCCGTATCCGGGATCTGAAGAGCAGAAACGGCACCACGCTGAACGACGGCAAGGTCAACGAGGATCGCCTGAGCAATGGCGATGTGGTCAAAGTCGGTCGCACAAAGATCACGTTCATCAATCCCGAGGAGTTGATCTCCCTGGCCGAAGTTGAGCCAGGTGTACCGATCGAGGAAGATCTCTTTCCTCCCGATCTGGACACGCTGGACATCGATCTCACGGCTGAAGTGCAGCAGACTGCCCAGACCAACTGGGAGCGGCGACTCGAAGACATCATCGATTCAGGCGAGGATCGTGGATTCGAAGAGGACGACATCAGCCTTGTTGACAATCGCGGCGTGACGGTGCATCAGGCCCGGTCCGGTGGGCTGGATGCCGGCCGCGACGGTGACGGGGCCGAGGGCACGCGAGCCTTTCGGAAGATCCTCTATGCGGCGTTCCGATCCAGAGCCACCGACCTGCATATCGAACCGCGGATCGACGGCTGCGCCGTCCGACTTCGCGTCGACGGCACCATGGTCTCGGCGGTGCAGTTCTCGTCCCAGATCTTCAAGCGCATTCTGGGAATCGTGAAGATCCTGTGCCAGATCGAGACCAGCCAAAAGAATCAGGTCCAGGACGGGCACTTCTCCGTATCGGTCAAGGGAAAGCGGGTCGACTACCGCGTCAGCCTTACGCCATCGGTGCATGGGCAGAAACTGGTCATCCGTGTGCTCGATGCGTCGAACAGCCCCAGTCGCCTTCACGAACTCGGGCTCGTCCCGTGGATGTACGAGAAGCTCCGAACGATCGCCACTCGAGACGCCGGGCTGCTGCTGGCATGCGGGCCCACCGGATCAGGAAAGACGACGTCGCTGTACTCCTGCCTTCGCGAGATCGATGTCGAGCAACGCAATGCCATCACGATCGAGGATCCCGTCGAGTACTACCTTGAGGGCTGCACACAGATTCCGGTCGACCATGATCAGGGCACGACCTTTCACAGCGTGCTTCGGTCCGTACTGCGACAGGACCCCGATGTGATCTTCGTCGGCGAGATTCGGGACATCGAGACCGCCACCGTGGCCATGCAGGCCTCGATGACCGGCCACCTCGTCTATACGACGGTTCACGCCAAGGACACGATCGGCGCCATCTTCCGTCTCCTGGACCTCGGCATCGAAGCTCCGCTGGTAGCCAACGCCCTCAACCTGATCGTCGCCCAGCGGCTGGTTCGCCTGCTCTGTCCCAGTTGCCGCAAGGCCGTCGCCCCCAAACCCGCCCAGACCCTCCGCATGGGCCAGAGCCTGGGCGGCATTTCGAAGATCTATGTGCCCCAAGGGTGCAAACGATGCCTCCGAACCGGTTTCCACGGAAGACGGGCGCTTTTCGAGTTACTTGAGATCACAGATGGAATCAGGGACCTCATCATGAAGGGACCATCGATCAAGGGCATACGCGACCTCGCAAAGCAGGGGCTCTTCACCAGCTTGGAGGAGTTCGGATTCGGGCTGGTCGCCGAGGGGCAGACCACCTACGACGAGATCGAGCGGGTCGCGGGCTCCGAGTAGTCCTGCCGGCCTCAAGAACCCACATCGGATCTCGGCTTGGCCCCGGACCGGGGCTGGATATACTGCGGGGCTTCCCCCAGAGGACCGACCCCATGAGCACCGAGATCGCACCAAATCAGACCCTCACCTTCACCGTGACGTCCGTCCCCAAGACGGCTTCGAAGGTCAAGACGATCGAACGGCTCATGTGGATGCAGCCAGAGGTTCAGAAGGGCATGAAGGGTCTTCAGAATCGCCGCCGCCAGAAGGACAACGTGACCTACGTCCGTGCAGGCCGCCCCTGGACCAATCGCAAGCGGGCCACCCGGCTGCAACGATGCGCAGCCGGTCAGGAGTTCACCCTGAAGGTGACACCTCAGATCGTCAACGATCTCAAGAGCGTGCAGGCCCACCTCGACGTGCGAACCGCCTAGCAGGCCAGCCCAAGTCCCACCAGCCGTTTCGAAAGCGGCGTACTTTCACTCGGTATCGCGTCCGGCGACACCCAGTGGATGTCCTCGTATTCATCGTTCGGCGGCATGACGTCTTCCGACTCAACATCGATGTGATAGACCACTTCCCACGTCATTGCGTGTGAGTCGAAGAGCATCGCCACCGGACGCGGAGGCGGGCAGAGGTATCCGACCTCCTCGGCGAACTCTCTGGCCATCGCCTCCTCAGGAGTGCGACCGGGCTCCACGCCACCCGATGGCGCCAACTCAAAGAGCCCCCCATCGCATGCCGTCCACGCTGCCCGGCGACCAACGAGCACACGGCCCCGGCACCGCGTGATCCCCTTCACCCCGAGCGGCCGGCACCCGATGTCCTCCCCGCCGCTGGCCACTTGCGCTGCGTACCACCGATAGGCGCAGGGGAAAGCCTGGATCGTGGCGCCCCCTGCACCATTGCGGTGCACGCCGACCACATGGACCAGCCGCCCGTCGAATGCTCGGGAGTTGGAGGCCTGAAACGCCGCCCATCGATCCTCGGCTGCCCTCCGCAGATGCGAATCAGGCTGCCACGGATCCCCGGCCACCGACAGGACCGCGGGACGGCGAAGCCGAATCACCGACCGTTCGTTCATCACGCGGCCCGCGCTCAGCCGAACTCGATGCCCTGCGCCAGTGGAAGGTCATCGCCCCAGTTGATGGTGCACGTCTGCCGCCGCATGTAGGCCTTCCACGAGTCACTGCCGCTCTCGCGGCCACCGCCCGTGTCCTTTTCGCCACCGAACGCGCCACCAATTTCGGCGCCGCTCGTTCCGATGTTGACATTGGCGATACCGCAATCGCTTCCGCCATGAGAAAGGAAACGCTCCGCCATCCGCACCGAATCCGTGAAGATGGCACTGGACAGTCCCTGATCGACATCGTTCTGAAGCGCGATCGCGTCTTCCAGGGTGGTGTACGTGAAGATGTACAGCACCGGCGCAAAGGTCTCCTCGCGGGTGATATCCGGCACGGTTCCCTGCGGGACTCGCACAATCGTCGGCGTGACGAAGTGACCGGGATCATCGGCGAAGCGGTCGATCCCCTCGACGCCGCCGCACAGAACCTCGCACCCCTGAGCCGCCGCGGCCTCAATGGCGGCCCGCATCCCGTCGACGCTTCTCTGATCGATCAGCGGACCGACGAGCGTGGAAGACTCCAGTGGATTGCCAATGGGGACCTGGCCATAGGCCTTCACCAGTCCGCTGGTCACATCATCGACGACCGACTCGTGACAGATCAGACGCCGTGTGGTCGTGCATCGCTGGCCCGCCGTGCCTACCGCCCCGAAGAGCGTGCCACGTACCACCAGATCCACATCCGCCGACTCGGTGACGATGATCGCGTTGTTTCCGCCGAGCTCGAGCAGGCTGCGGCCCAGACGCTTGGCCACCTGCGTACCGACATGCCGACCCATGCGGCACGAGCCGGTCGCGCTGATCAACGGAAGCCGTCGATCGGCGACCATGGTCTCGCCGACCTCATCATCGGTTCCGATGATGAGCCCGAAGAGATCCGCCGGATCTCCTTCGGATGGCGCGAAGATGTCCTGCTCCCGCATGACCTCTTGAGCGATGTTCGTCATGGCGATCGCCGTCAGCGGCGTCGCAAGGCTCGGCTTCCAGATCTGCGCGTTGCCGCACACGGCAGAGATCATTGCGTTCCACGCCCACACGGCCACGGGGAAATTGAACGCCGTGATGATTCCAATGGTCCCGATCGGATGCCACTGCTCATACATGCGATGCAGCGGACGCTCTGAGGGCATGGTCAACCCATAAAGCTGTCTCGAGAGTCCGACTGCGAAGTCCGCGATGTCGATGCACTCGACGACCTCTCCGATTCCTTCGGGCAGGATCTTGCCCATCTCCATCGTCACGAGCGCACCGAGTTCCTCCTCCTTCGCCCGAAACGCATTTCCCATGCGTCGCACCAACTCCCCACGCTTTGGTGCGGGAAGCATGCGCCAGTGCTTCTGGACCAGCATGGCCCTGGCAAGGACGTCCTCATACTCCGCTTTGGACTGGAGCCGTACGACTCCCAAAGTCTCTCCGGTCGCGGGATTGGTGGACACGACGGTTCCATCACCAGCTTCAGAAACGAGAAGCGGATGGGTGCAGAGTTCCGTCACGGCATCGGTAGTGGTTGACATTCCGGGATTGTAGAGAACCGTGCACCCGAGCGTTCCCTCCGCGGGCCACGCCGCTCTACACTCCCGCCATGCCACTGACACGAGACGACATCGCCCGGCGGGCCGCCCAGGAACTGGAGGACGGTTTCTATGTCAATCTGGGAATCGGCATGCCGACGCTGGTCGCCAACCATGTGCCGGAAGAGATGACCGTCTGGCTGCAATCAGAGAACGGTCTACTCGGCATGGGACCGTTCCCGACCGATGACGCGGTGGATGCAGACCTCATCAATGCCGGCAAGCAGACCGTGACAGCCGTGCCCGGGGCGAGTTTCTTCGGGAGCCATGAGTCCTTCTCGATGATCCGCGGCGGGCACATTGATCTCGCGATTCTCGGAGCCATGGAGGTCAGCCAGGAGGGCGACATCGCCAACTGGATGATCCCGGGCAAACTCGTGAAGGGGATGGGTGGCGCCATGGATCTCGTGGCAGGCGTTCAGCGAGTCGTGGTCATGATGGACCACTGCAACAAGAAGGGTGCCCCCAAGCTGATCCCGGATTGCACGCTCCCTCTGACCGGAGTGCGGTGCATCGACATGGTCATCACGGATCTCTGCGTGCTGGAGATGGACCACGACCGACAGCGGTTTGTCCTGACCGAATTGGCTCCCGGCGTCACCGCCGAAGAGGTCGTTGAAAAAACCGCCGCCGAGATCATCGTCGAAGGAACAGTTCCTGAACTGACACTGGCCCTCTGACCAGACGCCCAGTCACACGTCCTTCGTGCGGTGCTGCATCTGCGCCTTGAGACGTGCCAGAATCGACGAGTGCATCTGACTGACCCGAGACTCGCTTAGGTCCAGGGTGACGCCGATCTCCTTCATCGTCATCTCTTCGTAGTAATAGAGGATGACGATCAACCGCTCGGCCCGCGAGAGACCGCGAGTCAGGAGGTACTTGAGATCATCGCGCTGCAGCTTCGAAACCGGGCTCTCCTGCCGCCGATCGCGGACTACGTCCACTTCGGTCACGTCGCGACTTGAGTCCGTCTCGTACCACTTCCGGTTGAGGCTGACCATCGACACGGGCCGGGAGTCCCGCTTGATCTTCTCAAACTCGTCGCTTGAGACATTGAGATGGTCGGTGACTTCCTGTTCGGTTGCCCGCCGTCCAGTAGTCATCTCGATGTCCTTGCGGGCACGCTCCATCTTGGCCGTGCGGGAACGCACCAGCCGCGGGACCCAGTCCATCGCCCGAAGCTCATCGAAGATGGCGCCGCGGATCCGCTGCGTGCAGTACGTCTCGAACTTCACGCCCCGATCAAGGTCAAATGCCTCAATCGCGTCGACGAGTCCGAAAAGTCCGGAAGACACAAGGTCCTCCACATCAACTTCCGAAGGAAGTCGGGCGTGCAGCCGCTCAGCGGTGTACCGGACGATCCGCATGTAATGCTCGACGAGCAGATTGCGGGTGTCCTCGTCCGGACTGTCCCGGTAATGGTGCCAGACCTCCATGATCGGTCGACCATCACGGGCCACATCGGGCACAGCGCGACGCGACGTCGTCTTCACGACCGTCGGTGCTGGGGTTGGTTCCGTCGTTGCAGTATTCGGCATCAGGTCCACTCCTTGACCACAGAGCCGCCGGGTTGTCAGACATGCGTCGGTTGCACCAGAGGTGCCTTCAACATGCCCCGTCATATCCATGCTCTTCCGTGAGCAGGCCGGTGACGCGCTGTCACCATACACATGGTGGAGCATGTCAACAAGCAGGTCGGAAGGTCTGGATGTGATCACGGTGCTCGGAGTGGGTTTGTGCGTCATGTCGAAACAGCCAATCGAGAACTGACGATCTGGCTTTCGCCCAGGCCACAATTGCCTTCGCAATTGATGGACACGGCGCGCTTCGAGGACGGGTCACTCCGGTCGTTCCGGCGATTCAGGGCACTCCTCTTGCCTTGGGCGACTGCCGCCCAAGTGGGCCTCGCCTGGGGCGGACCGCTGACTCCCCTCTGCTCGGCACCTCCAGCGGGCAATCGCCAACCCCCTGTCGCACGTCGTGTTATCGGTCTATCAGCGCCAGGATTGCGCTCTCCGGCCGGGTGGCCCCACCGCCGTCGAGGTCTCGCGGATGCCGCCCTGATACGGGGTACTGAGGTGCCTGAAGGCCGCAGGATGCCGCCCCCGCTCCCCAACCACCCTCGGTAGGATGCCCGGCCATGAAGGCACTGCGACGCATCGGCCTGGCACGGATGACGGCCCTGCTCCTCCTTGGAGCCCCGGTCGCGGCGGCCACGGCCCAGGAGGTCTATCGGCTCGGTGACCGGGACGAATGGACCCACGAGGCCACACCACGGCCCGGATCCCCCGCCGCCCAGCTGGCCCGCGCTCGCGTGTTGCTGGCCGAGGGTCGCCCGGATCGGGCGCTCAACATGGTCAATCGGTGGATGCAGCGGAATCCAACCTCGCCGCTGCTTCCGGAGGCGTACCTCGCGCGGGCGGATGCGCTCGTTGGCATCGGCGACGAGTACGAGGCGCTCTACGACCTGGAATACGTCGTCCGTAAGTTCCCGGGCAGCGAAGTGTTCTCGATCGCACTGGAGCGCGAGTACGAGGTCGCCGTGAAGTACGCACACGGGCTACGGCGAAAGCTCTTCGGTATCCGAATCGTCAACGCCACCGATGAAGCGGAGGAGCTCCTGATCCGCATTCAGGAACGACTTCCCGGAAGCGAACTGGCCGAGGATGCAGGACTTCAACTCGCAGATCTCTACTTTCGAGATCGCCGAATGGGCCTCGCGGCGGACACCTACGCCATCTTCATCGATCGATACCCGCGCTCCACAGAGATCGACTTCGCGCGGCGGCGCCTTATCTATGCCAATATCGCATCGTTCAAAGGACCCCAGTTCGACATCGTTGGATTGTTGGAGGCGAAGGCAGAACTGAAGCAATTGGAAGCCCGCCGTCCGGCGGAAGCCGAACGCATTGGAGCCGGCGCGCTGGTACGCCGAATTCAGGAATGCGAGTCAGACAAAATGCTCACGACCGCGCTGTGGTACCTCAACGAGGCCGACCCGATCGCGGCGGAGTACACCATGCGAAGCCTGATCCGACGGTATCCTCGATCTGCTGCCTCGATGGAGGCGCTCCGACGCATGCCTGCCATCCTGAAACAGCTCCCAGCAGCCGTCATCGCCGACGCACCAGACTACGCGATCCTTCGAGAATCACTGCTGCCCAGGCCCGCCACCGGGGCCCCGAACACACCATGACCCTCAGAGCCGCCATCGTGACAAGCTTGCTGCTACTGGCGTCCGCGTGCCAGAGCGATCCCTCGAAGGGGTGGGCCATGGGCACCACCTACGATCAGAACATCAGAACGGTGGCCATCCCCGTCGTCAGGAACAACTCGTTCGACCGCGAGGTCGGCTATCTGCTGACCAACGCCCTGATCCGCGAGATCGAGACGCGAACTCCCTGGAAGGTGGACAGCGAGATGGTGGCCGACACGGTGCTGGAAGTCACGATTCAGAAGGTCGATATGCGGGCGCTCTCCCAGTCCCGATTGACGAAACTGGATCAGGAAATGGCCGTCCAACTCACGGTTGATTGGACATGGGAGCGGCTCGACGACAATTCGACGATCGCCGGTTGGGATGGCATGGGCACCGCAGGCATGTTCTTTCCATCCAACCCCCTCAGCGAGCCCATCGAATTGGGGCGTCTGGAGTCGGTGGATCTGATGGCCCGAGCGATCGTCGATCGAATGGCCCAATCCTGGTGAAGCTGGAAGATTGATCTGGACTCCAATCGACGCCCAGCCGATGCAGGGGGGGTAGCATGACGGGACCACGGA
>CAYQJN010000046.1:0-14265 GCA_964417845.1 uncultured Isosphaeraceae bacterium
CCGGCGACATGGACGGGTCAGGCGACGTCGGCGTCGATGACGTGCTGGCGGTCCTGGGTGCCTACGGCAGCAACGATCCAAGCGGCGACGTCAACGGGGACGGCACAGTCAACGTCGATGACATTCTCGCAGTCGTGGCGGCGTTCGGGCCCTGCTAGTAAGCCTTCGCCCACACGACGCGTTTTTCGCTCGGCTTGCCCGTGAAGATGCAGGTGCCGGGCTCGCCTCCGGTGAGCGGGATGCACCGGACGGTGACGCCGAGTTCGTCGTTGATGCGCTGCTCCACATCCTCGTCGCCGCAGAAGTGGGCCCAGGCAAAGCCGGCGTGCGGCGGCGTGGGCTCGCCGGCCGGCGGGGCGAAGTAGGACCTGAAGTCCTCCTCGGAGTCGATTTCGCACGAGTGGCGGTCGCGGAAGTCGCGTGCCTGCTCGAACAGACCCGTTTGCATCTCCTCAAGGATGTCGTGCACGCGTGAGACGAACGCCGTTCGCTCAACGGACTCCTTGTCCTTGTGCCCCTTGTCCCGCCGAGCCATGAAGACGCTGTCGCTCGCCATATCCCGCTCACCGACTTCCAGGCGAATCGGCACACCCCGGCGGACCCACTGCCAGTTCTTCTCGCCGCCACGGAGGTCGCGCGTGTCGATCTCGACTTCGATGTGGCGACCGTGATAGGGGATCACGCGGAGGTCATCCGCAATCTTCCGGCAGTAGTTGAGAACTGCTTCGGGGTTCTCGGCGCGGCCAGTCATGGGAAGGATGACGACGTGCGCGGGGGCCAGTCGTGGCGGCAATCGCAGCCCGTCATCATCGCCATGCGTCATGACCATGGCGCCGACCAGCCGCGTGGACACGCCCCACGACGTGGTCCAGCAGTGCTCGAGTTTGCCTTCTTCGCTTTGGTAGGTGATGTCCTGCGCGGTCGCGAAGTTCTGGCCGAGGAAGTGCGACGTGCCGGCCTGCAGCGCCTTGCGGTCCTGCATCATCGCCTCGATGCAGAGCGTGCGAACCGCGCCCGGGAATCGCTCACCCGCGGTCTTCTCGCCGGTGAGCACCGGCATCGCCATCCAGTTCTCGGCGAAGTCCGCGTAGACGTCGAGCATGCGCTCGGTTTCCTCCATCGCCTCTTCGGCGGTTGCGTGCGCGGTGTGGCCTTCCTGCCACAGAAACTCACTGGTGCGGAGAAACAGCCGCGTCCGCATTTCCCACCGCACGACGTTGGCCCATTGATTGATAAGTAGCGGCAGATCGCGGTACGACTCGATCCAGCGGCTGAACGCGTCGCCGATGATCGTCTCGCTCGTGGGCCGCACGATCAGCGGCTCTTCGAGTTCGCCGGCGGGGACCAGCCCGCCGTCGGGGCCGGCCTCGAGGCGGTGGTGGGTGACCACTGCGCATTCCTTGGCGAATCCGTCGACGTGCTCGGCTTCCTTTTCAAGAAACCGCTTCGGGATGAAGAGCGGGAAGTAGGCGTTTCGGTGGCCGGTGGCCTTGAACATCCCGTCGAGCACCCGCTGAAAGTTCTCCCAGAGCGAGCAACCCCACGGTTTGATGACCATGCAGCCTCGAACCGCGGACGTCTCGGCGAGATCGGACCGCCGCACGACCTGCTGATACCACTCGGGGTAGTTCTCGTCCCGAGTCGGGGTGATTGCCGTCTTCGCCTTGGTGGCCATGGGGGGCAGGATAGCGGCGAGGCGGTGGTGCTTCAGAGCGTCTCAGTGGGTGGGGTTCCGAACACCCTGTCCACGGCGGCGCTGACTTGACGTAGCGTCGTCGCGGCTGCCCAGAATCGCTCTTTGAGTGGCTTCAAGAGAAGCGGAACGACTGGGGTCAGCGCGCATCCTTCGGTCCAGCCCGGCCTCCAGCGAATAGCCACCTTGCGTCTGATGTGGAGGCTGACGAAGGGGCGGCCCACACAGCTGGCAAGATGTGCGACGCCAGAGTCATTGCCGACAAAGCCCGCCGAGCCAGCCAGTCGCTCCGCAAGGGCGTCGAGCGACGAAGAGACGTGGCGGGTCAATCGATGATCTTCAATCCAGCCAGTGCCCTCGATCTCATCGGCGGTTGTCACAAACTCGGGCCGCCAACCTTGGTCGTGCAATCGCGCCGCAAGGTTGGCAAACCGCACTGGAAGCCACTCGCGTCTGCGGTCTCCTGCAGTCGGATGGAGAATGATCCTCCTTGGGTCGGCATCGGCGAGCGTCTCAGGAACAACGAGGCCGGTTTGGATAACGGGCTCGCAGATCCCGAGGAGCGTTCCGCAGACTTCTTGGTGGACACGGACCATGCTGGTGAGGGGCCGGCGGTGCTCTGGAAAGTCGTCCAGAACAACAGTGCAGTCGTGGTGATCGTGTGTGCCGGGAAGGACATCTGTGGGGCGAAAATGGAGCATGACATCGTGCGCAGCAAATGTGTCTTTGGTGACGCAGTCGGGGGTTCTCTGAATCGGCGTGTCAGGGAACCAGCGACGGAGCGTGTGAATGTGGTTTCCGTAGACCTGTACTGCCCTGCCGCTGCGAATGAGATTGTGAATCAGCACCATGGATACAAGCGAGTCGCCGATTCGGCTGCTCATGACAAACCCGATTTTGGAATCGGGGTCGCGCAGCGCCTGACGGATCTGTGTATCGCTCGCCATCAAGCAGGTCGGTGCAGTGGAGGTGACGCAGGAGGATTGCCGCTCTGGTTGTGTTCCCATGCCTTTACGTGTTTGTAAAACGAGCTCTCGGCTGCACCGAAGGCAATGATGAAACCGGGCCAGCCATCGAGGAGACCCCGCTTGAGAATCAGATGTTTGACAAACGACACCGCACCTCGAGCGACTGCTGCGATCATCCTCGGCGTATTGGTCTTGGCCAGTACCTTGTCGGCTCCCAGCGTCGAATAGCGGGTGATCTTGTCCTGCAGTTCAGAGACATTGCGAAACGGAATCTGCCAGATATCCGCGCCGAGGACATCGACACGGGCGCCATCGGCCGCAATCCACCCTTCGTGAACTGGGAGTTGGTCATAGGTCATGGATCCGCGGCGGAAGAGCTGCGGCTGGCGGAAGTTCGGATACCAGCCACTGTGCTTGATCCATCGGCCCATGAACCAATTGCGGCGTGGAACACGCCAAATGTCTGCTGACGATTCGTCACTCGTGACCTTGAGAATGGCATCTCGCGCTTCCGGGGTGCATCGCTCATCTGCGTCGAGTGAGAAGATCCAGTCACCGCGGCAGTGTTCGATGGCGGCATTGCGCAGGGGGCCGAATCCCTGAAACTCAATCTGCACAACACGAGCACCAAGTGACTCTGCGATCTCCGAAGTGCCGTCCGTCGAGTTCGAGTCGGCGACGATGATCTCGTCCGCCCATAGGAGGCTGGATACGGCGGCTTCAACCTTCTCCGCTTCGTTGAATGCAATGACATAGGCCGAGATAGACGGATTGCCATCCTCGCGTGCCAGCCGATTCGTGAGTGGGTCGCTCATGGCGGGCAGGATACTTCCCCTGAGGGATTTGCTTGGGATCGTCAGGGGAGTCGCGTGGACTGGAAGTGAGTACAGGACAGGTCGATCGGTAGAAATCGCTCAATCGCCTGCTTCACGCGTTGTTTCTTGTCTCGGCGTGTGAGCGTGTAGGTCGGGTCAGGCTGAAACTCTAGGTTCGCCGAGTCAGTAAGCCACGGCTGCATGGCTTTAGGGTGATCGCCCTGAAACGGCGCGAGCGCCTTGGCGTCCACCTGTTCATATGGATCCGTCGGCCCACTGTCGTTCTGCCAGTACTGGGGCGTCCATGTGGCCTTGTTGAGGTGGGCGTCGCGACTTCGAACCCAACCATAGTGGTAGATGTGTGCATCTGACAGTGGGGCGCGGAGGTATCGGAGCCGCTTGCGTCCACGAATGTTGGCGAGGTACTGGGCATCCGAAGGTACGATCACGCGGCGGCCAGCCATCCTCACAAGCCGGGCTTCTGCCCGGTACCACTTGGGGCCAATGGCGATCGTGGAGGGATTCCCGTAGAAGTGACGGTAACGAAGTGCGATGCCGTCTATTCGATTGGATCGATGAGCTTGATCGATGAGATCTCTCAGGTAGGGACAATCTCGTTCATGGATGGCCTCGTCTGCCTGGAGGCTGAGTGCCCAATCACCTGTGCAGTTGTAGAGCGCAATCATCGTTTGCTGGCTATACACGAACCCTTTGGGGCCATCAGGGGCCCATGTGGTGTCGATAATGCGAATGCGCGGGTCATCAAGTTGCTCGATAGCCTCTCTGGTGCCGTCGGGATGGGGTCCAACTGCAATGACATACTCATCAACGAATTCAAGGGCAGAGCGAATGCTCTCGCGGAATGGGTAGCCGAGGCTCACGGCCTTGTTGTTGAAACTGCACGCGCTGACTTTCATGGGACGGCAGTGGATGTGGCTTGATGTGCCATCGCTCGGTATGACTCGAATCGAGGCAGGAGGTCGTGCCACGTGAAGGTGAAAGAGATTCTCTTCATGAGGGGTCTGAGGCCGAAGCAGAAGACGTTTGGCTTCGACGTTGTTGACATCGAGGTTGATGGATACGGGGACGTGCAATGGGCGTCCTGGAGTAATCCGAACGCAAGCCCGATGCCTCGCCTTTCCGACTTGGGTGTGCTCCGACACTTCATCGGGGAGGGGGACTTCGTGATCGACGTTGGTGCCCATGTCGGAGATACATCACTCGCGCCAGCACTCTTGGCCGGACCATCGGGGCTGGTGCTTGCGATGGAGCCGAACCCGGCGACGTTCGCAATCCTTGAGGCGAATGCATCATTGAATCGCGATCGTGTGTCGATCGATGCAGTTCAGGTGGCGGCAATGCCGGAGAGTGGTGAATACACGTTTCAGTACAACGATCCCTCGCACATTAACGGCGGATATCAGAAGGGAATCAGCCTGTTTACCCATGCGTCATTCTTCAAAGTTCCCGTGCGGGGCATCAACCTTGCGAAGCTGCTGCGAACGTCCTATGCGGACAGGTTGCCGAGGTTGAAGTACATCAAAACCGATCTTGAAGGGGGTGATCATGATGCATTCAAGACATTCCGGGGGATCGTCGAGGAGTTCATGCCGGTCGTGCAGGCAGAGTTGATCGGGCACCGATCAACAGCGCAGCGGCGGGAACAGGTGGCTGACCTTCAGGACCTTGGGTATGACGTGTTCGCGCTTCGTGGTGAGACCTTGGAGTCTCTTGAGCCGTTGAGTAGCACCCACATTGACGATGGCCGTACGCGCGACCTCTTCGCGGTACCCCCAGCCTATCGATGCGCATTCGACCCGACGGGTGGTCTATCTCGCTGAGTAGCAAAAGCTTACAGTCGCCCATGAGGGCAGGGGCACTATAAGTGCTTGCTAGGACAAGAGATGGATGACCCGTCGGGTCGGTGAGTGGCCCGTTGGCAGCCCGTACCATTGACATGCTCATGGCGTCTCTCACCACAGCCCCGCAGCCATTGGTCGCGATGTTTGGCGACATCAAGATTGCGCATAGCGTCTTTGCGTTGCCGTTTGCGGTGCTCGCGGCGTGCATGGCGGCGTTTCCTCCAGCGGAGGCCTTGGACGCCGGCGCCCAAGCGATTCCGGCGGGCCGGTTCGTGTTCGACCTGGTGCTCATCGTGTGCGCGATGGTGACAGCGCGGACCGCGGCCATGCTCAGCAATCGAATCTTCGATCGTTCGATCGACGCGCGGAATCCGCGAACGGCAAGGCGACCGCTGGCCGCAGGAGAGGTGTCGGCATCGCAGTATCTCTTTGTGTTTGTCGCGATGTCGCTCCTCTTCGTGGCGATCGCGTCGGTGTTCTGGTTTGCAAACGGAAACCCCTGGCCAACCATGCTGGCAGTGCCGGTTCTCGGGTGGATCTGCGCGTACGGACTCTTCAAGCGATTCACGGCGATGTGCCATCTCTGGCTGGGCGCGTCGCTGGCGCTGAGTGTTCCAGCCGCTGCGGTGGCGATCAATCCGCTCACCTCGGCAGCGCCGGAACTCTGGCTGCTCGCGGGCATGGTGCTCTGCTGGGTCGCGGGCTTTGATGTGATCTACGCGCTGCAGGACGTCGACATCGATCGTGCCGAAGGCCTGCACTCCATGCCATCGAGGTTCGGTGAGGCTGGTGCGATGTGGGTGAGCCGCCTCTTGCATGTCGCGGCCATCGTGCTGCTCACGCTGGTCTGGTGGATTGACGGGCGACTCGGCGGCGTTTTTTTGGTTGGAGTCTGCCTGGTCGCCGCGCTGCTGATCATCGAGCACGCCACGGTGCAGCGGTGGGGAACGTCTCGGATGGCGTTGACGTTCTTCACGCTCAATGGCGTGGTGTCGTGCCTGCTCGGCCTGGTGGGGGTTGTGGACGTCGTCTCGTAGAAGTCACAGTGCGGGGCGATGGAGGCGGATCCGCGGGGGAGGCGTTTTTGATTGGTGATGGGTCTTGAAGGGAGTACGCTGCAAGGCTCGTTTCCGGGCCCTCAACCGATGACTGATCGAAGGACAATACGGTGGTGGATGCCGATCGCAGCCGCGGTGATCAGCGGGGTTGCGAGCGCCGACGCGGTCAACATCATCGTGCTGGCCGGGCAGTCCAATATGGTTGGCGGTGGGACGATCGATGAGCTGGACGCATCGCTGCAACTCTGGGTCGATCCCATGCCGGAGGTGCCGTTTCGGCAGTGGCTCAACGGGTCGGAATATGGGCTGCTGCAGTGGGATGCACACTTGGAGCCGCGCGGCGTGCACTTCGGCCCGGAGATGTCACTCTTGCACCGGCTGGTCGAGGCGCGGCCGCAGGAGGCATTCGCCGTCATCAAGGTGGCCTATGACGGCACGAATCTCGGGTGCAGCTGGCTCCCCGACGGATGCGGGCTGCACCTGTACCAGAAGCTCCGCTTGATTGGCACCTACTGGAGGGAGGACTTCGAAGCGTCTGGATTGGCGTGCCGCCTTGCGGGCGTCATCTGGGTGCAAGGTGAAGCGGACTCTCGCTCGGAATGGACGGCGCAGAGGTACTACGACAACCTCAAGGCGTTGGTTGAGCAACTCCGTATCGACTGGCACCGCCCGGGTCTACCGTTCATCGCGGCCCGCGTGCACCCGAGGGCTGAGGACTTTGTGTACGGCGATCTAGTGCGGCAGGCAATGCGCGACTTCGCCACGGAAGATCCGTACATGGACAGCGTAGGGGTCAGTGACCTCCCGCTGCGGGAGGATCAGGTTCACCTCTCCAGTGAGAGCATGGTTCGGTTAGGTATCAGGCTGGCCGATGCGCTTGTAGGGGTCGGGGCGATCGACGACGACACAAGCGCGCCGCCCTGTGTGGGCGATGTGAGCGCCAATGGCTCGGTCGGCATTGAAGATGTCCTTGAACTTCTCGCACATTGGGGTCCCTGTGTCCCATGATCGGCAGCGTCGCAATGTCTGTGTGTGTGGTCCTCTCAATGTTCGTGGATCGTGAACCAGTGGACTTGATTCTTGTGGCGGGAGATGTTCATGCCGCCGCCCCAGGAGACGCTGCAACGATCTCCTCGCCGTACTCCGACTTCGTGGTCGACCAGCCCTCCGTTCTGCTGCGGGTCGCGATAGACGGGATGGATCTCAACGGCGGCTGGAAACCCGCAGCGCCGGTGGACGGGACCTTCGGCGTGGAGATGGGGATGGCGCACGCGCTGGCTGGCTACGACCCGGACCGTACGTTTGGCATCATGAGGTATGCGGTTTCGAACGGGACGCTGTCCTGTGATTGGGCGGAGGATGTCTGCGGCAGTGCGGCGCGTGCATCTCTGTTCGCGAAGGTTGATGCGTGGCGGGCGGAACTCGGAGTGGATTCCAGGGTGGCCGGTGTGGTGTGGATCCACGGCGAGCATGACGCCACGAGCGAGGCTGCGGCTGATGCCTACGGCAGTGGCCTTGGCTCGTTGGCCACGGCGATGCGCGTTGCGTTTGATGACGAGGCCCTGCCAATCGTGGTTGCGGTTCCTATGACTGACGGCGCGTGGGCGCCGGAGGTGCGGGGGGCGGCGGATGAAGTGGCTTCTGGGGACGCCCATATGGCGTCGGTGAGTCTGGCGGCATCTCCCAGAGACGCTGGGAACATCCTGACGAACGAAGGGCTGGTCGGCGCAGGCTTGACGCTGGCAGATGCGATGCTCGCGCAGGATCCGCTTGATCTGGCGGGCACTCTGATCATGTGCCCCCATGACCTCGTGATTGACGGGTCCATCGACATTAGTGATCTGCTCTACGTCTTCGGAACATGGGGCCCGTGTTCGGCCTGCCGTTTCGACTTCACACTGGACGGTGTCATCGACGTTGACGACCTGCTGCACCTGCTCGGTATGTGGGGGACCCAGGCCGGGGACGTGACCGGCGACGGCGACACCGGCGTCGATGACATGCTCGCCGTGATCGGTGTGTGGGGTCCATGCGACCCTTGACCCGCCGGGTCGCCTAACAGCAGTATTGGCAGCGACTTACATCGGCATGCGAGGTCAGCGCGAATGTAACGCGTTGGCAGGCAGTGAGTTGCGCGACCCGTCGGGTCGATGTGCTGCTGGTTGGGCGAGGAGTACGGCGGTGTGGTCGCCCAATTCGAGGGTTGCCTCCGCTGCCGATGCTGGGATGAGGCTGGTGGAGCCGCGGGTGAGCCGGGCGACACCGCTGGCAGTCGTGGCGTGAGCTGTGCCCCGGAGGCACATGAGCACCATCGGCGCATCATCTAGGTCCGTACGCCAGGTCGTGGCCTCCGAGGCATCGACTCGCCGCATTGTGAACCACGGCGTATCCGCCAGCATGGTCTCAACCAGACCCTCAGGTGACGGCGGTGGCGATACCTCGGGCGGGGGCGGGGTGTTGAAGTCAATGCACGCCAGCGACTCCTCGACGTGCATCTGGCGTCCCGTGCGGCCCCAGTCCCACAACCGGAACGTCGTATCGCTGGTCGTCTGCACTTCTGCGACCAGCACACCCTTGCCCAGTGCATGGCAGGTTCCGCTTGGGAGCGTGTGGCAACTCCCAACCACCGCGTCTCTCGATACCAGGCAGTCGGTGACATGGCCAGCCTCGAGTGACGCGCGCATTGACTCGGCCGACGTCCCGGGCGAAACACCGGCCCAGATCAGACTGCCGGGATCCGCGTCCATGACGACCCACGCCTCGCTCTTGAGGTGAGCGTCCGGATGGGTATCGGCCCACGCCTGGTCAGGGTGCACCTGCACAGAGAGATTGTCACACGCGTCGAGGTACTTGATGAGCAGGGGAAACCTCCCCTCTGCGTTCAATGGCGCAGCGCCCATGATGGATTCAGGAGACTCCTCAAGGAGCGATCGCAGCGTCCGGCCAGCATCAGGTCCGTCCGCGACTACGCTTGAGTGCCCACCGT
Organism: uncultured Isosphaeraceae bacterium; assembly: GCA_964417845.1. Lineage (GTDB taxonomy): Bacteria > Planctomycetota > Phycisphaerae > Phycisphaerales > SM1A02 > UBA12567. Next base: position 9,383 of record CAYQJN010000046.1, read on the forward strand.
CTGGGAGGTCAGCAATCTCCCATGACTCGCCGATCGCGATCTCGGAAGGGATTGCCTTTCCAAGGCTGGCGAGCCGCCCACCTCCCCAGACCTTGGGAACAAGCAGGGGCGTGAACTGAATAGGGGCGGCGTGCATGGTGGTCCCTTGCGTAGAACTGAGAAGCGCGTAGGATAAGGTCGTGCGTACACTCGGATCCATGCTGCTGATCGGCGTCACATGCACCGCCTCCCTGGGAGGCGTGGTGATCAGTATGCCGCCGCCGCCGGTGGCCACGAAGGCGCCCGTCAAGGTGACGCCTCTGCAGCGCTTTGGAGATGCTGATGCCGCCAGAGATCGCGCTGGTCAGGTCATCCTGCAGATTCCAGCCGGCGTGTCCGAGACACGCGGAAGTGGCTGGGGCGACTGGGACGGCCCCATGTGGCGAGGCGCCGGGTGGAATGGATGGGGCGGTGGATGGTGGGGCTCGCCCATCATCATCAACAACTACGACTGCCAGCGGTATCGCGGTGGCCGCACGTGGAACACGGGGCGGGTAAGCGGTTGGTACGGCAGAACCGGGTTTGTCTTTGGCGCCGGCTTCTGATCCGATCAGATGCGCATCCCCGTGCACTTGACTTCAAAGACGACCTGCCCATCCTTGAGTCCCTGAGCGACGCATGAGAACCGGCGACGCTGAAACTTTTTCTCGACCGCGAGCAGCACAAGCGTGTCGCCTGGTTCGGCGCTGCCTCGAAAGACGCCGTCCTCAACGCGGGTGAATCCGAGAAACCCCTTGAAGTCGAGTTGGTCGTGCTCCAGCCGCAGTTTGTACAGCACGCTGCTGAGCTGCGCAGCCGCTTCGATCATCATGACGCCAGGGAGCAGGGGCCTTCCCGGGATGTGCCCGGGAACCCAGAATTCGTCGTCGCGGAGTGTCTTGACGCCGATCGCGTGCTTGCAGGGCTCATCCACCCAGACGACACGGTCCACCTGCCGCATGTCGCCGCATTGAGGAAGAAGTTCGTCCAGGCGGGAGGGCGAGATGAACTCGTTGTTCAGGTCGTGCGGGGTGATGTCGATCAACGGGTCAGCCATGGAGGCCGCGAGGATACCCCGCATCCGCCTACCGTTTCAATCCAGGGAGGGCCACAGAAACGCAACAACCACCGGCGGTCAGGCCGGTGGCTGCGCTGAAGTCTGGTTGTCGTCGGCCGTCAGCCGTCCCGCATATTGAGGACTTCCTTTCGGACGTCCTGCGCGGCATTCTTGATGTCTTGCATGGCCTTGCGGACACGCGTACCAGCGGCCTTGTTGCCTCCGGCGCACTTGGCGACGTCATCGGCCGTGGCCTCGACGAGATTCTTCAGGGTTTCATACGACTGCATTGACATGACGTCCTCCGCCTTGTCCCAAGGGCACTCTCCGCCTCGCCCGTACGCCGGGTGAGCAGGGCCCGTCACCAGCGAAGGTATCGGTCATTGGGAGCCGATTCCCCCGGTTTTGCCTCCGAGACCGAGGATTCAGGTGGTTTGTTCGGTATCTGTTCGGGGTTTTTGGTCAGATTCCGGGGTCGACGGTGCCGCTCAGGCGGTCTCCCCACCGCTCATTAAGGCCGGGGAGGAGGTCAGAAACGAACCGCTCGACTTGAGCCACGCAGGTTCCCGTGGCCGCCCCTGCGTCGAGAAGTCCATCCAGATCGATGCCGGCAAACATAGGGGCCGCCGTGAGCCGGTCCAGGAGGTCATTCTCGCCTCCGCCTTTGACGACTTCGGCGGCTGCCACCGCGTGTTGTCTGACGACTTCGTGGGCCTCCTGCCGGTCCGCCCCTTGCCGCACGGCGGCCATCATGAGGTCCTCGGTGGCCATGAACGGCAATTCTGATCGCAGGCGGGCTGTCACGACGGCCTCGCGGACAATCAGTCCATCTGCCACGTTTCGGAACACATCCAGTGCCCCGTCGAGCGATAAGAAGGCCTCGGGCAAGACCAGTCGGCGGTTCGATGAGTCGTCAAGCGTCCGCTCGAGCCACTGCACCGAAGCGGTCTGGAGGGGGGAGGCGGCGAGGGTCATGACGAACCTCGTCATGCCGCAAATGCGCTCGCACCGCATCGGGTTGCGTTTGTACGCCATGGCGGAGGAGCCGATCTGGTCCTTTTCAAACGGCTCTTCGAGTTCGCGTACGCCCGCCAACAGTCGCACATCCGTGGCACACTTATGCATGGACGCGGCGGTGGCCGCCAGTGCGGAGAGTACCTGCGCATCGACCACCCTCGGATAGGTCTGCCCGGTAACGGGGTACCGTCTGGCGGGATCCCAGCCCATCTTCTCGGTCACCATGCGATCAAGAGACTCGACCTTCTGGGCATCGCCGTCGAAGAGGCCGAGGAAGGACGCCTGCGATCCAGTAGCGCCTCGAACACCCCGGAAGCGCAGGGTGTCGAGGCGATGTTCGATGTCTTCAAGGGCAAGCCACAGGTCCTGCGCCCAGGTGGCGGCCCGACGCCCGACCGTGATCGGCTGCGCTGGTTGATAGTGCGTGGCGCCAAGGGTGGGCAGGGACTTCCAGTTCAATGCGAACTGGCACAGCGAACGAATGGCGGCGGCCATCTTGGCGCCGATCAGTTCCAGTGCATCTCGAATCAGGATCAACTCGGTGTTGCAGTTGACGAACTGGCTTGTCGCTCCAAGGTGAATGATGCCTCGGGCTTCCGGGACCATGTCGCCCCACGCGTGGACGTGGGCCATCACATCGTGCCTGAGTTTCCGCTCATAGTCTCGCGCCGCATCCAGATCGAGGTCATCGAGCCGCGATCGCATGGCGTCCAATTGAGCGTCCGAGATCTCCAGCCCCAGTGCCTGCTCAGACTCTGCCAGCGCGAGCCAGAGTCGTCGCCAGATCCGAAATCGGTGCGCATCGGACCAGATGGCCTGCATGTCCGCAGAGGCGTACCTCGTGGAGAGCGGAGATCGATATCGGTCTGCTTCGGTTGGTACGGTTGTGGTCGCCAAGTCTGCATGATACCTCCGACCGCGTATCCTCGGACCTCATGAACAGGCCATCCGCTGTGTTGGCGCCCATGAGATGGGCCGGCTTCCTGGCCGTCTGGGCAGGGTTGTACGCGGTTGGGTGTGTCGTCTTCCTTGCCGTCGCGATTGACCGGCCTGTGGGTGCTGGCCCGCTCATACTCGCCTGGCTGCTTACGGTTGGTGTCTACCTGCTTGATCGCACCGGCCCGTGGCCGGCCTTGCCCGATCGAGGCGATCTTTCATCGGTACCGGCCCGCGTGCGGTTTCTTCGTCGCCGCGTTCCATACATCAGGTGGGTTGCGCTCGTCGTTCTTGTGGCGTCGGTGGCGCTTTCCCTTGGCCGCGGCTTGCTGGTGCTCATCATGGTGCCCGCCGCAGTGATCGGGATGACGGTGTATGGGCACGCGCCGCGGAAGGGACGGCTCAAGGATCGGCTCTTCATCAAGAACATCGCTGTAGCGAGCGGGTTTGCGGCCATGGCCACGGCGCTCGTGATTGATCCGATTCGTGTGGATGGCACGATCGCGCTCTGCGTTGGCGCGCTATGGCTCCACGTGCTCGCCAGCGCCGTGCTGTGCGATCTCGACGACGCCTCGTCCGACGCCAGACACGGCACACGTACGATTCCGAACACCTTTGGAGTCCCCGTGACGTGGTGGACCGCGGAGTGTCTGACGGTGGCGGCTGGTGTGCTCGTGCTGGTGTCGCGCGGGACTGCCGGGATCCCCTTGGTGGTGACCCCCTGGATCGCAGTGGCAGCGCTGCACCTCTGTCGGCCTCAGCGCGTGCGAGATCTGGTGGATCTCACGTTTCCGCTGGCAGTGCTGTGCGCGTTCCTGGCCTCAGCGCTGTGATCCGATGCGATGCTCGCCGCCGCGGAGCAGTCGTCCCATGTTGCTGCGGTGTCGCCAGAGTACGAGCACGCAAATCGCGCCGGAGACCACGATGGGTGGCGCCATACTGCCATCGCCTGCTGGCGCCACCGTGACCAGCAGTACAGCGGTTGAGATCGGGAGCGTGATTGCCGCGGCGATGCTGGCTGCGGAGACAATCCGCGTCGCAGCCACGACAAGTCCCCAGATGCCAAGCGCCAGCAGGGCCGGGACGCCAAGCGTTGGCCAGATCGCGAGAAGACCACCAAACGCCGTCGCCACGCCCTTGCCGCCTCGATATCCCAGGAACACGGACCACATGTGGCCTGCCAGCGCTGCGACTGCAATCGCCAGCCACATCCATGTGGTCGTGGCCGTTGATGCGGTCGCCCATGCCCCAAGAAGGTCGTGCCACCAGCCATACGCAGCGACGGGGAGCAAGCCCTTGCCTACGTCCAGCAGGAAACACGTCAGTCCGAATCCCCGTCCGAGGACGCGGCCCACATTGGTGGCGCCGATGTTTCCTGAGCCATGCGCCGTGATGTCGATCCCGCGGCTTCGCGCGATCAGCACGCCGAAGGGAATCGACCCGAGCAGGTAGGCCGAGAGCATGAAGAGGATCCAGGTCACGCAGCCTCCCGGCTTGGCGTCGCAGCCGCCGCAAGCGAGAGCCCCAGCAGTCCGACGGCGGTTCCAGAGAGGATCGAGGACTCAAAGACCGAGCCCACGATCCAGACAGACAGCATCGCCAGCGGCACCACGAGCGTGGCATCACATCGAATCCGCGTGACAAAGAGCCAGATAGCCGTGAGCAGCGTGCCGAGCATCAACAGGAGTCCGATGTATCCGGTGCTACCCATCTGGTAGAGGTAGGAGGAGTGTGGGTCGTACTGGTGGTCGGTGATGGCACCCCGCTTGGCAAAGGTCAGGCCTGGGTAGTCTTGAATCGCGTGAGAAATGCCGCCTAGGCCCCACCCCGCGATCGGTCGTTGTTTGCTGACGAC
>CAYQJN010000047.1:0-14090 GCA_964417845.1 uncultured Isosphaeraceae bacterium
AGTCGGTCGCCGGGTTCACCTCACAGACATCCAACACACCACTGCCATCACAATCGAGGCCGGGCGCACCAACGAGTTCACAGCGATCAAGCACGCCGTTTTTGTCACAGTCGTCGGCAGGCCCCGACTCGCACACATCCAACACGCCGTTGTTGTCACAGTCCCACTCCGGATGGCCGTTCACATCACAGACATCCAGGTGCCCGTTGCCGTCACAGTCACTTCCTGCGTTGAGCTCGCATACGTCTGGAGTCCCGTTGGCATCACAGTCGGAAGCCGTTCCCACCTGACAGACATCAAGAACTCCATCGCCGTCACAGTCACTGCCCGGATGCAACTCACAGGTGTCCAGCATGCCATTGCCGTCGCAGTCGGTGGCGACACTCAACTGGCAGTGATCAAGTAGCCCATCTCCGTCACAGTCGCTTCCGCCATTGAGTTCGCAGACGTCCAGTACACCACTTCCGTCGCAATCCGACCCGGCATCCAACTGGCACACATCCAGAACCGCGTCCCCGTTGCAGTCAGATCCAAAATCCAATTGGCAGGTGTCCAGAACGCCGTCCTCGTCGCAGTCCGCCGTTGGATCATCCTGCATCTCGCACACGTCCAGGCGGCCACTTCCATCACAGTCCAATTGCTCATCGTGCGAAAGCTGGCACGCATCGTGGGTTCCATCGCCGTCGCAGTCCGCCGACTCCGGGTCCAGCAGCACCTCCATGGCGTCAAATCGATCGTCGTCGTTGCAGTCGCCTCCCTGCGGCCCATCCGGAACGTCAATGATCCGCGCATGGCCGGCGCCAATGGAATGCGCCGGTGAACCGACCAGAATCGTCACCGTCGGGTAGCCCCAGTCGGGCACGGAACCAACACCGATCGCGATCGCCGCGCCGCAGGCGCTCTCGGCCTGTTCCGGAATCGCCACCCATCCCGACTGGCCGTCTTCATCGTCATGCAGGACGTACACACCCCCCGGGGTCGCCGACCCGCCATTCCCCAGATAACCCGGGCCACCGAGCAGGGTGATGCCTCCATGGATCTCCTGCCCTTCACCATCAAACATCCGAACCGTGGCTGCCACGGATGTCCCTAGCCGTTGCCAGGGACCGCCTGCTGTCGCCGTCAACTTGTGCGCCGAGTCGAGGTCAACGATTCCATCGACCAGGTCATACCTCCATGCTGCACCAGCCTGCTGGCCCAATTGTCCGTCACGCGGCGCGCCGATGAGCAGGCCGGGAGGGGTCTCGCCATCCAATGTCGGTGGCCATGCCAGTGCCGAACCGAATCCTGTTCCCGAGACGCCGCCCGGCACCGGAATCGTGCTCGCAAGATTCCAGAACCCCTCATTACGCGTGTAGTGGTGAACGGGCCCATCGCCTGCCGTGCCGATCAGCACATGCCCCTGCTCAACCGCAACCGCGGTCCCGAACCCAGCGGCACTCGTCACATCGGACCCCGCCGTCACCCTGGCGGACTCGGTCCAGTGACCGTTCGTTCGCTCGAAAATCCACGCGGCACCTGCATGGTCGCCATCGTTGACGACATCGACACCCCACGCGCCAGCGACCAGCACATCGCCATCGATATCCACATCCCATCCGAGGTAGTCGCCTCCGCGAACGCCCATCGGCACCAGCCGCACGTCCGACGTCAGGATGGCGGGTGGACTCTGGGGAATGTCGAAGACCCACACGGCGCCCGCGTTGAGCCCATCACGATCGTCGTGGTAGGCGCCGACCACGACGGTCGATCCATCGATGGCCACGGCTGATCCGAACCGATTGCCTGCTGCGGCTTCGGCGGGGACGAGTTGACACAGCGGAATCCACTCCCATGGCAGCCCCTCGAGGGTCGCCGGGCGAGCAACACGCCGGTATACGTCCACCGCCGGATCGCTCGTCTCACCGTTGCCGGGTCGTCCGACCACCGCCAGATCGCCTGACACCTCCACGGAGGCGCCATGGCTGGTGCCATCTGCCAGGGGCGGCAGCGATGTCACGATTGCCGGAGACGGGAGGTCCGTACTGGACCCACTGCTGATCCCACAGGAGAACAGCGCCACGAAAGCAGCCATGGAACGTCGAGCAATACAGGACGTAGTCATAGACAGAGCCCCTCCATGGACCGAGTATGGGCGGGTTCACCGGTGTGTGCAACCAACCCGGACATTCCGCACAAAATGGCCGGATTGAGGCACGCACAGGGTGAATTCACTGCGATCGGTCCCAAGTCCAGCCCCGCGACTGCTTCTGCTGGCCCCGCTGCGCTTTGGACGCCCGGCGGCGGGCCTTACTTGCCCTCGTGGGACGGGTCGGACGTCGGACGGGCACAGGCGCCAGACCGCCCCGAATCAGATCCGCTAGTCGCAGGGAGGCCTCCTGCAGGTTCCGGGATTGGTGGCGAGACCGCCCACACACCACCCGAATCGTGCCGTCTGCTTCGACCCGCCGCCCGAGCCGAGCCTTCAGCCGACTGGCCCTCGTCGGGCCAATCGCTTCGCACTGGTCGATGTTGAGCGTCAGCGTGACTCTCGTGCGTGCCCGGTTGACGTGCTGGCCACCAGGCCCGCTCGCGGTCGATGTCTCCAGACCGATACAGCGTGCCGGAATCGTCAATCGTCGATTGATCACCAGATCATCCATGCGTACCGCCCCGCGAACACGCCCGGAACGCCATACTGCTCGGGCCGTCGCTGCTGGACTTCCATCGACCCGGAGCCCATGTTCACGCCACCCCGTTCACCTGATTCTCCATGGACTTCCAATATCGCTCCATCCTGAGACTGACCTGCGCCCGCGGCCAAAGCGAGTGGCTGCGCGCCGAATTGGAAGCGTTGTCCTATGCGACTCTTGCGACCGAGCCCTCAGGCGTGGAAGTCGAAGGGTCCATGCGCGACGCCATGGACCTCAACCTGCGTTCGCGGATCGCCATGCGTGTGCTGTATCGCCTCGATGAACGCGAGTGCCAGACGAAGAGCCAACTGGAGCGAATGGTCGAGTCGGTGGCCTGGGAGGACATCATTTCGGAGGACGGGCACCTCACCGTCACATCTACCGTCGATCACCCCAGTATCTCCAACAGCATGTTTGCCAATGTGCTGGTCAAGGATGCCATCGTGGATCGAATTCGCGCCGCCCGTGGGCGTCGCCCTGACTCCGGTCCCCGGCCCATCGGCGTTGTCGTGCACCTGCACTGGCACCGCAACCGGGCCAGCCTCTGGCTTGACACCTCAGGCGACAAACTGGCCGACCGCGGGTACCGACGAATGCCACACAAGGCGCCGCTCCGGGAAACCCTCGCGGCAGCCATCCTGAGGCGGAGCGGCTACACAGGGACGTCACCACTGGTCATTCCAATGTGCGGAAGTGGCACGCTGGCTATTGAAGGGGCGCTCATGGCCACTCAGCGGCCGCCCGGTCTGCTGCGCCGATCATTTGCATTCATGCATGTGCTCGGTTTTGACGCCGATGCGTTTTCTGAGCTTCGCCGTGAGGTGGCCCCCCGCCGCGGCCGACGCAGCAAGATCGACGTACCGGCGATCATCGCCACCGACATCGACCCGGCTGCGATTGAGGCCACACGCCGCAACGCCGAGACGGCCGGCGTCGCTCATCTCATCGAGACCGAGGTCTGTGACTTCGCCGCCACGAACCTCCCAGACGATCCGGGGCACATCATCCTGCATCCCGAATACGGCCTTCGGCTGGGGGAGGAAGCCGAGCTGAAGGACACCTATGCCCGCATGGGCGACTTTTTCAAGAAGCAATGCGCTGGCTGGTCCGCCTGGATCTTCACCGGCAATCTGGAACTCGCCAAGTCCGTCGGACTACGCGCAGCCTGCCGGGTACCGTTCAGGAACGCCGATGTGGATGCTCGCCTGCTCGGGTACGAACTCTGGCAAGGACGCCGCACTGCTTCGAAAGCCAGCCCATGATCCTGATCACACTTGCCCTTCTCACAGCAGCACAAATGGCGACCGTTTCCGGAGAAGCCGCTGCGAAGACGCACCCGCTCGAGCGCGTCGCGGTCGTCGGTGCGAGCGCTTCAGCCGGTTGGGGCGTGGTGATCCCCGTCGAAGCGGGCGAGCCCGCACCGATCCACCACGCCCACATCGACCTGACCGACACACTCGCTGCCGCACTGCCGACATCGGCTGGCCCGGTGATGAACCTCTCCGACGCGTCCTTCTTCACTCGCCCGATCGACACCGGACAGTGGCAGGTGGCCGAGGCGGTCAAGCGACAAGCCACCATGCTGGTGGGAATCGACTTTCTGTTCTGGTATGGCTACGGCCATCACACCAGCCAGGGCACCCCCCATACAGCACCAGACACGCGCTCCCGACTGGCCATGCTGGAATTGGGATTGGCCCAACTCGATCGGTTCCAAGGCCCCATCGTCATCGGAGACCTCCCTGACGTCTCGGACGCCGTTGACGTGCGGCCAATCTCGCTGCTCTCCGAATCGCAGGTTCCCTCGAACCATGCACTGGATGCACTCAATGGTCGCATCCGTGAATGGGCTGATGCCCGCAAGCGAGCCACACTGGTTCCGCTTGCGGCCGCCGTCGCAGCCATCAAGGCATCGCACACACTTGACCTGGGATCGCAGACCATGGCCGACACGAAGGGCCTGCTCCAGTTTGACGAACTTCACCCTTCGGATCAGGGCTTGCTTGCCATCACCCTCCTCGTCACGGATGCCATGGAGGCGCACCTTGTGGGTCCGATGCCCAACACGACCCTGAGTGAACTTCGTGACCGCGTTTCCGATCAGGCAGGCCAGCGTCCATGACCAACGACTCCACCATCAAATCGCTCGACTGGCGCGACCTCGGACCATCGGGCGTGCTCGCCGCCGCCTGGATCGTGTGCCCGGCGGCGCTCGGCTTCCTGCTGCTGGCCCGGCTCGCCGATGCCGACATGTGGCTTCAATCGCTCGGAAGCTCCGGACCCCTCATTTTCGCCGTGATCTTTGCCGTCACCAGCGGTCTTGGGATCCTGCCGACGTACGCCCAAGCCGTCGTCGGAGGATGGGTCTTCGGCCTGACCCTTGGTCTCCCTGCCGCGCTTGCAGGGTTCGTCGGCGGATCGCTGATTGGCTGGGTGACGGCGCGTCTGGTCGCGCAGCAGCGCGTCGAAGCTGCCATCCACCGGCATCCACACGCTGAAATCGTCATCGATGCGTTGACGAGGCGCGGCTTCCTGCGCACGGTGGGCGTCATCACACTCATCAGGATTCCCCCAAACTCACCCTTCGCACTCACCAATCTGGTGCTGGCCGCCTGCGGCGTGCGACTCGTTCCTCACCTCATCGGAACGGCGCTGGGGATGACGCCGCGAACGGCCATCATCGTCGCGTTGGCGGCGGCAGGTGCCGCCTCTGGTGCCAAGGACCTTCAGACATTCGTCGCCGAAGGGCCTGGGACCTGGATGCTCATCGGCGGCATCGTGGCCATGCTGGTCGCGCTGGCGATCCTCGCATCCATCGCCCAGAGGGCTCTTGCAAAACTGGCGCCCTCAGCAGGACGATCCCCACAGCTCCAGGACCGCGAGGATGTCTCCGACTCCGACGTCGCCTGATCCGTCCACGTCCGCATCACATCCCGAGCAGGCGCCCCACTCGGCAATGATCACCAGTAGATCCGACACACCCACCAGACCGTCGCCGTTGATGTCCTCAGGGCACCCTTGATCGACATCGGTATGCCACCACGATGACGCCGGCACGATCTGCCGCTGCACGTCGGGCCCCTGGAAGCGAACGATGAGGCCCGCACCACCCCCGGCCTCAAAGAACTCAACACGAATGGCATGCTTGCCGGCCATCAGTCCGATCGTCCCGGACACTTCGAGCATGCCATGCGTGCCATCGTTGTTGACCACAACGTCATTGTCGATGAGCAGGCGAGAACCGTCGTCCGACTCAGTCGAGATGGTGAACCAGCCCGAGGTTGGCACTTCCATCCAGCCTTCGAAGACGGCGCCGACCTCGTCGCTCCGCCCACTGGTCGCAAAGGCCCCTTCCGTCGACTGATACCCAATCAGGGGCGAGACGTCATGGAAGTATGGCGTCAGCACATCGAAGTCCGGCAACTGCGAAGGAGAAGCCAGTTCGAAATACTCGACGCCCACACCCGGAAGCGTTCCCGCATTTGCATCCGGTTCCCGAAGCCGCTCAATGTCAACGAATACGGATGCATCGCCGCCGGTTACGAGCGTGTAGGTGAAGTGGTCCGCCCCATCGGCTCCTGCCGGTGGCTCGTACAGCAGCCGATCCCGCTGCTGTCCATCTCCGGGCACCAGCGACACACTGCCACCAAGGTCCGTCACATCGTCCCAGGAGGCGAAGAGGGGATCGAAGTCCCCCGTGCAATCCGACGCCTCGTCGTTGGCCAGCACGTCAATGATGAGTGGCTCATCCACAAGTGTGGCTGCCTGATCATCAACCGCCGCCCCCTCTCCAGCGGTCAGATCACATGATGGTTCGATTGAGTCGAGATAGTCAAGGATGACGAGTTGGACGCGATCATGGAATCCCAGTCGAATGTTTGAGATTCCACCACTGCAGGTATGACAGTACGACATGATGGTGCCGTTCTCGGCGCCGTCGCAGTCTCCGTTTCCGCAATTGTCAATCGGCGGCTGGTATCCGTCATGCGTGTGCAAGGTGCCGAAGTTGTGCCCCAGCTCGTGCGCCATGACCACCAGATCCCAGTTCGCGGGATTGTGATCCTCCAGTGGATGCGGAAAGGATCCGTTCAGGTAACCGGACAGGCCATATCCCCAGTCCTCATTGCAGAGCACACTCAGCCACGCAACTCCCCCATAGGGAAGGTCGGTTCTCCCCGAGAGCAGGTGCGCCACCGATCGATCAACGTGATCCATGGACCCGGACCACTCCTGACGAAACTGATCGAGCAGGTCCGTTCCGTTGAACGGATCATAGGGGTCAATGTCCTCATCCCAGACCCGGACAAACGACACCTCCAGCCGGACATTGAGATCCCGCTGGAAGATCTCACTGACGCCGCCGGCGAGCGTGATCGCATAGGTCGCCGCTGCGTCGGCATCGCCACCGAATGTGTCGCTTGTGAACTCCCAGTCCGTATCGATCGCCAGATCGGCAACGCGGCACACAACGCCCCGCTCGTCCTGATCGCCCGCCGATCGCACCAGTGGCGGCCAGTGGGCGCCTTCCGGAAGACGAACATCGCACAGCGGGCGATCGGATTCCACCTTCTCACCCGCATCCGACCACACGGCCGCTGCCGCGCCGCCGGCATCACTGATCACTTCAAGACGATGACCGTCTCGCAGAAAGCCGTTGACGCCATGCCCGGAGGTCGCGAGAAAGACGCTGCTCTCTGGTGACCCAACGATGTGCCCTCGCCACAACCGAAGTCCCTTGAGGTCGGCTGGCCGCGCACCGACGGCTGTTTGCACCACAACCTGCGCGTGCGCGTCGAGCACGTCGAAGGGCTCAAGGTCAACGACATCACCGGTTGCCAGCACCACGCGTCCGCCATCAGCGGGAGGCGCCACCCGCGACGCCTCGGCGCCAGCATCCACAGCCATCCACACCACTACACCAGACATCACGCTCAGCATCATGGACCCTACTCCTGCCTCACTTCGGAAGACCCAATTGGACCAGATCCACGGCCACAGGCAAGCGGCTTCCGAGTGTTTCGCGCCGCTGGCACGGAGATTGCGACAAAACCCTCGCCCCAACCTCATTCATGAGGCACATTCAGTCGGTAGACTCCCGCCCCCCTTCAACTCCAGACGCCCACCTGAACACACCTGATGCAGTTTCGGAACATCGATTGGTACGAGCACCCCGGGCTCTACGACGCCCTCTTCGCCGATGAAACCGGCCCCGAGTCGGACTTCATCGAGGCCATCGTGCGCCGGCATGGTCCAACGCTGGATCGCACGCTTCTGGAACCGGCGTGCGGAACGGGGAGGCTTGTGGCCGAAATGGCCAATCGTGGATGGAAGGTCACCGGCTTTGATCTCAGTGAGACCATGCTCGGATTCGCGTCCAGGCGCCTTCGGCGCAGAAAACTCCATGCCGACCTCAGGGTCGACTGCATGACCAGTTTCGATGTGGGCTGCAACTTCGACGTCGCGTGCAACATGCTCTCCACCATCCGCCTGCTCCTCAGCGCGTCCGCCGTCGAGAGCCACCTCAAGCGTGTCGCGGACGCACTGAAATGCCGCGGCCTGTACATCTTCACACTGCCGCTCACCGACTACGAAGATCGATCTCAGCGATGGGAACGATGGACGACCAGCAACCGCGGACGAGAGATTGTGTCCGTCCTGCGGGGATGGCCGGCATGCCGCCGAAAGCGTCTCGAATCACTGCGGTGTCGCATGACCATCAACCGGGGCGCCGAAACCGATCGCCTCGAGACCTTGTGGCAGTTCCGGACTTATGGGCCACGCCAGGTGGCTGCCTTGGTGGCGTCGGAACCTCGATTCAGGCTCGTCGGAACCTATGGAGGTGAATTCGATGTCAATCACCCCATCTCGCTTGACGGTCGGCGCTGCGACACCACGTTCGTTCTGCAAAAAGTCGGCGACTGATCACCCTCCACCGAATGGCGGCGGACCTCCTCGGCCTCCCTGTGAGCCGCCTTCTTCTCGCATACGCCTGAAGGTCTCCCTGATCGTGGCTCGCTCTGCGTCGTCGATCTCGCCGTCCCCGTTGGCGTCGAACCGCTCCATGAACTGAGCCCGCATCTGTTCTCGGTCACCCCGGTCGCCCTGCCGTTGCCATCCGCGATCACCCTGCGGCTGCGCCAGCTCCCGCACCTGGGCCGCCAGCTCCTCGCCAAGAAGGTCACGAAGCCGCTCGATGAACGCGCCTTCATCTTCGCCGCGCCGGTCATAGGCGGCTCGGATCGGATCATCATCCTCGCCCCGGGGCGTCTCGGTTCCCAATTCGCGATCCCGCATGCGGCGAATGAACCTCACTTCACGTGGCTCCTCGTACCGACGGACCGCCTCCAGAATCAGCTCTCCATGGGCGCCCATGGCTGCATCGCACTCCGCCTGAAGCGCCTCGATGGCGGCCACGAGTTCTTCGTCAAGCCCGTCCAGTTCAAGCGCCGACGTGATGGCACGCTGGGCTCGGGATGGTCGGAAGACGCGGCCATACCCCTCCTCCAGCGCGTCCTTGCGAAACTCCGTGGCCATCGGCTCCTGCATCGTCGCGGCAATCGCCTCGATCGCCGAGTCCGTCACGTCGCGAACAACGCGTCGATCTCTGGTGCGGCGATCCGTGAGTTCAAGCAGCGTGTCGAAGTCGCGTTTCGGCATCGCCTCCAAAGCGACGAAGATCGCGTTGGCATCGCCCTTCATACGGCGACTGAGCGCATCATCGAGATCCAGTTCCCACGCGTCCATGATCGCCCTGATCGCCTCGGCAGCCGTCTCTTCAAGCTGCGGGTGGAAGCGATCCATGATCGGTCCGAGATCTGTACGTTCACCCTGCAATCGACCCTCCGGAAGTTGTCGAAGGCGGCGGATCATGCGATCGACCAAGGGCCATGCTTCGATCTGCCGCTCACTCAACACGCCGATGATGGACGTTGTGACCTGCTCACCCATGGCACGACGCGCGCGCTCGAATCGGCGAAGCATGTCCATTTGCCCCTGCAGCATGACCACCCCTTCCTCAGAGTTCATCTGGCTGTCACGGACCTCCCTGAACTCGTCCCGGATCGTCCGCATCTGATCTCGAAACTCCGCTCGAACCGCCTGCATCTTCTCCTGCTGGGCGGCCCGCTCTTCTTCCGACATCTCCGCAGGCTCGTCGGACGACTGCTGTTCACGCATGGCCCGCATCTGCTCGCGCATCGACTCCATGCGACCGCGGAGTTCCTCGACCCGATCCTGCTCCAGCGCCCCAACGCCCGAGCTCTCGCCCAACGCCTCCAACTCCAGTTGTGTCTCCTCAACCGCCATCCGGAAGTTGGCGTCGTAGTCTTCGAGCAGCATCTCCACGACGTCCTGCTGTTGTTCATCGAATTGCAGGAGCTCGTGCAGGACCAGAATGTCGCGGGTCAGCCACTCGGGTTTGAAAAGTCCCCCACTGACCATGCCCATCGGACCACCGAGCACGCCCTGTTCCGGGCGACCCCAGCCACCGCGGCCACCGCCCCTCCTGCGCCCTCGTTCACCGTCGGCGCGATCACCTTCGCGTTGTCCGCCTCGACGTCCACCAGCCCGGCCCGGTCGCTCGCCGCCTTCACCCTCACTTCCGGCAGCCCCCGGAGGGCCTCCCGGAGCCGGTTGGGCGTTGAGGTCGCCTGGCAGCCCCCACATGAATGCTGCCGTCAGGGCCGCCATTCCAGATGTACGCCACATGATTCCGGTCTCCTCTGTCGTCTCGCCCCCACAACGGGGCTCGGTGAGCCTTACGACGGTGCCCCGCCTGCTATCCCAAGGATTCACAGGATAGGATCGAACCGCACTGCGTAGGGCACTGCGTCGGGGTGGCTCGGGCCAGCCCCCATACCGCGGCACCAAAGGCCCCTCACGGTACTCAGCCAGCAAGGACCCCCCGTGGACCTCGACTTCGACGCCTGCATCCGAGGGGAACCCGACGCCTGGGCGGCATTTTGCGACCAAACGGTCCGATTGGTCGTGGCATCAATCCGGAGGGTTCTGCCAACCGGACGCACGCCCGCCGGCGAGGACATCGATGATGTGGTGCAGGCCGTGTACGTCAAACTGCTGCGGAATGACCGTCGGCTGCTCAGAGCCTACGACCCAGGTCGCGCCAGCGTCTCCACCTGGATCACCTTGATCGCGCGAAGCGTGGCCATTGACGCGATCCGTCGGCGCGGGCTCGACACCCGCCCCATAGACGAAGCGCATGGAGCCTCAGTGGCCCCGCCATCGCCATCCACGGGACCTGAGATCCCGACACACCTTCTGACCGAGCGTCAGCGACTGGTGCTGAAGCTCCTCTTCGAGGACGGGCTTGATGTCGGAGACGTCGCCCGCGTCCTGGATGTGAATCCCCAGACCATTCGAAGCACCAAACACAAGGCCATGGAACGACTTCGAGCCCACTTCGACCCCGTTTCTCCGGGGGATACACCGCCGTCAGGCCCCGTACAACGGGAGGACCGCCAATGACCACAGAATCGCACCAATTCGACTTCCATGGCCTCCGCTGGGCCGACGATCCGCCAGCACCACCGCTGGAGGATCTTGCCGCGTGGATTGACCACCCCGAGCCGGATGATGCCGTCGAGTCTGCACTCGCGGCAGACGCCGATCTTCGGGCATTCGTCGCCGACGTTCGTCTGGCATCCGCGTTGGACGCCGATATCGAGGTCAACCGGGACACGCTCCGCCGTGTGCAGTCGCTTGTCCCGAGCCGGCCGAGCGTGGTCGCACGAATCGGCGGGTGGGCCGTGGCAGCGGCCGCCGCCGTGCTGCTCGCCGTAGGCGGGTGGAGACTCGGCGCTGAGAGCGCCAGCATCGCCGACGTCCGCGCATCATCGCTGTCCGTCGCAACCTTCGGGGTCGGCGAGACCGATGGCGACACGTCGTTCCTGGCCTGGAACGAGCGCACATTGCCATGAAGACACGACTTCTAACGGTACTTCTGCTGCTGTCGCTCATCTTCAATGTGTTCTTCATCATCGGCGCGTTGCGGCATCGCGTGCCGCCGGGTCCCATGGCGGAGATTCACCAGGTCGCGCAGGAACTTGACCTCGACGACCGTCAGGTTGCGAGGTTGACCGAACTCCGCCAGACGTTTATCGATGAATCGGCACTGATCCGAAGCGATCTCGCCAAGGTCCGCGCCGCCATGGCTGATCTGCTTGATGCAGAGACTGTGGATGCTTCCGCCATGCGGTCGCTGATGGATGAGGAGGCCGAGATTCAGAACCGCCGACGGCAACTTGCCGGTCGACAATTCGGTCGGTTCGTCGATCTGTTGACCCCGGACCAACGGCAGCTACTCGGCAGTCGCATGCACGGCCCGCGCAGTCGAGGCGATCGGCGTCCGGACATCCCACAGCATCTCGTTGATCGATTCGATGCGGACGGGGCGCTGAGCGATGCGGAGCGTGCGACGGCTCGGCAGCAACTGGCCAACGGTCATGGCCGCCAGGCGCGGTGGCGAGAAGAGATGCAGATCAAGTTCGATCTGGATCAAGACGGCCGCCTTTCGGCTGAAGAGCGGGAAGCCATGCGTGACTGGCTGCTTGAGGAGGGCTTTACTCCCCCGGACGTCAGTGCCGCCGATCCGGTTGGACGGCGAGGGCGACCGCGCCGGAACGGCGGAGGTCCGCCACCGGGGCACAGGCCACCGCCGGGAATGCCCCCAGGCCCACGCGGCGACCAGCATCCCCCGGGACTTCCACCACCGGATCAGCCCCAATTGCCCGAGCCGCCAGCGGACGGCTGATCGGCACTACCATCGGTCCTCGATACCGCCCCGAGTCGATTGAGGACGCCATGATCGGTTGGATTTTTCTCGCGCTTGCCATCGCCTTCGAAGTCGCTGCGGCTACCTGCATGAAGATGTCCGAGGGCCTCTCTCGCCTGTGGCCATCGGTACTGATGGCGATCTTCTACATCCTGTGCTTTCTCGCCATGATCAAGTCGCTTGAGTATCTGCAGATCGGCGTGGTCTACGCCATCTGGGCAGGCGCGGGCACAGCGGCCGTCGCCGTCATTGGCGTCATGCTCTTTGGCGACACGATGCCGTGGATCAAGATCGCAGGCATCGGCCTGATCATCCTGGGCGTCGCGCTGGTCAATCTCGGCGGCACCCACACACCCGAAGATCTGGCGCGGCTCGAATCGCAGGCCGGATGATTCAGCGTGTCGCTGCGCGGTACATGCGCATGGCCGACGGCATGAGTTGACGAAGGCTTTCAACCCGCGTCATCGGCGCAGGATGGGTTGACAGGAACTCAACCGTGCGATCACCCGACTTTGCCATCCGTCGCCAGAGCGGGAGCGCTGCACGAGGGTCATACCCGGCGTGGGCGGTGATCATGAGCCCGAGCTCGTCCGCCTCCGCCTCGTGCAGCCGGCTGTATGGCAAGGACACGCCGATCGTGGCCCCAATGCCCATCGCCCCGCGCCCGATCGCTCGGGTGCGTTCGTGCTGATCCGACAACGCCGCCCCCCCCAGTGCCAGTCCGCCGGCGACGAGCATCGATTGGCTCATACGCTCGGCGGCATGTTCCGCAAGCACATGCCCTACTTCATGTCCAAGCACCACTGCCAGTCCATCGTCCGAGTCCGCCACGTCGAGCATCCCGGTGTGGACGCCGATGCGTCCGCCCGGCAACGCAAATGCGTTCGGAGTGTCGTCCTCGACCAGGACAACCTCCCAGGTGTCTGGCAGGTCCTCGGTCGGATACATGGCCTTTGCCGAACGTACCACCCGATCCGCGATCACCCGCACGCGGTCCGCATCCGGCCCCTGCTCGACGACAGTCTTGTTGTCGAGGATTGACCTGAATCCCTCTGCGCCGAGTTGTTGCATCTGCCCCGATGAAACAAGATTGAGCCGCTCGCGATCGGTGCCTGGAACCGTTGAACATCCTGCCAGAAGACAGGTCGCCGCAAGCGCACCACAGATGTGTCGACGGGGATTCATGATGTCAGCCTAGCAGCAGCAAGGGACACGGGATGACGCGCTTCCCGTCCGTACACGTCGCTGATCTGGTGTCTGCACGAGGTTCCGTTCGCCGCCACAGCCCCGCCACAGTCCTGCAATTCCGAGAGCGAGTCGGCGGCAATCCGCCGTGACAGAGCGTCGTGACGCGATTCGTAGCCGAATGCGCCTGCCATGCCACAGCACCCGGTGTCCAGAACCCGAGCATTGATCCAGCCGCACCTCCGCAGAAAGACTCCGGTGAGCGAGGCCTGCGGCTTCTGATGACAATGTTGATGAACGGAGAGTGGCTCGGTGGTCTCGCCGAAGGTCGGCGTGTTCGGATGGTCCTCCCAGCGCCTCAACAGAAACGCCTCGACGGAGTCGGCGGCCGCGCGGAAAGCGCAGGCCCGGTCGCCGGCGGCCCCAACCCGAAGCTCACCCCC